>JAJZBW010000074.1 GCA_021798745.1 Actinomycetes bacterium
CGACTGCCGTCGCGACGCCACCGGGCGGCGCGGGCGGCGCGAAGACCTCGACCTCGCGCGCCCCCGGCCACGGGCGAGCCTCGACGCCGGCGCGCTCCACCTCGGCGGACGCCACGGGGCACCGCTCGACGGGCTCGACGTCGTGGGAGCGGTGGCGCCGGAACCCGACGGCGCCGTTCGGACCGACCGCGAACCGGACGCGCGTCCTCCACCCGAGGCCCGCGTCGTCCTCGAGTGGCTCGACGACGACCGGGACCTCGACACCGGCGAGGTGCCGGAGGTGCCCGGAGACGAGCCCGCCCTTCAGCTCGCGCTGGGCGGCGAGCGCGACGTGCTGCCAGTCGCACCCTCCGCAGCGCCCGGGGCCCGCGTGCGGGCAGGGCGGATCGACACGGTCCGCGGAGGGCTCGAGCACCGCGACGGCATCCGCTCGCAGGAACGACGCGCTCTCGGCCGTGACCCGGGCGACCACGAGCTCTCCCGGGAGCGCGTGGCGGACGAACACGACGCGCCCGTCCGGGGCTCGCGCGACGCACCCTCCTCCGGAGGCCATCTCCCCGCAGGCGAGCTCGAGCTCCGGCCCTGCCTCGAACGGGGCGCGCGGCGACCGGTCGTGTCGCGACGTCCGTGGGTCCCGCCCGGCGGCGGTCGCGAGACGTCCGCTCCGTCGCCGAGGACGATCGTCGCGGCGGTCGGCCATCGGGAGAGTCTCGCGCCGCTCGCGCGGTGCGCACACCCGGGTCCGCCCGGCTGTACGCTCGGCCGATGTCCCGGGCGTCCGTGTTCGCCGCGTCCGTCGTCGGAGCGTCCGTCGTCGGAGCGTCGCTCCTCGTGGTGCCCCTCGCCGCCGGTCCCGCGTCCGGCGCGTCGCCGGCCGCGACCGGGGCGCTCGCTCACGCTGCCCGGACGGTCTCGTGCGCGACGGTGACGGTCCGGGTGCTCGACGCGGAGCTCGGCATCGACGCGGTGGCCGTCCACTCCGTGCGGCCGCGGTCGCCGAAGGGCTCTCTCATCTGCTCGTACTTCGGCGCGACGGGCCATGCGGCGAACCAGGCGACGATCGTGTACCTGCACGCGAACGCCGCGGAGCTCTCGGCCATCCGCGCCGGGGTCTCCCGAGCCCATCGCGTGTCCACCGTGGCCCACCTCGGCTCTGCGGCCTTCTCCTACGTGGCCGCGCCCGAGCACTACCTCTACCTGCTCTCCGGCTCGTACCTCGTCGAGCTCTACGCCGCGGTCCCCGCACCGAAGGTCGAACGGCTGGCCCGCGGCCTCCTCCCGCGTCTCGCCTGACGGGCACGGCCCGCGCGGCGGCTCGCACGGCGGGCGCGCTCGCGTCGCGCGCGCTCGGGTAGCCTCGGGTCGCGGGTGCCCGACCCCCTGCCGCGCTCGCGAGACCGACGCCCGGCACCCGCCCGGGGACGACTGACGACGAGGAGCAGGCGGTGCCATCAGCGATCGAGGTGTCTGGCCTCGTGAAGCGGTTCCCGCGCGGGGTGCTCGCGCTCGACGGGGTGAGCTTCGACGTCGAGCGGGGCACGGTGTTCGGGCTGCTCGGCCCGAACGGAGCGGGCAAGACGACGGTGGTGCGCATCCTCACGACGATCCTGCGCCCGGACGAGGGCGGGGCGAAGGTGCTCGGGCGGGACGTCGTGCGCGAGCCGGAGCTCGTGCGGAGCCTGTTCGGCCTCGCCGGGCAGTACGCGGCGGTCGACGAGAACCTCACGGGACGGGAGAACCTGCGAATGGTCGGGCGGCTCAACCACCTGCCCCGACCGGTCGTCGCGACCCGGAGCAAGGAGCTCCTCGACCAGTTCGAGCTCACGGACGCAGCGGACCGGACGCTGAAGACCTACTCGGGTGGGATGAGGCGCCGGCTCGACCTCGCGGCGGCGCTCGTCGCGCGGCCCGAGGTGCTCTTCCTCGACGAGCCGACGACCGGGCTCGACCCGCCCGCGCGGATCGGCCTGTGGGGCGTGATCGAGGGTCTCGTCGAGACGGGCACGACGGTCCTTCTCACGACCCAGTACCTCGAGGAGGCCGACCGGCTCGCGAGCCGCGTCGCGGTCGTGGACCACGGCAGGGTCATCGCGGAGGGGACCCCCGCCGCGTTGAAGGCCGACCTCGGAGCGACGGTCCTCGAGGTGGGGCTCTCCGACGCGGACACGGCGGCGCGAGCCGCGCAGCTCCTCGAGAGCGTGTCTGCGAAGCGCCCGCGGGTGCTCGGGAACGACGTCGAGCTCCCGGCCGACGGCGGAGCCGCCGTCGCGACGGACGCGCTCCGTGCGCTCGACCGGGCGGGCATCGTGCCCCTCCGCTTCTCGCTGCGCGAGCCGAGCCTCGACGACGTGTTCCTCACGCTCACGGGCCACGCGGCGGAGGAGCGGACGGCTGCGAGCTCGGCGCCCTCCTCGGCGCCCTCGTCGACGGCTCGGGAGCGGTCGTGATCGCCGGGGCACCGGCTCCCGAGAGCGCGGCCCGCGTGCCGGACGGGCTCGCGGCACGCATGCGGTGGGCCGTCGCGGACACCGCGACGCTCACGACCCGGAACCTGATCGGCTACGTGCGCGTGCCCGAGGCGCTGTTCTTCTCGAGCGTCCAGCCCATCATGTTCGTGCTCCTGTTCCGCTACGTCTTCGGCGGGGCGATCCACCCGCCGCACGGGAGCTACGTGAACTTCCTCATCCCCGGGATCTTCGTGCAGACCGTCGCGTTCGGTTCGGTCGCGACCTCGATCGGCCTCGCGGAGGACCTCCACAAGGGGATCGTCGAGCGGTTCCGAGCGCTCCCGATGGCGCGCTCCGCGGTGCTCGCGGGGCGGACCATCGCGGACCTCGTGCGGAACCTGTTCGTGGCGGCGCTCATCACGGGCATCGGGTACGCGGTCGGGTTCCGCGTCCAGACGAGCGCGGCCGCGTTCCTCGCGGGGATCGCGATCATCGTGGTGTTCGCGTACGCGCTCTCGTGGGGCTTCGCATTCGTCGGGCTCTCGGCCCCGAACAGCGAGACCGCCCAGGTGATGGCCTTCCCGCTTCTGTTCCCGCTCACGTTCGCGTCGGCCGCGTTCGTCCCGGTCCAGACGATGCCGAGCTGGTTGCAGGGGTTCGCGACCCACCAGCCGGTGAGCGTCGTGGTGAACACTGCGCGCGCTCTCATGCTCGGCGGACCGACCTCGACGCTCGTGTGGCAGAGCCTCGCGTGGACCGCCGGGATCGTCGTCGTCCTCGCACCGCTCGCCGTCCGAAGGTACCGCCGGACCGCCTGACCGCTGCCCGGGGGGAGCAGGCACGTCGGGTGCGGTCGGGCCCGTCGGGGCCGTGGGCGCGCGGGGCACGCGAGGTAGCGTCCGGCCGTGCACGTTGCGGGGCTGTGGCGATACCCGGTGAAGTCGATGCAGGGGGAGCGGTCGGAGCTCCTCGAGGTCGACGAGACGGGCGCGGTGGGCGACCGCTCCTTCGGGGTGCTCGACCTCGGGACGGGGACGGTGCTCTCCGCGAAGAGGGAGGGCCGGCTGCTCGAGGCCAGCGCCCGCCGGGAGGGCGCGGACGTGCGGGTCCGCGTGCCGGGTCGCCCGGAGCTCGAGCCCGGGACCGAGCTCGACGCGGCACTCAGCTCCTGGCTCGGGCGGCGGGTGCGCCTCGTCGGGGCCGACCCGGCGCGTGCCGCCCGGTTCGAGTCCTCGGCGGACTTCGAGGACGAGGAGGCGGGCGTCGTGACCTGGGAGGGCGTGCCCGGATCGCTCGTCGACTCGAGCCCTCTGCACCTGCTCACGACCGGCGAGCTCGCGGACGTCGCGGCCGAGCGCCCCGACCTCGGGCTCGACGTGCGCCGCTTCAGGCCGAACGTGCTCGTCGCGGCCGAGGGCCCGCTCGAGCCCGGAGCGCGCTACGGGCTCGGTGGAGCGGTCGTCGAGGTCGTGAGGCCGTGCTCGAGGTGCGTGGTGACGACCCGCGCCCAGCCGGGCGGCATCGGCCGCGAGCTCGAGGTGCTCCGGCACCTCGCGGCCGTCCGCTCCTCCTCGCTCGGGGTGCTCGCACGCGTCGTCGCCCGCGGGGGGATCCGCGACGGCGACCGCGCGCACCGCGCGCCCTGAGCTCCCCGACCGGACCGCGAGACCCGGCCCGCGCGGCGAGAGGCGGTGCCGCGCCTTGCTACCTTCGGCGGCGCGATGGCGCGCACGATCCGACTGAGGCCGTGGCAACGTGCCGCGCTGGACCGCTTCGCGGAGTCCGAGGCGAGCGACTTCCTCGCCGTCGCGACGCCGGGAGCAGGCAAGACGACGTTCGCGCTCGCGGCGGCGCGACGCGAGCTCGCCCGTGCGCCCGGGCGGCTCGTGGTCGTGGTGCCGACCGCGCACCTGCGCCTGCAGTGGGCCCGTGCCGCGAGCGAGCTCGATCTCCACCTCGACGGCTCCTGGTCTCCCGCGCACGGCCCCCTCCCGCCGGACATGCACGGGATCGTGACGACCTACCAGCAGGTGGCGAGCGCGGCGCCGGCGCTCGCGCGGGTCGCTCGCGGCGCGTTCGTGGTCCTCGACGAGATCCACCACGCGGGGGAGGAGCGCGCCTGGGGCGAGGCCCTCGGGCGCGCGTTCTCGCCGGCACGTCGCCGGCTGTCGCTCTCGGGGACGCCGTTCCGGTCGGACACGCGGTCGATCCCGTTCGTCCGGTACGAGCTCGACGAGGCGAGGCCGGACTTCGAGCACGGCTACGCAGAGGCGCTCGCCGAGCGTCGGGTCGTGCGCCCCGTGTACTTCCCGCGGACGAACGGGCACATGGAGTGGGCGTCCTCGGACGGGCAGCTTCACTCGGCGACCTTCGACGACGAGCTCGCCTCGGCGCGCGCGAACGAGCGGCTGCGCACGGCGCTCTCGCTCGAGGGGCAGTGGCTCCCGGAGGTGCTCGCGTCCGCGCACGGCCGGCTTCGCGAGGTGCGTCGGGGTCAGCCGGAGGCCGGTGGGCTCGTGATCGCGACGGACCAGGCGCACGCGCGGGCGATCGCGGGGCTCCTCGAGCGCTCGTTCCGCACGGTCCCGACGATCGCGACCTCGGACGACCCGGACGCGTCGCGCCACATCGAGGCGTTCGCGACCGGGACGAGCGAGTGGCTCGTCGCGGTCCGGATGGTGTCCGAGGGCGTCGACATCCCCCGGCTACGCGTCGGGGTGTACGCGACCACGACGACGACGGAGCTGTTCTTCCGCCAGGCGGTCGGGCGGCTCGTTCGATGGACCGCAGGCGTCGGGCAGCAGGGAGCGTACCTGTTCATCCCCGACGATCCCCGTCTTCGCGCGTGGGCGGTCCGGATCGCGGAGGCACGGCGTCACGTGCTCGCGCGCGCCGACCCGGGTCTCGCGACGCGAGCACGACGGGACGCGGGCGTCGCGGCGGAGGGAGCGGGCGAGCCCGGGCTCGAGGACGGGGGCCAGCTCTCGCTCTTCACGGTGATCTCCGCGGTCGCGACGGGCGCGGTGGACGCTCCGGGCGACGGGGTGGAGGAGCCCCCGGCGCCGGACGACGATCCCGGGCTCCTCCTCGAGCTCGGCGCCCCTCCCCCGCTCGCAGGGGTGGCGAGCGGGCAGGAGGACGGGGCCGCGCCCGAGGGCCCCGCGGGAGCGCGCACGCGCGCGGAGCGCAAGGCCCAGCTCCGGCTCGCGAACAGCGCGGTCGCACGTGCTCTCGCCCGGCGAACGGGGTGGTCCCACGCGAAGGTCAACGCGGAGCTGAACCGGCTCGCAGGGCTCGGACGCGTGACCGAGGCGACGCTGGAGCAGCTCGAGTCGCGCCTGCGCCACGGCGAGCGCTGGCTCGCCCGGGCCTGACTCGGTTCCCGCCGCCGGAGCCGGAGCCGGGACGGGACGGGACGGGCACGAGGCGTGGGGCGGGGCGACGGGACCTGGCCGGACCGTAGACTCGCCGGAGCGGCGTGCGCGCGGCCCCTCTCCGAAGGACGCGGGGACTCGTGCGCGCGCGGCGGTGCGTCGTCGAGTCGGGCGCGAGTGCGCGCGGGAGCGAGGGTGGTCATGGGATCGGGTCGGGTGCTGGGCGAGGGTGAGTACCGGGTCGCGGATCTCGGGCTCGCAGCCTTCGGGCGCAAGGAGATCGGGCTCGCCGAGAACGAGATGCCCGGTCTCATGGCGCTTCGTGCCGAGCTCGGGCCCGGTCAGCCGCTCGCGGGGGCGCGGATCACGGGCTCGCTCCACATGACGGTGCAGACGGCCGTGCTCATCGAGACGCTCGTCGCGCTCGGGGCGCGCGTGCGCTGGGCGTCGTGCAACATCTTCTCGACCCAGGACCACGCGGCGGCGGCCGTCGTCGTGGGGCCGGGCGGCACCCCGGACGCCCCGAGCGGCGTCCCGGTGTTCGCGTGGAAGGGCGAGACGCTCGCGGAGTACTGGGCGAGCACGCTCGACGCGCTCGTGTGGCCGGGCGAGACGGGGCCGAACATGATCCTCGACGACGGGGGCGACGCGACGCTGTTCGTCCACAGAGGAGTCGAGTACGAGGCGCTCGGAAAGGTGCCCGACGCGACGGTCGACGACTCGGACGAGGTCGTCGCGCTCCTCGACGCGCTCCGGATGTCGCTCGAGGAGGACCCGACCCGCTGGACGAGCGCGTCCGCGGGCATTCGGGGCGTCACGGAGGAGACCACGACGGGCGTGCACCGCCTCTACCAGATGGCCGAGGCCGGGACGCTGCTGTTCCCCGCGATCAACGTGAACGACTCCGTGACGAAGTCGAAGTTCGACAACAAGTACGGGTGCCGGCACTCGCTCGTGGACGGCATCAACCGCGCGACCGACGTCCTCATCGGCGGGAAGGTCGCGGTCGTCTGCGGCTACGGCGACGTCGGCAAGGGATGCGCGGAGTCGCTCCGCGGCCAGGGGGCGCGCGTCGTCGTCACGGAGGTCGACCCCATCTGCGCGCTGCAGGCGGCGATGGACGGCTACGAGGTCACGACGGTGGACGACGTGGTCGAGCGCGCGGACATCTTCGTGACCGCCACGGGCAACCGGGACATCGTGACTGCCGGGCACATGGCTCGCATGAAGCACCTCGCGATCGTCGGGAACATCGGTCACTTCGACAACGAGATCGACATGGCCGGCCTCGCCGCGACTCCGGGGATCGAGCGCGTGAACGTGAAGCCCCAGGTGGACGAGTGGCGCTTCCCGGACGGGCACTCGGTGCTCGTGCTGTCCGAGGGGCGACTTCTCAACCTCGGGAACGCGACCGGGCACCCGAGCTTCGTGATGTCGAACTCGTTCGCGAACCAGACGATCGCCCAGGTCGAGCTCTTCACGAGGCCCGACGAGTACGCGCGGTCCGTGCACGTGCTTCCGAAGGAGCTCGACGAGAAGGTCGCCCGGATGCACCTCGCTGCCCTCGGGGTGAGGCTCACAGAGCTCACTCCGGCGCAGTCGACGTACCTCGGGGTGCCTGTGGCGGGCCCGTACAAGCCCGACCACTACCGGTACTGACCCCCGCGATGCCGAGCTCGGCGCGCTCCGAGGACGCGACCGGGGACGTGGGAGGGCGCGCGCGGGCAGTCCTCACGCTCGCCTGCCCGGACCGGGTCGGGATCGTGCGCGCGGTGTCCGGCCTGCTCGCGGACCGGGGTGTCAACATCGACGAGAGCCAGCAGTTCGCGGCCCCGAGCAGGCGGTTCTTCATGCGCGTCGAGGCGTCGCTGCCCCTGGGCCTCGCGGTCGACGAGCTCCGCGACGCGTTCGCCCCGCTCGCGACCGAGATGGAGATGTCCTGGGGGATGCACGACGCGTCCGCGCGACCCCGGATCCTCGTGCTCGTGAGCAGGCTCGGGCACTGCCTGAACGACCTCCTCTACCGCTGGAGGATCGGCTCGCTGCACGCGGACGTCGCGGCGGTCGTGTCGAACCACCCGGACTTCGCCGAGCTCGTCGCGTCCTACGGGCTCGACTTCCACCACCTTCCCGTGACCGACGTGACGCGCCCGGACCAGGAGGCGCGCATCCTCGGGCTCGTCGACGACCTCGGGGTCGACCTGGTCGTGCTCGCGCGCTACATGCAGGTCCTCTCGCCCGGGCTCGCCGAGCGGCTCGCCGGTCGGGCGATCAACATCCACCACTCGTTCCTCCCGAGCTTCAAGGGCGCCCGCCCCTACCACCAGGCCTACGAGCATGGCGTGAAGCTCATCGGGGCGACCGCGCACTACGTGACGTCGGAGCTCGACGAGGGGCCGATCATCGAGCAGGAGGTCGCTCGCGTCGAGCACCGGCACTCGGTCGAGCAGCTCGTCGCGATCGGGCGGGACATCGAGTGCGCGGCGCTCGCGCGCGCCGTGAGCTGGCACGTCGAGCACAGGATCATGCTCAACGGTCGGACGACGGTCGTGTTCCCCTGAGGCTCGGACGCCGTCCCGCGTCACCCGCGGGCCCGGTCCGACCCGCCGGGCGGCCGGCGGTCGCGCGTCGGGCTCCCGGAGGTGACAGGCCGGTGAACGGATTCACAAGGCCGTGCCAACCTGCTGTTACGGCTGTGTTGCTCTTCTCGCGAAGGGTATTCGACAGGCGCGAAGTGGTCGTAGAATGTCATCAGACCTATTCGCAGACTGTTCCGAACCCCCCCAGGGACATGGTCGCGAGGTCGCAGGGCACGCGACCCGGGCGCCCCCCGCCCGGGTCGCGTCGCGTAAGGAGCCCGACGAGATCTTTTCTCGCGCCCCGTGCCGCGGTCAAGGGCGGTGAGCGGCCTCGTCGGCCACGTGCGGGGCGGCATCGTTGTCAGACGGGCCGGGCGGGCGGCGCGCCCCGTCTCGCGTGCCGTCACGTTCGGCGACGAGCGCGAGAGCGAGCGCGTCGGCACCGGTGCGAGGAGCGACGAGGGAGCGCGGCCACAGTCGGTGCGCGAGCACGGCGTTGAGCTCCGCCGCGTACACGGCCACACGCGACCCGAGGTAGATCCACGCGAGGAGGCCGAGGACGATCGCGAACATCCCGTACACGGCGCTCTCGTGGCGGAGGACCCGCCCGACGAGGAGGTCGCCCGTCGCCTCGAGCGCGCTCCAGGCGAGGCCTCCGGCCACGGCCCCCGGGACGAGGCGTCGCCAGGGGACCGAGCGAGCCGTGATCAGGCGGAGGCCTGCGAGATAGCACGCGATGGTCGCGGCGGGCGAGGCGAGGGCGACGGCGACCCCGACGGGGACTCCGTGCCGCCCGAGGAGCCCGAAGCCCGAGAGAAATCCCGTGGCGCCGACGCCGAGCCCGAGGACGAGGAGGAACGCGACGCTCCGTGCGGCTCGCGCGACGGGGCCGAGGCGGTGCGCCTCGGGCACGTCCCAGACCTGCTCCATCGTGAACACGCCGGCCCGGCCGAGACCGGTCGCGCCCCACGCGAGGCCGACGAGCCCGACGACGAGCCCGGGGACGCTCGCGCGGTGAAGGGCGCGCACGTTGTGCTGGAGGTCGCTCCCGATGATCGGGAACTGTGCGAGCACGGAGCGCTCGACCGCGTGCGCGACGCCGGGGTCGTTGCCCGCGACGATCCCGAGCACGGTGACGAGCACGAGGAGGAGCGGGAACACCGCGACGAACCCGGAGTAGGCGAGGCTTGCGACGAGACTGCCTCCGTTGTCGTCGTCGAGCTTCCGCTGGAGCGCGACGACGACCCCGAGAGGCGCGCGTCGCCGCTGGACCCGGTCGACGGCCGCGACGACGCGCCCGAGCACGCGGGTGCTCTCAGCCACGAACCGGTGTGGTCACCTTCCGACCACGGCGCCGAGCACCTCCCCGGCGCGGACGAGACCGCGGGCCTCCGACGCCGTGAGGTCCCGAGCGAAGAGGTCGAGCTCGCAGACGAGAGCGTCGTCGAGCACGTCGGCTCCCACGAGCGCGAGCTGGCGGACGAGGACCCGGACGGCCTCCACGTACAGCTCGGGGCTCTCCGCGAGCTGATCGGGCCCTGTCCCGGCGAGGGAGCCGAGCCGTGCGCGCCAGGCCGCGAGCGCGGCGAGGTCTCCCGCGTCGGGCGTGAAGAACCCGTCGAGGAACTCCCGCTCGAGCGCGGCGAGAGCGGGGCGGTCGCGGTCTGCGCCGGGGGCCGACGCGACCGCGCGCTCCTCCGCTGCGCGCGAGAGGTTCGCCGTCAGCGCGGGCCAGCGGCCCGGAGCCTGCGGGCGGGCGCGCGCGACGGGAGCGTCGTCCGTGCGGGGCCCGCGGTGGCGGGTCGTGCCGGCGATCTCGGGGACCCACGCGGGGAGCACGACGAGCGCGCCGGGTGCGTCCACGTGGAGCCACCGGTGGTGCCAGGTCGCCCCGAGGAGGGCGGAGAGGCGGTGGGGCCCGCAAGCGACCCCCCCGACGCCGACGAGAGGCCCGGGCGCGATCGGGTCGAGGTCGAGCTGGAGCTCCGCGGCGGCCTCTCCGGGGGCCAGCAGGACGGTGGCCATCTGGCCACGGTAGCGGAGGGCGGCGTCGGGCCCCGGGTCGGGGAGCTGTCCGGGAGCATGCGGCCGCGGCGACTCAGGTGCCGACCGCCGAGGGCCCGTGCACGTCCCGGGCCCTCGCACGCGCCGGTCACGCGCCCGGTCGCACGAGCGGTCAGGCGCGAAGGAGCGAGCGCGCCGCGTCCGCGACGTGGACGGCGGAGATCCCCGCCGCGTCGAGCAGCTCCTCGGGGGTCCCCGAGCTCGACAGCCCGCGGACCGCGAGGTGCGCGAACCGTGGGCTCACGCCCTGCTCGGCGAGGGCTCCGAGAACCGCCTCGCCGAGCCCGCCCTCGGGGTAGTGGTCCTCGGCGACGACGACACGCCCGCCGGAGGCGCGGCAGGCGGCGGCGAGCCCCTCCGCGTCGACTGGCTTCACCGAGTAGCAGTCGACGACGCGTGCGGCGATCCCGTCCGCTGCGAGGAGGTCCGCAGCCGCGAGGCACTGGTAGAGCGTGACACCCGCGCCGACGAGGGTGACCTCGTCGGAGTCGCTCGAGCGGACGGTCTTCGAGCCCCCGATCGGGAATGCCTCGTCCGGGCCGTACAGCACGGGGTACGTGCCTCGGGTGGTCCGCATGTACGCGACGCTCGGGGCGTCGGCCATCGCGACGACGAGCGCGACCGCGCACGTCGCGTCGCTCGGGTACAGAACGGTCGAGCCGTGGACGGCGCGCATCGCGGCGAGGTCCTCGAGCGCCATCTGCGACGGTCCGTCCGCGCCGATCTCGACGCCCGCGTGGGAGCCTGCCAGCCGGATCCTCAGGCCCGAGATGCCCGACATGCGCACGAAGTCGTACGCCCGCGAGAAGAAGGCGCCGAACGTCGCCGCGAACGGGATGTAGCCGCGCGCCGCGAGCCCGCCCGCCGCCGCGACCATGAGCTGCTCGGCGATGAACGTCTCGAAGTAGCGCTCCGGGGCGACCTTTAGGAACGACTCGGAACCGGTCGAGTTGCCGACCTCCGCGTCGAGGACGACGACCTCCGGCCGTGCGGCGAGCGCTGCGAGAGCGTCCCCGTAGGCCTTGCGGGTCGCGACCTTCTCCCCGAGCGGGTAGCGCGGGAGGTCGATCGCCGCGAGAGGGTCCGGTGTGATGGCGGGACGGCCACCCGGAGGGGGGGGCGAGCTCACGCGGATGGAGGACGTCCCGCCGAGCTCCCGGATCGCGCGCTCCGCGAGGTCCGGCTTGAGGGCCGTTCCGTGCCAGCCCTCCTTGTCCTCGATCTCGGCCACCCCCTTGCCCTTCACGGTGCGCGCGAGCACCACGCTCGGCCGGCCCGTCGAGGCGGCCCGCGTGAACGCGTCGTCGACGGCGGAGACGTCGTGCCCGTCGACGGTGACGGCCGCGCACCCGAACGCCTCGACTCTCGCCGCGTACGCGTCGAGGTCCCAACCGAGCTCCGTCGGTCCGCGCTGGCCGAGGCGGTTGACGTCGACGATCGCCGTGAAGTTCGCGAGCGAGTAGTAGCCGGCCTTGTCGAGCGCCTCCCACACGGAGCCCTCGGCCAGCTCGCTGTCGCCGCACACGACCCACACTCGGTAGGGGAGCGCGTCGAGCCGGCTTCCTGCGAGCGCGATCCCGACCGCGGCGGCGATCCCGAGGCCGAGGGAGCCCGTCGCGAGGTCGACCCAGGGGAGAACGGGAGTCGGGTGGCCCTGGAGGCGCGCGCCGAACCGCCGGTAGGTGTCGACGAGCTCGTGCTCGTCGACGACCCCCACCGCCCGGTAGAGCGAGTAGATGAGCGGAGAGGCGTGGCCCTTCGAGAACACGAGGTGGTCGTTCGTCGGGAGCTCCGGGTGCGCCCAGTCGTACCGGAGGTGGCGCGTCGCGAGCACCGCGAGGAGGTCCGCGGCCGACAGCGAGGAGGTGGGGTGGCCGGAGCCGGCCGACGTGCTGCAGCGGATCGAGTCGACGCGGAGCTGTCGAGCGAGGTCCTCGGCGGCGGTGATCTCTTCGGCGTTCATGCGGAGCACCTCGGCAGGGTCGGCGGTCGTCGTGTGCGGCCGGGCGGGCGGGGTCGAGGCCCGCCCGCGGGCTCCCCGTGCA
>JAJZBW010000075.1 GCA_021798745.1 Actinomycetes bacterium
GACCGTGACGACTCCGACGACGACGGTGATCCCGAGCATCACGGGGTAGTCGTTCGACTGGGCCGCGTAGAAGTACTCGAGCCCGGCGCCCGGGAGGTTGAACACCTGCTCGACGATGAGCGTGCCCGTGACGACGACAGGGACGCTGACGCCCACGAGCGTGACGACCGAGATCAGGGAGTTGCGGAGCAGGTGACGGAAGAGCACGAGGCGCTCGGGCAGGCCCGTCGCGCGTGCCGTCCGGATGTAGTCCTGCGCGAGCGTCTCGATCGCCGAGGAGCGCATGTAACGGCTGAACTGCGCGTAGGTCACGAGGGTGAGGGTGAGCACGGGGAGCACCAGCCCGGACGGATGGGCGAGCAGCCCGAGCGTCGTCGCAGACTGCGGGGCCTCGGCCGGGAACAGGTGGAACGTGATCGCGAGGAGCTGGATGAGGATTATCGCGAGCGCGTAGGTGGGCATCGAGTAGAGGACGAAGCTCACACCCGTCCCGACGTAGTCCCCGAGCCGGTTCCTGCGCACCGCCTGCGCGACCCCGACCGGGATCGCGATCGCGAGCGACAGGACGAGAGAGATCCCTCCGAGCACGAGGTCACGTGGGAGCTCCGAGCCGAGCAGGCTCGTGACCGGGCGGCTCAGGTGGAACGAGAACCCGAGGTTGCCGTGCGCGAGGGCCCAGAGATAGCTCCAGTACTGGTACCACACCGACCGGTCGAGCCCGTACTCGCGGTCGAACGACGCGATCTGCTGCGCGGTCGCCCGCGGCCCGATGATCGATCGGGCGAGGCTCCCCGGAAGCGCGTGCAGGAGCACGAACGTCACGAGCGTGACGCCGAGGACGACGACAACGGCCTGCCCGAGGCGCCGCACCAGGAAGCCGGTCACCTCGGGCAGCTCCGGTCGCCCGGGGCGCGACACCCCTCACTCGGCACTCGCATCGATCGTCGTGGTCGCATCGTCCCGCTCCAGCGCCGGGCGGGTAGCCCCGCCCGGCGCCTCCGGAGCTCCTCCTACTTGACGTACCAGTCCTCGGGCAGGATTCCCTGGTACGCGTTCGTCGCGTACCCCCCGAGGTTGTCCGCGACGACCGCGGGGAAGCCCTGCATGGGGCTTCCCGCGAACTCCGGCGTGTAGATGACCGGGAGCTGCTGCGCCATGTAGTTCTGGTACGCGTCGAGCGCCTGCTGCGAGGAGTTCGTCGTCGTCGCGGCGATCAGCTTGTCCGCGAGCGGGTTCGAGTAGCTGCCGTAGTTGGCGGCGGCTCCCGTCTGGAAGAGCTCCTCCCCGGTCGGCAGGTAGTCGGGCAGGTAGGTCCACCCACCGCCCCAGTACTCGGCGGTCCACTTGCACCCCGACTCTTTCGGCGTGCATGGTCCCGCCGAGGACACGACCGACGCGTACGGGTGGCTCGTGAGGTCGATCTTGATCCCGACCCGTGCGGCGGATGCCTGGAGGTCGTTCATCGAAGCCTGCATCGGAGCGATCCCCGACGCGTAGTCGATGTTGAACGAGATTCCGAGTCCCTTCTTGATGCCCGCGCCGCACTCGCTCGCGCCGTTGCCGGGGCGCTCGCAGGTGGTGAGCCCACCCGACTGCACCTTCCAGCCGTGCTCGCTCAGCAGCTTCGCCGCCTCCGCTATCGAGTACGGGTACAGGTTCACCTTCTCCTGCGGGCTCACGAGGCTGCTCGCCGGCTGGAACGGCACCGGCCCGTAGGTCGGCGTCGCGTTCCCGTCGTAGAACGCCTTCACCCAGCCCGTCTGGTCCACCAGGTGCTGGAGCGCCTGGCGGAAGTAGAGCTGCCGGAACACCGGGCCGATCACCGGGTTGTCGAAGTTGATCGGGAAGTACCCGAACGACAGCGCGTACCCGCCGGTCGAGCGGTATCCCTCGGCCCGGACCGCGCCCGCCTCGGGCGTGTCCTGCGGCGGGATGTAGCCGACCGTGATGGTCTTGCCCGACCGAAGCGTGTTGAACTCGCTCGTGTCCGACGTGAACGGGAGCTCTATGAACTTCGCGATGTGCGACCTGTCCGGCCCCGTGTACCGCGTGTTGGGGACGAACGTGGCCTCTCCGGTGTTCGTGAACGCGGACAGGGTGAACGGACCGTCGACGACGCTCCAGATCGGGCTCCCGACCCACGTGCTCTGCTTCGACGCGAGCCCGTTCAAGAAGCCGTAGACGGCCTTGGCACCCGCCGTCGTCGTGTCCGGGAGGTTCTTCGCCGTGGGGCTCGGGACGGGCTGGGAGAGCGACGTCCGGTCCCATGCCATCGGCAGGGGCGTGACGGTCGACAGCTCGTTGTAGATGAGCCACCTCGAGCTGTACGCCTTGTTGAAGGTGAACACCACGGTCGAGGGGCTCGGGGCGGTGACGCTCACGACGTTGTCCGGGAAGTAGCCCGGCACATACCCGTAGAACTCGGTCTTCTCCGCCTTCATCAGGTTCATCCAGAACACGACGTCACGGCTGGACACGGTCTCGCCGTCCGACCACGTGTAGTGGTTCAGCTTGATCGTCGCCGTCTTGCCACCGTTCGAGAACACGGGGGGCTGGCCGATGCTCATGTTGTAGTCGACCGTCGGCTGGTTGTTGTCGCCGAACCAGTAGAGCGGCCGGTACATGAGGAACTGGAACTGGTTGATGTTCCCCGCGCTCGAGTTCACGGACGAGATGAGCGGGAAGATGTACGTGGGCGGGTAGTCGGGCGCCTCGGCCATCGCCACCGTCCCCGAGTAGCGGGCGCGGGGCGACGCGAGGTGGTGGCTCGCCGCGCTCGCGACCGTCGGCGCGGCGACGAGAACCGCGACGAGCGCGACGGCCGACAACACGCCCGACGCGCGACGACGGGGCCAGCGTGCGCTCGGCGGCGACGACCGTCGAGAGTTGCATGGATTGCTCATTGATTCCTCCGGTTGCGGGACAGGAACTGCAGGACGGCACTGTTGAACTCCTCGGGGAACTCCCACAGGCAGGCGTGCCCCCCTCTCGTCGTCGCCCACTCGGCCCCCGGGACCTCGTCGTGGAGCCTCTTCGAGAGCGCGACGGGTATGAGGATGTCGGTCGCACCTGCGAGCACGAGCGTCGGCACCGAGATCGACCCGAGTCGGCCCGTCGCGTCGTGGTGGCGGATGGAGTGCAGCTGCGCGAGGTACGCGGGCAGGGGCTGGTCGATCATGGCCATCGCCGTGTCGAGCTCGGCGGCCTCATCGGGGTGATCCTCGAAGAACGGCGGGGTGAACGCCCAGAGGGCGACGTCACGCATCACGGTCGGGACGCCCCCCATGAGCGCGAGGTCGGCCCACATCGCGAACATCCGGCCGCAGAAGGGCCCGGGCGACCCGTAGGTGCACGCAAGCGTGAGCGACGCGAGGTCGCTCGCGTACGCGAGCGCGTACTCCTGCGCGATCATCCCGCCCATCGAGACTCCGAGCATGTGGAACCCGGAGAGCCCGAGCTGGTCGACCAGCGCCTTCGTGTCCTCTGCGAACATCCTCGTCGTGTACGGCCCTGCCGGTTTCGAGCTCCGCCCGACGCCCCGGTTGTCGAAGCGCAGGACCCGGAAGCCCGCGCCGAGCAGCGCGTCCATCTGGTAGGCCCAGGTCGTGAGGTCGTCCGCGAGGCCGTTCACGAGGACCACGGTCTCGGGACCCTCTCCTTCGAGCACGAAGTTGAGCTCGATGTCGTTCACCGACGCAGTCGCCATCACGCCTCCTTCTCGGACTGCACGTGCTCCCCGCCATCACGAGCGGCCCGCCCCGACGCGTCGCGCGGCTCGACCGACGCGCCAGACCTCGCGACCGCTGCGAGAAGCTCCCTGATCGCGTCGTTCGTGAGGGCGAAGTGCGCGAGCGCGAGCGCCCCGGCGTGCTCGACGTCACCGTCGGCGACGGCTTCGGCGAGCACCGGGTGCTGCTCCTCGCCCCGCCGCCGGAGCTGCGCGCTGAACGGCTCGACCCCGAGGCCCTGGTTCACCTCGTAGCGGAGCTGGACGCTGAGCTCGCTCCACAGCGGGTTGTGCGCGGCACGCGCGATCGCCTCGTGAAGTGCCCGGTCGGCGACGGCCGACTGCTCGCGGCTCGTCCCGCTGTCGAGGTAGGCCTGCGCGAGCCGGCGGATCTCTGCCGCCTCGGCGTCGCTGCGCCGCTCAGCCGCGAGCCGGGCGACCTGCTGCTCGACGCTGCACCGGAAGTCGAGGAGCTGTGCGAGCCGCTCCCAACCCGGGAGAAGCGCCCGTCGGATCACGGCCTCGCTCCCCACGACGTTCGACGACACGACGAACGCCCCGCCCGACCGACCGCGCCTGATCTGCACGAGCCCCTGGTCACCGAGGATTGCGAGCGCGTCGCGCACGGTCGACCGGCTCACCGAGAGCAGCTCGGCGAGGCGCCGCTCCGCGGGGAGCCGTTGGCCGGGCCAGAACTGCCCGAGAGCGATCGCCGTCGTCAGCCGCTCGGCGACCCTCTCGCCGGCGCGCCGGTTCGCGAGCGGCTCGAGCAGGCCCGAGACGCCCTCGACGAGAGGAGGAAGGACCTCGCCCGTCACCGCTCGTCCGCTCCGAGAGCGTCCACCGACGACGTGGCGAGCGAGCTCGCGGGCTCGCGGTTTGTCGCCTCGAGCTCGCCGATGCGCGCGACGAGCCGCCCGAGGGTGCGTGCACCGTCCACGATGCTCTGGAGGTCGACCGCCTCGTCCGCCCCGTGGATGTTCACCGCCGTCGGCCCGTAGCAGAGCGCGGGCACCCCGAGCTCGTTCACGTAGTAGCGCGCGTCGGTCGTCGAGCCGAGCCCGAATCGCTCGATCGGCCGGCCGAGGGCCGACTCGTGGCAGCTCGCGAGGAGCTCGACGAGCTCGTCCTTCGGGTCGAGCCTGTACCCCTCCGCGCGGAACCCCGACGCGGAGACCGAGACGTCGATCCCGGCGTCCTCCGGCGCGACGCCCCCACGCGCCTCCGGCGCGACGCCCCCACGCGCCTCCGGCGCGACGCCCCCACGCGCCTCCGGCGCGATCGCAGCGCGCACCGCCGCCTCGACCCGTCGGAGCGCCTCGTCGGGTGGGAGCGCTCTCGGGAAGCCGACCCGCACGCCGAGCCTCGCGCTCGAGGCGACGCTCGAGCGCCAGTTGCCGCACTCGATTAGCCCGACGTTCGTCGTGAACGGCTGCACGACCCCGACGAGGTCCTCGTCCGGAACCTCCGCCGACCAGGAGCGCCCGAGCTCGCCGATCGCGTCGACGAGCGCCGGGATCGCCCCGACGGGAGTGAGCAGGTGGTCGGCCGCGTGCGCGTGACCTCCGCTCCCGCGCAGCTCGAGGTCGACCCAGAGGACGCCGACGCCCGCGAGGAGAGCGCCGAGGTCCGAGGGCTCGGGGAGCACGACGACGCGCCCGGTGACGCCTGCGAGAAGCGACGCGAGCGTCCCGTTGCCCGTGCACTCCTCCTCGATCACGGACACGAACCCGACGGGGAGGTCGAGCGCGTCGGGACACGCGGAGGCGAGCGCGCGCAGCGCGAGGACCGCCATCGCGAAGCCCCCCTTCATGTCCCCCGCCCCGCGGCCTCTGAGCCAGCCGTCGCGCCGAACCGGCGTGAAGGGGTCGGTGCTCCAGGTCGCCCGGTCGGCAGGCACGACGTCGATGTGCCCGTTGAAGAGAAGGACGGGATCCGTGCCGTTCCGGCGCCCCACGACGTCGAACCGACCCTCGTACGGGCGCTGCGGCACGCCCGCGAGGCGGTGCGCGCCGATCGACTCGGGGACGGCGAGCTCGCTCACCTCGAAGCCTGTCGCCGCGAGCGCGTCCGCCACGATCTCCTGTGCCGCCTGCTCGCTCCCGACGGTGCTCGCGCACGCGACGAGCCGCTCGAGGAACGAGAAGGCGTCCTCTGCGAGCTCGCCGACGCGCCCGTCGAAGCGCTCGGCCTGCTCACGAGACAGCGCCACGTCCTCTCCTCTCGGCAGCGACGCAATGGTCCGCATCTCAGACCGTTGAGAGCAGGACCGTAGCATCCGGTCTCGCGGTCGGCAACAGGTCAGAGGCGCCGGCCGGCTCCGGCCGGGACGGCGGAGCTCGCCGGCTCGGGCACGACGCGCCGCCGACCTCGTAGCGGCACGGGCACGGGCACGGGCACGGGCACGGGCACGGGCACGGGCACGGGCACGGGCACGGGCACGGGACGAGGATCCGCCGAGAGCCCGTCCCGCCGCGCACGCCGCCGTCGGCCGAGGGAACGGGGCGGCGGCGAACTGGTCGCGACCCGCACGAAGGGCACGACGAGCGCTCCCCCGCGGGGAAGCGCGAGGGCGCGCCCGGTCGCGTCGCGGCGCCTACGGGGTGCGGCGCCTACGCGGCTGGTATCCGCGGCGCCGGGGGCCGTAGCCTAGGGAGGGTGACAGCACGATGACCGACGCCGCGGTCGCCCCGGGCGGCCCCGCTGCACCCGTTCGCACCGGGGCGGACGCGACGATGTGCCGTCTCCTCCGGGTCCCCGTGTGCCCGGACCCGGAGCGAGTCGCCCAGGCGCAGCGCCTGTTCAGCGGCTCGATCCTGCTGTCGGCTCTCCGGTGCCTGCTCAGCTACGTGCTCCTTCCCGTGCTGAGCCCCCTCCTCGGCGTCGCCGCGAGCGTCGGCCCGGCGGTCGGGCTGCCGATCGGGGTCGTCGCGCTCTACTTCGACGTCCGCGGGATCCGCCGCTTCTGGCTCGCCGGCCACCGGCGCCGTTGGGAGATCACGGGCGTGTACCTGGTGGTCATGGCGCTCGTCGTCACGCTCGTCGCCGGCGACGTCGTCCACCTCGCCCGCTGATCCGCCTCCCCGGCGGTCGCCGCCGGGTCAGCGAACGAGCCGGGAGGCCTCCTCGACGGCCGCGGCCACGGCCGGAACCACTCCCGGGTTGAACACCGTCGGGACGATGTAGGCAGGAGAGAGCTCCTCGCTCGTCACGACCGCCGCGAGCGCCTTGGCTGCCGCGACCTCGACGTCCTCGGTGATCTTCTTCGCTCCGTTGTTGAGGAGCCCACGGAAGAGCCCGGGGAAGACGAGGACGTTGTTGATCTGGTTGGGCTCGTCGCTCCTTCCGGTCGCGACCACGGCCGCGTGCCGGCGCGCGACCACCGGGTCGATCTCCGGGTCGGGGTTCGCGAGCGCGAACACGATCGAGTCCCTGGCAAGGGTGCGCAGCTGCACCTCGGTGACGAGGTTCGGGCCCGAGACGCCGATGAGGGCGTCCGCTCCCGCTATCGCCTCGTCGAGCCCACCGCGTCGTCCATCGACGTTCGTGTGCGACACGACCTCGCGTCGGACCTCGTCGAGCCCGGGCGTGTCCGCCGTGAGGATCCCCGGGCGGTCGACGGCCACGACGTCCCCGACACCCTCCCGGAGCAGGAGCTTCGTAATGGCCGCTCCGGCGGCACCGACGCCGAGGATGACGACGCGCACGTCGTGCATGTCCTTGCCGACGACCCGCAGTGCGTTCGTGAGCGCCGCGAGCACGACGACGGCGGTGCCGTGCTGGTCGTCGTGGAACACCGGGATGTCGAGCGACTTCCGGAGCCTTCGCTCGACGTCGAAGCACCGAGGCGCGGCGATGTCCTCCAGGTTGATGCCTCCGTACACGGGGGCGATGCACTCCACGACGCGCACGATCTCGTCGGTGTCCTGGGTCGCGAGGCACACGGGCCACGCGTCGATGTCCGCGAACCTCTTGAACAGCACCGCCTTTCCCTCCATCACCGGCAGCGCCGCCGCAGGCCCGATGTTCCCGAGGCCGAGCACGGCCGACCCGTCCGTCACGACCGCCACGGTGTTCCGCTTGATAGTGAGGTTGCGCGCGGCGGAGGGGTCGGCGGCGATCGCGCGCGACACCCGGGCGACCCCCGGGGTGTACGTCATCGAGAGGTCGTCGCGGGTGCGAAGCGGGACGCGAGGCGCGACGGAGAGCTTCCCGCCGAGATGGAGGAGCAGCGTGCGGTCGCTCATCGCGCGCACGCGCGCCCCGTCGACCGAGTCGACGACACGCTGGAGCTTCGTGGCGTGCAGCTCGTCAGTCGCGTTGCACGTGAGGTCGAGCACGAGGCTTGCCCCCCGGGACTCGACGACGTCGAGGGCGGTCACCGCGCCTCCTGCGTCCCCCACCGCCGTGGTGATCGCTCCGACCCCCTTCGGGTCTGCCAGCTCCACCCGCATGGTCACCGAGAACGACGCGCTTGGGATGCTCATCCCCACATTGGATCGCGCCGGGGGGCCGGGCGCCAGACGAGCTGGCCCCGCCCGACCGGTCGCGGCAGACTGTCCGCCGTGTCGTGGGTCTCGCAGGACGGCTTCGACCTCCGATTCGACTGGGGGACGCCGGGGGTCGCGCGGCTCGCCCCGCACTGCCGCGTGTTCGTCGTCGTCGACGTCCTCCGCTTCTCGACGGCAGTGGAGACCGGCCTCACGCACGGGCTGGTCGTCCAGCCCGAGCATTGGCCCCTGCCGCGCTCCGGGGTCCGCTCGGGGTACGTCGCCGACGGTTCGGTTCCGGGCGGACCGTCCCTGTCGCCCTCCTCGTTGCTCGTCCTTGCTCCCGGCGAGCGCGTCATCCTTCCCTCGCTGAACGGGGCGAACTGCGCTCTCGCCGCGGCGGACACGGGAGCGACGGTCGTCGCCGGGTCGCTCAGGAACGCGAGCGCGGTCGCGAAGTACCTCGGCGGGGCACCCGGCCCGATCGGGGTGATCGCCGCGGGTGACCTCGCGTCCAACGGGACCATGCGGCCGGCAGTCGAGGACATCCTCGGTGCTGCCGCGATCCTCCGGATGCTCCCCGGGACGCGCTCTCCCGAGGCCGCCGTCGCGGAGGCTGGCTACAGCGCGGAGCCCTCGTCCCTCGTCAGCTCGTCCGCGTCGGCGCGCCAGCTCGCGTCCGTCGGCCACGGCGAGGACGCCGACTTCGCGAGCGAGCTCGACGTGAGCTCGTGCGTGCCCGTCCTCGACGGAGACGTGTTCGTAGACGCCTCCCGCTGACCCGTCCGCTCGACGGTCCGCTCAGGGCCGGAGCGGTCGCGCCGGCGAGTCGGCGACCCCGCGGTCGCGCCGGCGAGTCGGCGGCCCCGCGGTCGCGCACACGCGCGAGCGCCTCGCTCAGCTCGTCGGCGCTGTCGCCGATCTTCCGCCCCACGTGGTCGATGCCGTGACCGAGCTCGTTCACCTCCACGCGGGCCACCTCTCCCGCAGCCGCGCGACGACCGCGCGACGTGCTGCATCCGGAGCGCACCTCTTCGCGAGGCCCCGTTGCGTTCGCCTCGCACGGGACCGCATCACGCGGCACGCGACGCGTGCAGACCTACGACGCGGGAGAATCCGCCCGTGCAGGACCGTGGAGGCTCGCGACGACACGTGTGGGTGAGCGGGCGAGTCCATGGGGTCTGGTTCCGGGAGTCCTGCCGGCGCACCGCCCAGAACCACGGTGTGCGCGGATGGGTCCGGAACCTCCCCGACGGGCGCGTCGAGGCCGTGCTCGAGGGCGACCCCGACTCCGTCGCACGCCTCGTCGCGTGGTGCCACGACGGCCCGGAGCACGCCTCGGTGACCGGCGTCGAGGTTCTGGAGGAGGCCCCGCAGGGCCTCGAGGGCTTCTCCGTCCGCTAGTCGCCTCGCACTGGGCTCGCGCTCACTGCTCGTCGAGCAACGCGACGACCGCTGCGGCGAGCCGATCCGCAGACCCCGGCTCGAGCGCGAGGAACAGCGCCGGCTCGGTGAGCTCGAGCTCCATGACCGCGAGCCTCCCCGCGTCGTCGCGAACCATGTCGACGCGCGCGTACAGGATCCTCGCCGACCCCCCGGGAACCGCGTCGAGCGCCCGCTCGGCGACGGCGAGCTCCTCCCGAACGGCGTCGGTGCGCGTGATCCCCCGGTCCTCCTCGGAGTCGTCGCGAAGGACACGACCGAGCTGGAGGGGCTTCGCGATCGCGTGGCTCGCCTGGCCCCCGATCACGACGACCCCGGTCTCGGGCCGATGCTCGATCGAGGACAGGAACGGCTGGACTATCGCGGAGACGCCCTCCGCGTGAAGCCGCTCGACGTGCGCGACGGCGGATCGGTCCCCCGCCCGGTACCGGGCGGAGCCGCGCGCCCCGTTGCCGACCGACGGCTTCACGACGAAGTCGTGCTCGGGCGGGTCGAGCGGCTGCCCGGGTGAGAACCACGCGGTCGGCACGACCGGGATCCCGGATCGCTCGAGGTCCCGCAGGTAGCTCTTGTCCGTGTTCCACCGGAGCACGTCCGCGGGGTTCACGAGTCGGGGAACGGACTCGGCCCAGGTGAGGAACTCCTCGAGCCTCGAGACGTAGTCCCACGTCGAGCGCACGACGACGACGTCGAACGCGTCCCATCCCCCGTCGGGGTCGTCCCACGCGACGACCCGCGCCGCCACCGACCGGGCCTCGAGGGCCTCTGCGAGGAGCGGGGTGTCCGAGTCACGCGGCGCGCTCGCCCGACCGACCGCTATGGCCACCGTCGGCGCCCCACGACCGCTCACGCGGGCGCCCCGGCGAGCACGGGCGCGAGGAACTCCCCGAGCGAGCGAGCGTACGCCTCCGGGTCGACGTTCCAGGAGCCGACGTGGCCGGCCCCGGGGACGACGCGGAGCGTGACGAGGTCCGGCCGGAGCCGTGCGAGCTCGACTGACGGGCCGAACGGGACCGTGAGGTCGTCGTCGCCGTGCACGAGGTACGTCGCGACGTCGAGCTCGCCCGCGCGCCGCAGCCAGTCGAGGTCGTCGAAGTCCACGTCGACGCGCCTCTCGACGAGGCGCATCGCGCACCGCACGACGGTGCGCGGCACGTGCCGGCGCTGCCCGAGGTGGCGGAGCACCGAGCGCCAGTCGACGACCGGGGAGTCGAGCACGAGAGCCGCGACACGACCCCGGCTGGCGCTCCGAGCCCACGCCTGGAGCACGATCGCCGCGCCCATCGACCATCCGTAGAGCACGACCCTGTCCGCCCCGCTCGACAGCGCGTACGAGATCGCCGCGTCCACGTCCCTCCACTCCGTCTCGCCGAGGTGGTAGCGGCGGTCGGGGCTCGGGGGCGCGTCCGGGTCGTTCCGGTACGCGGGGACGACCGCCGTGATCCCGAGGTCGCGGAGAATCGGGAGGAACGACAGCGCGCTCGACCGCCTCCCGCCGTATCCGTGGACGACGATCGCCCAGGTGTCCCCCGACGCGGGCACGACCCACGCGGGGCACACCCCCACGTCGCTCTCGAGATCGACCTCGAAGAAGTCGAACCCGAAGGCGCTCGCCGGGTCGCCGACGTCCACGTGGTCGAGCGCGGCCCTCCCCGGCCGGGGGGGAGCGCCGACGACGCGCACGATCGGGCGTACGACGGTCGTCCGCGTGCGACCGAGCACCTCCCCCGCGACCGCGTGGCCTCCGGGGTAGGCGAGCCCGTACGTGCCGACTCGCTCGGTCGCCCGGCTCCTCCGCAGCGTGACGCTCCTGTCGTCCGCGGCGACCACCCTGTACGCGTACCGTGGTGAGCGGCGCACGTCGACGACCTGGTCGGCGACGAGCGAGCCGACCGCCGCGAGCGTCGCCGCGAGCGCGGCCGGCGCGAGGAGGACGGCGGAGCGACGCACACGGGGCACGGGAACGAGTATGGCCGGAAGCGGGACGGGGCCGGGCAGGACGGCACGGGTCGCGACGGGGCCGGACGGCCTGCGCCACCGTCCGAGCGCCCGCGGCGCGTAGCCTCGGCCCCGTGACCGACGACCGGTTCGGAGACGACTCCTACCGGGAGCTCCTCGCCCTCCAGGACGAGCTCCGGCGGTTCCTCAGCTGGCGCGACGCGCGGGCCGCGACCGCAGGGCTCAGCTCGGGCCAGCACCAGCTCCTGCTCGCGATCCGCGGGCACCGCGGCCCCTCCGAGCCGACGATCGGGGACGTCGCCGAGCACCTCTCGCTCCGTCACCACAGCGCCGTCGAGCTCGTGCAGCGCGCCGAGGCGGCGGGTCTCCTCCTCCGTCGCCTCGACGAGACGGACCGCCGGCGCGTCCGGCTCGCGCTCAGCGAGACAGGGCGTCGGGTCCTCGAGGCCCTCGAGCCCCTCCACGCGGAGGAGCTCCGCCGGCTCTCCTCGGGCGTCGGCACCCTCGCGGACGGGATCGCCCACGCGTCGCGCCTTCCCCGCGAGCGGCGCACCGCAGCGCATCCACCACGACACGCCTCGTCCCGCGGCACCCGCGGCACCCGCGGCACCGGCGCCACCCGCGGCACCCGCGGCACCCGCGGCACGGGCGGCACG
>JAJZBW010000076.1 GCA_021798745.1 Actinomycetes bacterium
AGAGCTGAGCGAGCGTCGCGCCGTCGGAGAACTCCACCATCGAGTGGACGATGGACTGCGGGTGGACCACGACCTCGATCTCGTCGAAGCCCACCCCGAACAGCTCGTGGGCCTCTATGACCTCGAGCCCCTTGTTCATGAGCGTCGAGGAGTCGATCGTGATCTTCGGCCCCATCGCCCACGTGGGGTGCGCGAGCGCGTCCGCGACGGTCACCGCCGCGAGCTCGTCCCGGGTGCGTCCTCGGAACGGACCACCGCTCGCGGTGAGCACCAGGCGACGCACGTCCGGGGGCGGGGCGAGGAAGTCCTCGGCGCTCGGTGCTCCGGCGCGATGGCGCCGCTCCCCGAGGCACTGGTGGATCGCACAGTGCTCCGAGTCGACGGGCACGATCTCGGCCCCGGCGGTCGTGCGAGCGACCTGCACGACCGGCGCGCCCGCGATGAGCGACTCCTTGTTCGCGAGAGCGAGCCTCCTCCCCGTGCGCAGCGCCGCGACCGTCACGGGGAGCCCCGCGAAGCCGACGACCCCGTTGACCACGACCTCTCCGACCCCGGCGACCTCCTCGAGCGCGCCCGGTCCCGCGAGGACCTCGATGCCCGCGGGCAGGAGCGACCGGAGCTCCGCCTCGCGGCGCGCGTCTCCGATAGCGACCTTCTCGGGACGGATCTCGGTCGCCTGCTCGGCGAGAAGCGCGACCGACCGGTGGGCGCCGAGCGCGACGATCTCGAAGCGCCCGGGGTCCGTGCGCGCGACCTCTATCGCCTGCGTCCCGATCGACCCCGTCGACCCCACGATGCTCACACGCGTCGCGCTCATCCGATGTGGAGCACCCTCGCGAGGTAGTACGTCGCGGGCAGGACGAAGAGCATCGCGTCCACGCGGTCGAGCACACCTCCGTGCGCGGGCAGGAGCGATCCCATGTCCTTCACCCGGAGGTCCCGCTTCACAAGAGACTCGGCGAGGTCGCCGAGCGGAGCGACGACCGCGACGACGACTCCGAGGACGAGCGCGTGGGCGAGCGTGAACGGGTGGATCCGGGCGACCACCGCGCCCGCCACGACGAGCGCGAGCACCGTGCCTCCGACGAACCCCTCCCAGCTCTTGTTCGGGCTGATGCGCCGTGCGAGAGGGTGGCGCCCGACGAGCGACCCGACCGCGTACGCCCCCACGTCCGCGGCGACCGTGACCGCGACCGCTCCGACGAGGAGCGCGACGCCGTGCCTGTGCGGGTACGCGGCGGGGTCGAGGAGCAGCCCGGCGAAGGACCCGAGGAGCCCGAGCCATCCGACGACGAGGAGCGTCGCTCCGAGGTTCGCGACGGGCTCGTGCGCTCCGCCGCCGGTCGCCGCGTCGAGGAGGTACCAGCAGAACGCGAGCACGACGCCGAGCCCGAGCACGACCGGCACGGCCTGCGGGCCGCGCAGGTAGCTCCCGACGACGAGCGCGGGGACCACGAGCAGGCCGAGGAGCGTCGCGGGCTCGCGCCCCGACCGCCGGAGCGTCCCGAACGCCTCGCCCGCCGCGACCGTCACGAGGACGGCCACGAGCGCGAGCGACGGCACCGGGCCTCCGAGGAAGCACGCGAGCGCGACGGCCCCCGCGACGAGCCCCGTCGCCGTCGCCGTCACGGGGCTCCTCCTGCGGGAGGGCGACCCGTCGGGCGCAGGACGCTCGTCCGTCGCGCGTGCCGCGTGCCTCGGGGCATCGCGGGACGGAGCCCGCCTCCCCGCGGCCGGGCGCCGGGAAGCCGGCCGGCTCGTCGTGGCGCGGCCGCGGCGCTCGGGGGCTCGCTCCTCGGGCCCGGCGTCCCGCGCCGGGGGGCTCGCGTCGAGCAGCGACGCCCACGCGGCGTCGTCGATGTCGAAGTCGTCGCCCTCGAACGCGCCGACGGCCTCGGTCGCGGGCAGCAAGGACGCTCTCGGGAGCTCACCCTCGTCGGCGAGGAACGTGAGGTCGAGGTCCTCGTCCCAGTCGGACCGGTCCTCCCTCCAGGACGGGCCGCGCGTCGGCGCGGGGTCCGCACCCGCGCCCTCGCCGAGGTCGAGCAGTATCCGGGGCACCTGCCCGGTCGGCGGGTCCCCCCAGTCGGGAAGCTCGAGCGGCGAGAACGGAGATGGCTCCGGCCCGGTCGCGTCGTGCTCCCCACCGGGGCTCGCCGCGTCCGGACGCCGGCCCGTCGAGGGCGCGAGACCCGCCGCGACCGCCGCCTCGACCGCGGCGATCCGGACTCCCTCGTTCGTCCCCTCCCCCGGCCGCCCCGTGCCCGGGGCTCCCCGGGGCTCCGGATCCTCCCGCGAGGCGCCACCAACCGGCGGGACGCCGTCGTGTCGCTCCTCCACTGCGCCTCCCGTTCCTGGGCCGTCCGACGGGCCGCGGGTCGTCGCTCGACGCCCGCGGCGCTCACACGTCGAGCAGCTCCTGCTCCTTGTGCGCGAGCAGCCGGTCGATCTCCGCGACGAGCTCGTGTGTCCGCTTCTCGAGCTCCTTCTCGGCCCGGTCGAGGTCGTCGGTCGATATGTCCCCGTCGCGCTCGAGCGCCTCGAGGTCCTGTCGGACCGCCCGCCGCGCGGCGCGCACCGCGACCCGGGAGTCCTCGGCACGCTGGCGCACGACCTTCACGAGCTCCTTGCGACGCTGCTCGGTGAGCTGGGGGAACACGAGCCGGATGACGGACCCGTCGTTCGAGGGGTTGACCCCGAGGTCCGACAGCTGGATGGACTTCTCGATCGCCTTCAGCGAGCCCTTGTCGTACGGGTGGACGACGAGCACGCGCGCCTCCGGGACCGTGATGCCCGCGAGCTGCTGGAGCGGGACGTCCGCGCCGAAGTACTCGACCCGCAGCTTCTCGACGAGCGCCGGCATGGCGCGGCCCGTCCGGACCGACGCGAACTCCGCCTTCGCGTGCTCGACGGCTCGGTGCATACGCTCGCTGCCCTCGTGCAGCGCGAGCTCGACAAGCGACTCCTCGCTCATCTGATCAGCGTACCTATCGGCCGGCCCGCGAGGGCCCCGCGGATGTTCCCGGGCTCCATGAGGTCGAACACGAGGATCGGGAGCTTGTTGTCCTTGCAGAACGTGATCGCGGTCATGTCCATCACCCGGAGGTCCCGCGCGATCACCTCGTCGAACCCGATCTCGTCGAACCGGGTCGCCCCGGGGTCGGCCCGGGGGTCCGCGCTGTACACGCCGTCGACCC
Source organism: Actinomycetes bacterium (assembly GCA_021798745.1). GTDB lineage: Bacteria > Actinomycetota > Acidimicrobiia > Acidimicrobiales > Bog-793 > JAJZBW01. The sequence continues at coordinate 3,198 of JAJZBW010000076.1, forward strand.
CCGAATGCGTGCCCTTCAGGATCACCCCGGCCTCGATCTCCGCCGCGCGCAGCGCGGCGGGAGTGTCCGTCGTGAAGTACGGGTTGCCCATCCCTGCCGCGAAGATCACCACACGGCCCTTCTCGAGGTGCCGGATCGCGCGACGACGTATGTACGGCTCGCACACCTCGGCCATCGTGATCGCGGAGAGCACCCGGGTCGGCCGACCCGCCCTCTCGATCGCGTCCTGGAGGGCGAGCGCGTTGATGACCGTCCCGAGCATGCCCATCGTGTCGGACGTCGCCCGGTCCATCCCCTCGCCTGCGCCGGTCGTGCCGCGCCAGATGTTCCCGCCGCCGACCATGATCGCGAGCTCGACGCCGAGCTCGTCGCACGACTCGGTGACCTCCGAGGCGATCCGTGACACGGTCCCTGCGTCGATCGTCTCGTCCGACGACGCGCTCGCGAGGGCCTCGCCGGAGAGCTTCAGCACCGCGCGCGGCCAGCGAGGCACTGCCCGGGCGCTCCGGAGATCCTGCACCGGGTCGGGGACCTCAGCCGTCTCGGTGCTCACGCACCAACGACGACCTGGGCGAACCTCGTGACCTTCGCCGATCCGAGCAGCTGGGAGATCGTCTTCTTCTCGTCACGGGCGTACGGCTGCTCGAGCAGGACGCGCTCTTTGTACCAGCCCTGGAGACGCCCCTCGACGACCTTGTCGATCTGCGCGTCGGGCTTGCCCTCGTTGCGGGCGATCGTCGTGATGGTCGCACGCTCGGCCTCGACCGCGTCGCCCGGTACGTCTGTCTTCGCGAGGTACTCCGGTCGCGCGAACGCTATGTGCACGGCCACGTCGTGCGCGAGCTCGGGCGTGCCTCCGACGAGCTCCACGAGCACGCCGTTCACCCCTCGCCCGTTCTGGACGTGGAGGTAGCTCCCGAGGACCGCTCCCTCCGCGGCCTCGAACCGCACGTGCTTGCCGACCGCGATGTTCTCCTTCACGGTGACCGTGAGCTCGTCGACCGACCCCGAGTGGGCCTCGACCGCCCCCTCGCCGCTCGTCGCGAGGGCCTCGGCGAGCTCGTCCACGAGACGGACGAAGTCCGAGGACTTCGCGACGAAGTCCGTCTCGCACTCGAGGACCACGACCGCCCCGTTGCGGCCCCCGTCGGCGACGACGACCGACACGGCACCCTCGGAGCGCTCCCGGTCGCTCCTCTTGCTCGCCCCGGCGAGACCCTGCTCGCGGAGGCGGAGCGCGGCCTTCTCGACGTCGCCGCCCGTCTCTACGAGCGCGTTCCGGGCCGCGAGGATCCCGGCGCCGGTGAGGCGGCGGAGCTCCTGCACGTCCTTCGCGGTCACCTCGGCCACGGTCAGGCCTCCTCTGCGACGGCGCCCGCCGCGACCGGCGCGTCGTCACGAGCCGCGCCGAGTGACGCGGCGTCCGGGCCGCCGGCCGGGGGCGCGGGGGGAACCGCAGCCGGGCTCCCGCCGCCCGAGGTGCCCTCCTCGCCGCGGGCCAGCTTGTTCGCGGCGCGCCGCGACGCCATGTACCGGCCCTCCTTCACGGCCTCCGAGATGATCCGGCACATGAGCCGGCCGGAGCGGATCGCGTCGTCGTTGCCCGGGATCACGTAGTCGATCACGTCCGGGTCGCAGTTCGTGTCGACGACCGCTATGACCGCGAGACCGAGCTTGTTCGCCTCGGTGACCGCGATGTGCTCCTTCTTCGTGTCGATCACGAAGATCGCCTTCGGGAGCTTCGTGAGGCGGCGGATGCCGCCGAGGTTCCGCTCGAGCTTCTCGAGCTCGCGCCCGAGGAGGAGCGCCTCCTTCTTCGGGAGCGCGTCGAACTCTCCCGACTGCTTCGCGGACTCGAGCTCTCCGAGCTTGCGCACCCGACCGGAGATCGTCTCGAAGTTCGTGAGCATCCCACCGAGCCAGCGCTGGTTCACGTAGGGCATCCCGCAGTCCGCCGCGTACTCGGCGACCGGGTCCTGGGTCTGCTTCTTCGTCCCGACGAAAAGGACGGTGCCCCCGTCCGCGACGAGGTCCCGCACGTAGGAGTACGCGGCGTCGATGCGCTCCAGCGTCTGGTGGAGGTCGATGATGTAGATCCCGTTGCGCTCCCCGTACAGGAAGCGCTTCATCTTCGGGTTCCACCTCCGGGTCTGGTGCCCGAAGTGGACGCCAGCCTCGAGGAGCTGCTTCATCGTGACGACGGCCATGTCGATCCTTCCCGACGGTTGCGCTGACCCGGGCTCAGCGCCCCGAAGGGGCGACCGTGGGCGAGCCCGGACGTACGGTCATGGGACCCGGACGGGCCCGGCGACATGGTAGCCGTTCATGCCCGCGGGTGGGCACGCTCGTAGACCCCGACGAGCCGCTCGCGCGACACGTGGGTGTAGATCTGGGTCGTCCGGAGGCTCGCGTGCCCGAGCAGCTCCTGGACGACGCGCAGGTCGGCGCCACCGTCGAGGAGGTGGGTCGCGAAGGTGTGGCGGAGCACGTGGGGATGCGTCGGCACCGACGACCGCCGGTCGAGGACCCGACGCACGTCGCGCGGTCCCATTCGCACGCCCCGTGCGTTGAGGAACACGGCGCCGGCCCGCGAGCGCGGGCCCGCGAGCACGGGGCGCCCGACCTCGAGGTAGCGGCGGATCGCGTCCGCGGCCGGCGCGCTCGTCGGGACGCGCCGCTGGCGGGCGCCCTTGCCCCACACGCGGAGCGCCGGAACCTCGAGCTCGAGCGCGTCGACGTCGAGCGAGCAGCACTCGCTCACGCGCAGCCCCGACCCGTAGAGGAGCTCGAGGAGCGCGTCGTCGCGGAGGTCGCGCGCCTCGGCGGTCGTGCTGCAGGAGGTGCCCCGAGAGCGGGCGCCGAGCCCCGCACGCCCGGGAGGGGGCGCGGCGGGCTCGAGCAGGGCGAGGAGGTCCGCCTCGTGGAGCACCTCCGGAAGTCGCGACTCGCCCGACGGCGCACCGAGCCCGAGGGCCGGGTCACCGGCGACGAGACCCTCGCGCGCGGCCCAGCGGAAGTAGCGGCGGAGCGACGCTGCCTTCCGGGCGATCGTCCTCCGTGCGTAGCGACGCGTCGCGAGGTACGCGAGGTACCGCCGGAGCACGAGCCGGGTCACCTCGGCCGGCCCCGAGGCGCCGCCGCGACCGGCCCAGCTCGCGAACGCGAGCACGTCCCCCCGGTAGGCCGTCACCGTGGCCGGCGCCGCACGTCCGAGCGATTCGGCGAACGAGTCGACCTCCCAGCTCACGGCCGTGATCGTACTCCTGCTCCCCCGATCCGCCGCGACGTCGGCACGCGGTCCGGCAGTGCGAGAAGATGGACCCATGGCCAGCCACATCCTGCTCGTCGAGGACGACGAGCGAATCCGTACCTCGATGCGGCTCGCGCTCGAGGACGAGGGCTACGAGCTGACGGAGGCCGGGAGCGGGGAGGAGGCCCTCGAGCTCGCCTCCCAGGCCGCCTCCGGACAGCCGTTCGAGCTGCTCATCATCGACATCATGCTCCCGGGGATGGACGGGTTCGCCTGCTGCAGGGAGCTCCGCCGCCAGAGCACCGTCCCGATCATCATGGTCACCGCCCGCACGGACACCCACGACGTCGTGGCCGGGCTGGAGGCGGGCGCCGACGACTACGTCACGAAGCCCTTCGAGCCGAAGGAGCTCGCGGCGCGGATCCGTGCCCTCCTGCGTCGAGCGCGGGCCTCGGAGGGCACGACGTCGTCCCTCGTCTTCGGCGACCTCGAGATCCTGCCCGACGCCGGGGTCGTCCGGCTCGCGGGCGACGAGGTCCACCTCACGCGCACCGAGTTCCTCCTCCTCTGCGAGCTCGCGGCCAACGCGGGCAAGGTCCTCTCGCGCGAGCAGCTTCTCGAGCGCGTCTGGAGCTACGACTACTTCGGCGACGGGCGGCTCGTGGACGTGCACGTCCGTCGCCTCCGGACCAAGGTCGAGCCCGACCCGGCGAACCCGCGCCACGTGCTCACCGTCCGCGGGCTCGGCTACAAGCTCACGCCGTAGGCCGCCGTGCGCGTCTCGTCCCCGCTCTCCCGCCGGCGCCACGGCCGGGGAGCCGCGGACGCCTCGATCGTCGCGACGAGCCCCGCGACGGGCGAGCCGCGACGGCGCGCGCAGCGACACCCCCGACTCGGCCTCCGGAACCGCGTGACCCTCAGCTTCGCCCTCGGGGCCTTCGCGCTGTCGAGCGCGCTCGGCGCGATCACCTACTTCACGACGCGCTCCTCCATCCTCGACCAGGCCCAGTCCTCGATCGTGTCGACCGTGTTCGCGAACGCCGCGAGCCTCCAGCCGTCCCTCGGCGACTTCAGCACGGCCATCAACGCCCTCTCCACGATCGACAAGGGGTCCGAGTCGGAGTCCGCCCTCTACCTCGACGGGCAGTGGCACTTCATCCACCCGACTCTCGCGACTCCGTCGTCGATCCCCGACGCGCTCCGGGTGACGGCCATCGGAGGAGTGCCCGCCAGCCAGATATTCCGGCTCGACGGGGCGACCGTGATCGGGGTGGCCGTCCCGATCCCCGTCGAGAAGGCCACGTACTTCGAGGTGTTCTCGCTCGCGCAGACCGAGCGCACGCTCCAGATCATCCTCGCCTCCCTCGTCGCAGGAGGCGTCGCGACGACCCTCGCCGGGACCGTCCTCGGCCGATGGGCCGCCGGGCGCGCCCTGCGCCCGCTTCGCGAGGTGTCGCGTGCCGCGCTCGACATCGCGAGCGGGCGGCTCGACACGCGGCTCGAGACCGCGGACGTTCGTGACCTCGCTCTTCTCGCCTCGTCGTTCAACCGGATGGTCGACCGGCTCCAGCAGAGGATCGAGCGAGACGCGCGTTTCACCTCGGACGTGAGCCACGAGCTCCGCTCGCCGCTCACGACCCTCGCCGCGTCGCTGTCCGTCCTCGAAGGCCGGCGCGAGGAGCTCCCCGAGCGCTCCCGCCAGGCGCTCGACCTCCTCGCGGCCGAGATCCGTCGCTTCCAGAAGATGGTCGCAGACCTCCTCGAGATCTCCCGCCTCGACGCGGGGTCCGCGGACTTCGAGACGAGCGTCGTCGAGGTGGGCGAGCTGCTCAGGAACGCGGTCTCCTCGACGCGCACCTCGGTCGTCGTCGAGGTCGACGACCACGTGTCCGGGCGGATCATCGCGGTCGACAAGCGCCGGTTCGAGCGGATCGTCGCGAACCTCCTCGACAACGCCCGCCGCTACGCCGGCGGCGCGACGCGAGTCTCCGCGACCGCCCTCGACGGGCGGGCGCGCGTCGTCGTCGAGGACGAGGGCCCGGGCATCCCCCCCGAGGAGCGGGCGCGCGTCTTCGAGCGGTTCGCTCGCGGCTCCGCCGCGGCGGGGAGCCGCGGGACGGGCGACGGGTCGGGTCTCGGGCTCGCGCTCGTCGCCGAGCACGTGAAGCTGCACGGCGGACGGGTCTGGGTCGAGGGGCGCCCGAGCGGAGGGGCGCGCTTCGTCGTCGAGCTGCCGCTCCTCGACGAGGACGTCGGCGAGGAGGACGACCCGACCCCCCTCGTCGCGGTGCCGGCGGTCTCGCACCCCTCGGCCGACCCCGGCACGAGCCCGTGAGCGCCGCGAGCCGACGGGCGCTCGCCGCCGTCGCCCTCGTCGCCGCAGGATCCCTCCTCGCCGGGTGCGGCATCCCGCTCAGCAACGCCGCGCAGCCCCTCCCCCTGTCGCGCGTGCCCCCCGCGCTGCTTCGGAGCCCGACGTCGTCGACCACGACGAGCCCGCCGTCCAACAGCACCCACGCCGTCCCGATCGGGATCTACTTCCTCGACAGCTCGACCGCGAACCCCCGGCTCGTTCGCACCATCGCCCACGTCCAGCCACCCGCGACACCCGTCGAGGCGCTCGACTTCCTCACGAACGGCCCGACCGCCGCCGACACGAAGTACCACGGGCTCCAGACCGCCCTCAGCCAGTCGCCTCAGGCCACCCCCGGCGTCGTGCGCGTGAACCGCCAGACGGGGATCGCGACGGTCGCCCTCGACGACACGACCTACACGCTCTTCGGGACCCAGGCGTACGAGGCGTTCGCGCAGATCGTCTACACCGTGACGGACCCGGAGTTCGGGATACGCGCCGTCGACTTCACCTTCGGCGGAAGCCCCGCGCAGGCGTACCTCCCCAACGGGACCTTCATCTCCCGACCCGTGACGCGGGCGGACTACGCGCAGCTCGCCCCCGCGAGCCCTCCGGCCCGACGACCGTCGACGAGGGTGAAGAGCGCAACGACCTCCACCGACCGCGGCACGACCTGACTCAGCGCGACGTCCGCTCGCCGGCGAGCTCGGGGTCGAAGTCCACCGACGGCGCGTCGGACCAGAGCCGCTCGAGCCCGAACCGCTCGCGCGCCTCGAGGCCGAACACGTGCACGACGAACGACCCGTAGTCGAGGAGCACCCACTCGCACCCGGCGAGCCCTTCCACGGACCGCGTCCGGGTGCCGCCCGCGTCGCGCACGCGCCGCCCGACCTCGTCCACGATCGCACGCACCTGCCGGTCGCTGCGACCCGCGGTCACCACGAAGTAGTCCGTGATCCCGAGCAGCTCGCCCACGTCGAGCAGCGTCGTCGCCTCGGACGTCTTCGCCGCCGCCGCAGCGGCCGCAACCCGCGCGAGCTCCCGAGCCGCGTCCTCGCCGCGCGGGCCGCCCGCGCCCGGACGGACCGGCAGCGCGAGCCCGGCCAGCTCGTCCACGCGTGGGGTCATCTCCACGCAGCGTACAGCCCGCGCTCGCGGATCACGCGGACCGCCGCGTCGGGCACGAGGTAGTCGAGCGGCCGACCGCCCGCCGCACGCTCGCGCAGGTCGGTGCTCGAGATCTCGAGCGCGGGGATCTCGATCGCGACGGCCCTCCACGTCGCGACGGGTCCCGACGGGCCGAGGTCGACGGGCCTGCTCCCCGGCCGGTTCACGACGACGAGCGTGACCGCGGCGCGCACCGCGTCGACCCGCTCCCAGGTGTCGAGCCCCGCGACGACGTCGGCGCCGACGACGAGGAACAGCTCCGCGCCCGCGTGCCGTCCCCTGAGCTCTTCCACGGTGTCCGCCGTGTACGAGACCCCACCGCGCTCGACCTCGATCGCGGACGCCTCGACCCCGGTCGTGCCCGCCACGGCGGCCCGCACGACCGCGAGACGGTCCTCGGCTGGCGTGACGGGGCGCTCGCCCACCTTCTGCCACGGCTCGTTCGCGACCACCATGAGGACCCGGTCGAGGCCGAGCGCCGCCCGCGCGTTCACGGCCGCGACGAGGTGCCCGACGTGGATCGGGTCGAACGTCCCTCCGAGCAGGCCGATCCGCACCCGGGCAGCGTACGCGACGGGCACGCCGACGTCGCCCGGCGCGCGGAGGCTCGTGAGGCCCTAACGCTCTCCTAAGGCCCTAACGGTCTCCTAAGGGTTGTGTCGTCCGCCAGCCGCCTCGCGGCCTACGCTGTCGAGATGCCCGATCCGACCGAGGAGCTCCTTTCCGCCGGCGCGTCCGCGGCACCGACGTGGTCGCCGTCGTCGTGGCGGAGCCGTCCCGCCGCGCAGCTCCCCGAGTGGCCGGACCTCGACGCGGCCGCGTCGGTCCTCTCGGAGCTCGCCGGGGAGCCCCCCCTCGTGTTCGCGGGCGAGGCGCGCACCTTGACGCAGTGCCTCGCGAACGTCGCCGCAGGAAACGCGTTCGTCCTGCAGGCCGGCGACTGCGCGGAGTCCTTCTCGGACCAGTCGGCGGACCAGATCCGGGACAAGCTGCGCGTGATCCTCCAGATGGCCGTGGTCCTCACCTACGGAGCCGGCGTCCCCGTCGTGAAGCTAGGCCGCATCGCGGGCCAGTACGCGAAGCCCCGCTCCTCGCCGACCGAGCGCGTCGGCGACGTGGAGATGTGCTCGTTCCGCGGTCACATCGTGAACGACGACGCCCCCGTGCCGTCCGCTCGCGTCCCCGACCCCGCTCGGATGCTCACCGCGTACCACCGTTCGGCATCGACCCTCAACCTCCTCCGTGCCTTCACGAAGGGCGGCTTCGCGGACCTCTCGCAGGTTCACGCGTGGAACCAGGAGTTCGTCGCGACGAGCGCCGAGGGGCGTCGGTACGAGGCGATCGCCGAGGAGATCGACCGCACTCTCCGGTTCATGCGAGCGTGCGGCGTCGACCTCTCGGCAGGGGCCCCGATCCAGCAGGTCGACCTGTTCACGAGCCACGAGGCGCTCCTGCTCGACTACGAGGAGGCGCTCACCCGACGAGACTCCCTCACGGGCGGCTTCTACGACTGCTCCGCGCACATGCTCTGGATCGGCGAGCGCACCCGCCAGCTCGACGGGGCGCACGTCGAGTTCCTCTCCGGGGTCGGCAACCCGATCGGGGTCAAGCTGGGCCCGACGACGGACCCCGACGAGGCCGTGGCGCTCTGCGAGCGTCTCAACCCCGGTCGCCAGCCGGGCCGTCTCACGCTCATCGCGAGGCTCGGTGTCGCGAAGGTCACCTCGCTCCTCCCCGGCCTCGTGCGGGCCGTCCGGGACGCCGGTCACCCGGTCGTGTGGGAGTGCGACCCGATGCACGGGAACACCTTCTCGGCCGAGGGGGGACGGAAGACGAGGCACTTCGACGACGTGCTCGGCGAGATCCGCGGGTTCTTCGCCGTCCACCGTGCGGAGGGCACCTGGCCGGGCGGGGTCCACGTCGAGCTCACCGGGGACGACGTCACGGAGTGCCTCGGCGGGGTGGAGGACATCCTCGAAGAGCAGCTCCCCCTGCGCTACACGACCACGTGCGACCCGAGGCTGAACGCGCGCCAGTCGATCGACCTGGCCTTCAGGGTGGCCGAGCTCCTTCGCTCGTGACGACCGCCGCGAGGACGCATCGCCGCGCGCTCCCCGCGGCCGTCGCCGCTGCGCTCGTCCCGGCGTCGCTCCTCGCGACCTCGCTCGCTGCG
>JAJZBW010000077.1 GCA_021798745.1 Actinomycetes bacterium
CACCGGATGCCGACCTCGCTGGCGGCAACCTCGCTGGCGGCGGCGCTCCAGGCGGGAACGTCGCCGGCGGTGGCGGTCCGTCAGGTGGCATCGCCGCGTCGGGTGGCATCGCCGACACCGGTGCAGCCACCGCCGACGACGGCTCGCCGATCGCCAGGGCCTTCGCCGACCAGCGGTCGCTCTTCGCTCTGCTGGCCACCGTGCGGACCCGGCGCATGGGTCTCGGGTACCGGGCCGAGACCGGCGAGGCGACGGTCGTCGTCGCGACGGCACCGGTCGCCCGGGAGCTCGCGCGGCTCGTCGGACCGGTCCGAGTCGTCACGGCGCGCGAGCTCGCGGGCCGCGCTTCGCCCGGTGGAGCGCTCGTGGTCGTCGGGGGCGCAGCTCTCCTCGGCCGGCGCGTGGAGGAGGGGCGGGCACGGGCACACGTCGCGGTCGCCCCTCGCGCGTGCTCCTTGGATGAGCGGGAGAGCTGGGCACGCCGGCTCGTCCGCACGGCACCCGGGATCGTGAGAGCTGCCGGTCGAGGGAGCCCGGTCCTGCTCGTGCGGGAGGCCGGCCTCGGCCGGGGCCGCGTCCCGGTGCGCGAGCTGCCCGGAATCGGCCTCCGCTGACGGCCACCGGTCGGCGCGGCGCTCCGCCGCCGCTGCCGCTGCCACTCGTTCACGGGCGGAGCGCCGCTCGGCTCGGGCGGAGCAGCGCTCAGCGAGCGAGCCCCCTCCCGGGAGGGAGCCGATGCACGCGGGGACCGGGAGCTCGCGTGACGACGGAGGTCCCCTGGACCGTGAGCCCCCGGCCAACGGGGTCGAGCGCGACCCGGAAGGGCTGTCCGCCGAGGAACACGAGCGCCGATCCCTTCGGGATCCCCGCAATCGCGTCGGGAGGAAGCCGTCGGACGCGTTCGCTCGTCCTCGAACGCGTCGAACGGAGCCGTCCGGAGAGGCCGAGCGGGACCGTGGTCGTCGTGCGGACGACCTCCTCGTCGCCGGCGAGGAGCGCGAGCGCGTCGAGGGTTCTCGCGTCGGCGAGACCCCGGAGCACGATCTTCGCCCCGAAGAGGGTGAGGAAGCCGTCCGAGGCAGCGCCCCATCGGGCACGGGCCTGCGAGAGGTCCTGGAGGCAGGCGAGCGTGAGAACGCCCTGGCTCGCTCCCTCGGCGACGAGCGAGGGGAGGTCGTGGAGCGGGGCGATCCCCGCGAGCTCGTCGAGCACGAGCAGCACCGGGGCGCGGCGGGCGGACGCTCCCGACGCGGCCGCCTCTCGTGCGGCCATCGCATAGGACGCCGAGCGGACGTGCCGGACGAGGCCGGCGACGACGGGTGCCGCGTGGCGCTGGTGCTCCGCGTCGGACGCGACGTAGAGGGTCGCCGGCTCGTCGGCGAATCGCGCGGCGTCGAGCGGGCGGGCACGGGCGCTCTCGAGAGCGCGAGTGGTCCGGTAGCAGGAGAGGACCCCGGAGAGCGTGGACCAGATGCCGCTCTGCTCACGCCCGTCGGTCTCGAGGATCCCCGCGAGGAGGTCGTGGGCCATGCCCGCTCCGCTCCTCGAGAGGACCGCCGAGAAGCGGTCGCCGTCGTGCCGGTTCACGCTCGACACGGCGACGTCGAGGCTCGCGCCGTCGAGAGCGGCCGCGTGGAGGACGCACGCGAGGAGCGCACCGGACCGCTCGGTCCAGTGAGCGGACTCGCCGCGCTCCCCTCCAGGCCGCGCTGCGCCGACCATCGCCTCCGCAGTGAGGACGGCGGCGTCCCACGAGTGCGCGCCGGCGAGAGGTGACCACCCGACGACGTCCACACCCGCGGGCGGAGGGGTCGTGCCGCTCGGATCGAAGAGCATGCACCGACCGAGGGCCCGGCGTCCCGGGCTCGTCGCGAGGAGGACGTCTGGCTTCGTAGACGCGGCGAGGACGCTCCCGGCGGCTGCGAGGACGTTCGGGACGACGATCCCGGTCGTCTTGCCGGAGCGCGGAGGGCCGAGGACGAGCGCTCCGTGCTCCGGAGGAGCGAACGCGGCACCGCGTCCCGGGAGCGTCCCGAGGTAGATCGCGTGCCCTGCGACCCGCGATCCGGCCGCGAGCGCCCATCCCGCTCCCCCTCGCGCGCCGCCATCTCCCCTTTCGTCGTGCACGACCACCGGCGTAGGCGGACGACATCACGAGCGCACTACCGGAGCGACGCCCGCGTCCTCGACGAGAGGAGATATTCCTTGCACGAAAAGGAAGGCGGTGGCTCGATCGAGAGTCGCGCGTCGCGACGTGGCCGTCGTCGAGAGGGTCCCGGCGGCGCCGTTCACCGGCCTGCGAGCGACAATGCTTGCAATTCACCCGAAAATCCTCTTGTATTGCGTCGACTTCGACACGATCACGAGGAGGTGGCCGTGAACAGAACAGAACTGATCGACGCGGTCAGCACGGACACAGGTTTGACTCGTCAGCAGGCCGAGGCGGCTCTCGAGGCGGTGATCTACGAGGTGACCGCCGGGGTGCGGGCCGGCAACCCGGTCCGGATCACCGGGTTCGGGACGTTCAAGCTCCGCGAGCGCAAGGCGCGTCGTGGGCGTAACCCGCAGACGGGTGCCGCGGTTCGCGTGAAGGCCTCGAAGGGCATCGGGTTCACGCCCGGCGTGAAGCTGAAGGCCGACCTCAACTCTCGTGGCGTCATAGCGAAGCCGAAGCCGGCGGCCGCTCCGCGTGCGGCCGCGAGCGCCGCGCCCGCGAAGGCCGTCGCAAGGAAGGTCGTCGCCCGCAAGGTGGCTCCGGCGGCGAAGAAGGCCGCCCCGGTCGCCAAGAAGGCTCCTGCAAAGGCCGTGAAGAAGGTCGTCGCGGCAAAGGCGGTCGCGAAGAGGGCTCCGGCCAAGAGGGCCCCCGCGAAGAAGGCTCCAGCGAGGCGCGGCTGATCGTCCCGCCCTCGTGACGAGGGCGTCAGGCGGGATCGGTACACGGCCCCGGCGCGTTGCGCCGGGGCCGTGGCGCGCCGGGTTCGTGACGCTCCGGGGCACCGGCCGGATGCACGGGGATGCGCACCCGGCCGAGCCGTTCAGAGCCGGTCGATCCGCTTGAACTGCTCCGCTGCAGGGAAGCCCGCGGGCTCGCCGGCTTCGGCGAGCCGGGATCGGATCCGGAGCGCGAACTCCTCGAGCTGCGCCTCTCGGGTTCCTCGGTCGCCCGTTACGGACATCGTCGTGCGGAGCTGGCTCTCGTGCTCGAGAAGCGCCGCGACCTTCGTGTCGACCGTCGTCGAGACGTCTTCGAGGTGGTCGGGATCGTCCGCCTCGAACAGGAGGAGCGTGGCCGGCCGGTGCGGAGGATCCGCCTGCTCCGGGAAGAAGAGGGGGTCCCGCGCGGCGACGATCCCGTCGGTCACGAGGAAGCCCGCGTTGCGATGGTCGGGGTGCAGCCGGTAGCGCTTCCACGGGTCGTGGCCGATCACGACGTCGGGCTTGATCCGCCGGATCGCGGCGCACACCTGCCACCGCTGGCGCAGCCCGGGCTCGAGCTCCCCGTCGGGCCAGCGCAAGAACGTGACCTCCGCCCTCCCGCCGAGCGCGCGGGCCGCGGCGCGCTGCTCGCGCTCACGCGTGACCACGAGCTGGGCGGGATCCTCGTCGGCGTCCCAGGTGCCGCGGGACCCGTCGGTGCACACGAGGTGGTGGATCTCGCATCCTGCGCCGGCCCACTTCGCCAGCGTTCCCCCACAGCCGAACTCGATGTCGTCGGGGTGGGCGCCGACGGCGAGAGCGACGCGGGGGGTGTCGAGGTCGGTCGTCAGCACGAGGATGCTCCTCCTTGTCGCCCGGATGGGACACGCGGTCGCGGCCGCCCGCTCGCGCCCCGCGACGCGCGCCTCTCGGCGCCGGCCCCGAGCGCGCCCGTCCGCTGCGGGACGATCCTCGCGCGCTCAGCGCACGAGGGCGAGGTCGGCCGGGAGGTCGAGGTCGGTCGCAAGGGACCAGTCGTAGAGCACTCGGGGCGCGTGGCCGGTCCGGCGCGCCTCGGCGAGGTGGCGCGTGAACGAGCCTGCGCCGTAGGAGAAGCGGAACCCCGCCGCAGTCGGGACGGCGGCGACGTTGGTCCCGTCGAGGCGCCGGTCCGGCACGAGCGTGACCGTGCCCTCGGTGCCTACCCCCTCGTAGCTCGTGACGAGAGGGAGGTCCGCGTGGCTCACGATCGCGAGGTCGTAGCCGTCGGCACGGAGGCTCGTGACGCCCGAGGCGACGGCGCCGGAGAGCCCGAGCCCGGGGGTCCACAGGACCTTCGCCCCGCGTTGCTCGGCCCACTCGGCGACCTCCCGGTCGTCGCACGCGACGTACACGGGAAGGGGCCGGGCGGCGAGAAGCACGCGGGAGGCGAGGTCCTGGGCGAGGACGCGGCGCTCGGAGGCGTCCAGCGCGCCAGCGAGACGGAGCTTTGCCCGGGAGAACGACTTCACGGGCACGAGCACGGCGCGCACCGCAGGAAGTGTAGGCGGGGCGCGGGATCCACCAGGGCGCACCTCGTCGGCCGGTAGCCTTCCGGCGTGCCGGACGGTGCGCTCGAACGGGAGCTGGCACGGGTCGGATGCCGGCTCGTGGCGGGGGTGGACGAGGTCGGCCGGGGAGCCTGGGCCGGACCGGTGAGCGTCGGGGTGGCCGTCGTCGACCCGGAGCGCCTCGATGCGATGCCATCCGGCCTGAGGGACTCGAAGCTCCTCGGCCCGTCGGCGCGCGCGTCGCTCGTGCCCGCGCTCGCCGAGGCGTGCTGCGCGTACGCCGTCGGTCACGCGAGCCCGGGCGAGTGCGACGAGCTCGGGATGACCGCCGCGCAGCGGCTGGCGACGACGCGGGCGCTCGCTCTCCTCGCGGAGAGGCCGGACGCGCTGATCGTCGACGGGAGGTTCGACTTCACGGGAGATCCGCGCGCCGTGGCCGTGGTGGGGGCCGACCGGACCTCGGTCGCAGTCGCGGCGGCATCCGTGCTCGCGAAGGTGACGCGCGACGAGATGCTCGTGGGACTCGCCGACCGCTACCCCGGCTACGGGCTCGAGCGGAACAAGGGCTACCCGACACCGGGGCACCGGCGCGCCGTCGGGTTGCTCGGACTGACCGACATCCACCGCATGAGCTGGTCGTTCACGCGGCGACTCGACGATCAGGTTCCCGGGCTCCGCGGCACGAGACGTCGCTCTCGGCTATAACAAGGGCGATGGCCATCGTGCTCGCCCTGCTCGCCGCAGGCGCGAACGCCCTCGCCACGATCCTGCAGCGCGTCGGGATCGAGGAGGCCGGCTCCGCCGGGTCGAGGAGCCTGATGGTGCGTGTCCTGCGTCGGCCGGTCTGGATCGCGGGCCTCGCGCTCGCGACCGCGAGCTTCCTGCTCCAGGCCGTCGCGCTGTCGCTCGGGGACCTCTCGGCCGTGCAGCCCGTCATGGTCACGGAGCTGGTGTTCCTGCTCGTGATACTCGGGATCTGGTTCCACCGGCCGCTCGGGTGGCGCGAGTGGATCGGAGTCGTGGGCACCTCGATCGGCCTCGGCGTGTTCCTCGGGCTGAGCTCGGCGGTCGGGGGGCACCAGCGCCCCGTGCGCGAAGACTGGATCCTCCTGCTCGCGGCCTCCGTCGGAGGCATGCTCCTCGCCTCCTTCCTTGCCCGGCGGGGCCCGCGCTCCTGGAAGGCGGCGTGCTTCGGCGTCGCGGGGGGTATCGCGTTCGCCCTCACGGCGGCGTTCGTGAAGACCGCCGCGGATCAGTGGGGACGGGGGCCGTGGTTCGTGCTCACGCACTGGGAGGCGTACGCGGTGGCGGCGTCGGGTCTGTCGGGGCTGCTGATCAGCCAACACGCGCTCGAGGCCGGCCCCGTGGCCGCGTCCCAGTCTGCGCTGCTGATCGTGAACCCCCTCGCGAGCATCGTGATGGGGATCTGGCTCTTCGGCGACCGCCTCCGGCTGTCCGGAGGCCGGGAGCTCGTGGAAGGAGTGTTCCTCGGCGTGATGTTCTTCTCGCTGTACGTGCTCAGCCACTCGCCGCTCATCGTGTCGAGCGCGCGAGACGAACGACTCACCTCGGTCGCGCGCCCGGCGGGCGCGCACGGCGGCGAGCTATCGAGCCGGTGACCGGGGTGACGCCTCCGGGCGGGACCGGGGACGAGGTGGGCTCGCGGGCGTTCGACCCGCTCGACGCGATCCTCGGGCTCATCGAGGACGCGTCCGAGCTGCTCGGGCTCGAAGCGGGGCTCCGGAAGATGATCGAGACTCCCGAGCGCGTCCTCGAGGTGGCGGTGCCTGTCCGGATGGACGACGGCCACGTCGAGGTCCTGCGCGGATGGCGGGTCCACCACGACACGTCGCGAGGTCCGGGCAAGGGGGGGATCCGCTTCCGGGGAGGAATGGACGTCCACGAGGTCACGGCCCTCGCGGCGGAGATGACCGTGAAGTGCGCGGTCGTCGACATCCCCTTCGGCGGAGCCAAGGGAGGGGTCGCAGTCGACCCGGGACCGCTCTCGGTCGGAGAGCTCGAGAGGGTCACGCGCCGATACGCGTTCGACGTCGCGACGCTGCTCGGACCGGATCGTGACGTCCCTGCGCCCGACGTGAACACCGACTCGCGGGTCATGGCCTGGGTCATGGACACGATCTCGATGATCTCGGGCCAGTCCACCCCCGGGGTCGTGACCGGCAAGCCGCTCGCGATCGGCGGGAGCGCCGGTCACCTGGGAGCGACGTCGTCAGGAGTCGTGCAGTGCGCGCAGGCCGTGTTCGAGCGGCTCGGGATGCGCCTCGCGGGGTCGCGGGTCGTGATCCAGGGGTACGGCAAGGTCGGGGCGCCGCTCGTCTACCTGCTCACCTCGCTCGGAATGCGCGTCGTGGCCGTCGAGGACATCGCGGGGGCCGCCTACAACCCGGCCGGCATCGACCCCGCGGCGCTCGCCGACCACGTCGCACGTACCGGGACGGTCTCCGGGCTCCCGAGCGCCGACGCGATCAAGCCGGGAGAGCTGTTCACGGTCGAGTGCGAGCTCGCCGTGCCGGCTGCGCTCGCAGGTGTCGTGACCGCAGAGGCCGCGGAGCACCTCGGAGCGAAGGTGGTCGTCGAGGCGGCGAACGGCCCGACGACGCCCGAGGCGGACCTGGTCCTCGAGCGGCGGGGGATAATGGTCGTCCCCGACGTGCTCGCGAACGCCGGAGGAGTGACCGCCTCGTACTTCGAGTGGGCTCAGTCGCGTCAGGGGTTTCCATGGGAGGCGGACCTCGTCGCCCACCGTCTGCACGAGAAGATGGCCCGCGCGTTCGAGGCGACCTGGCACCGGGCCGACCAGCTCGGCGTGTCGCTCCGGCGAGGGGCGGTCGCCCTCGGGGTCGAGCGCGTCGCCGAGGCGACCCAGCTCCGCGGCCTGTTCCCGTAGCGGAGCGCGGTCTGTCCATGGTCGGTCGTCCACCCTCACGGTCGTGGCGGCACCGCGTCGTCGGCGTCGCCGCTCTCGTCGTGGGCGGTGCGCTCCTCCTCGCCGCGTGCTCCTCGCCGAGGCCGGCCGCACGGACGACGACGTCGTCGCCCCGGAGCACGACGACGACCACGACGACGGGGCCGGGCGCGACCGGATCCTCGGGCGCGACCTCGACGAGCACCGCGTCGCCGGTCGCGGCGTGCTCCTCGGGCTCGCTCGTGCTCGCGGAGGACGTCGCGAAGAGCTCGACCGGCGCGGGATCGGCCGACATCGTGTTCACGTTGACCAACGACGCGTCGACTCCGTGCTCGCTCCGCGGCTTCCCGGCGGTCACGTTCAGGTCGGCCCCCGGGTCCTCGGGGACGGCGGTCTCGATCGGCACGCAGCAGACGGGCCCCGGGCCCTCGCTCGTCGTGCTCGACGCCCGCGGGGTGGCGGCCTTCTACCTGGTCGTCGGAAACGTCCCGGTCGGTGGCGTCGGGTGCGTCGACGTTGGGGTCGTAGAGGTCACGCCGCCCGGCGGCGGGTCTCCGATATCGGTCGATGCGTCCTTCAGCGCGTGCGGGCCCTCCGTCGGAGTCACCTCCGTCGAGCCCCTCGACACCCTCAGCACCTGACCGGGAGCGGCGCGGGAGCTCTCGGCGCGATGATTGGCGTCGCGCGCCCACGTCTCCGGCCGGCCGGGCGCGCCGCGTGGGGCGCTTAGCTCAGGTGGTCAGAGCAGCTCGCTTACAACGAGCAGGCCGTCGGTTCGAGTCCGGCAGCGCCCACCAAGTCTGTCACGGCGCGAGACGCCGACTTGGGTGCGGTTTGGCTGGGGTTGCCGGCCGGGTCGGTGGGGATGCCGCCTCGTATGAGGTAGGTGGGTTGGATGACGCCGGGCTCGACGACGACGAGGCGGTGGACGAAGGCTTGGGCGGCTGCTTTGCGTCGTGCGTCGGTGCCGGAGCTGATGATCTCTTCGAGGTCGGTGCGTAGGGTGTCGAGGTCGGCCTGGGCTGGTGGGTCCATGGTGGCGATGTAGGCGGCGTCTTCGAGTTCGTCGCGCCGTGCTTTGAGGGTGCGGGCGCGGTCGCCGAGGTCGCGGACGCGTGGCCCGAACATGTCGTCGCTGACGGTGCCGGCCTCGAAGGCGAGGATGTAGCGCTCGATGGCGGCTTCGGTCTTTTTCAGCTCGGCGGTGGTGGCGTCGATCTCGTCGCGGTGTCGGCGGGTGGTGGTGGCGACCTGTTGGGTCTTGACGGCGATGGCGCGTGCGATGAGGTCGGGGTCGGCGTAGAAGGTGATGAGGGCATCGAGGACGGCGGCTTCGATGACATCGGCGCGGATGCGTTCTCCGTCGCAGGCGGCCTTGCCGTAGCGCTGGCGGGTGAAGCAGGCGTAGTAGCGGTAGCGATGCCCTCGTCCGGCGGCGGCGACCCCGACGTAGTTCCGGCCGCACTGCCCGCAGGTGATGAGCCCGGTGAGGAGGTAGTCGGGGTGGGCGTGGGTCATGCGCCGGTCGTAGCTCTCGCCGCGCTCGGCGAGGACGCCTTGGGCTCTGTCGAACAGGTGGGGGTCGATGAGGGGCTTGTCGGGTTGGTGGCAGACGTCGCGGAAGGTGACCTCGCCGAGATAGCTGCGGTTGCGCAGGATGAAGAGCACCGCCTGGGCGGACCAACGCCGGCCGCTTCTCGTGCGGCAGGCGTCGGCGTTGAGCTCTGCGGCGATGGTGGCGGCTCCGGCCTGGTCGGTGCCGTAGCGGGTGAAGATGCGTTCGACGAGGGGAACTCGGTGGGTTCGATGGCGAGGGGGTCTGCTGACCGACGCGGTGTCGTCCAAGCCCTCTGCCACCATCACGGGTCCAGATGGGCAGCCTTGGCCCGCACGCTCTGTGACGTCTTGTCCCGGCGGGCGACCTCGTCGGCGAGCACCATCTCCAAGAAGGCGACGTGGGGCATCTGCGACTGGCGCGTGCTCACGAGGCGCTCGGGCAACGCGTCGGCCATTTCAGGCCGGTTCAAAGAGCTGGCGGCGCATGAGCTCGGGCAGGGTTTCGCCGTGCCCGTCGGCGACCATCGTCATCAACGAGGCGTAGTAGCCAAATCTGGCTCTCCCTACTCGAACCGTCCCGGTCCCCGCACGCCGGATTCTGTTGCTGGTCGTACGCGACGACCCATCTCGCTTGTGTGCCCGACGGTGACTCTCACACCCCACACCCCTCCAATCAGCAGCCAAGCGCGTAGCTGACCGCCGAGCAGACCTTGCGCATGACGTCATCGCCAACTTGTCCGACCGGACCGGTGAGCGATGCCTGAGTGACCGTGTGAAGGCCGTCGCAGTTGATGACCGAGGGTCGGTCCAGGCCAACCTCGACGTGGTCGATGGCAACCTCCGCGGCCAGACCGCGGATCGATGTGGTGATCTCGGCCACGGTGACGAGCTCGCGGACGTCGAGGACCTCGGAGCGCGTGAGCAGGAGAACGGGTCGCCTCTTGCGACCGACCTCCGCCAGCCAAAGCTCGCCGCGCCTCATGGCTCGCCCCACGCTTCAGCTTCGGTCCAGAAGGTGTCTGCACGTTCGGGGTGCCTCCGGTACGCCTCTCGGTCTGACTGCTCCAACGCGGCGCGCACCGCATCAGCAACTCCCTTGCGCGCTGCTGCCGAGATGTTGACGCCGAGCTGATGAGCCCGCTCAGCCAACTCCTCGTCCAGTGTGAAGGTGGTTCTCGACGAAGCCATACCTTGATGCTATCAGCTAGTGGTAGCATCCTGTGTTGACGGCACCGCACGCGGAGACGAAATGGCTCGGCGGGCTCAAGGGATCCGCGCAACACCTCGGTGAGTCGACCACGGTTGGTTGATTCGACGAGGAGGTCCGATGGTGATCCGCCTGACACAGGCGCAACGTGAGCACGCCCGCGAGCTGAAGCAGCAGGGGAAGTCCTTCGACGAGATCGCGCGCGAGCTCGGGTGCTCGTCACGCACGATCCGACGCGTCGTCTACGGACGTCGATCGCGCCCACCGGCGTCATCGGCACGGTCTCCCGGCGAGCGAAGGCTCTCGCGCGCCGATCGCGAGGAGATCAGCCGTGGGATCGTCGCGGGTGAGTCCTTTCGCCAGATCGCGCGCCGCGTTGGGCGCGCCCCGTCGACGATCTCGCGGGAGGTGGCCCGAGGCGGAGGTCGTTCGCGCTATCGGGCCGAGAAGGCGCACGATGGTGCGTATGTGCGTGCACGGCGCCCGAAGCAGCCGAAGCTCGTCGCCGGCCGGCTGTGCGACCAGGTCTCGACGTGGCTCAGCGAGCTGTGGTCACCAGAAGAGATCGCCCGTCGGCTCCCGATCGTCTTCCCCGACGACAAGGAGATGCGCGTGAGCCACGAGACGATCTACACAGCGAGCGGGCCTTTTGCGAGCGCCTCAACTACGACCTGCTCTTCAAGTGGTTCCTGGACCTGCCGATCGAGGCGCGGGCCTTCGACGCGACGACGTTCACGAAGAACCGCGAGCGCCTGCTCGACGCCGAGATCGCCGACCGCTTCTTCGCCGCCGTCGTCACCCAGGCCAAGCTGCGCCGCTACGTCTCCTCCGAGCACTTCTCCGTCGACGGGACCCTCCTCGAGGCCTGGGCCTCGCACAAGAGCTTCAAGGCGAAGGACGGACCCGAGCCTCCGCCTCCTCCGGGGCGCAACGCCGAGGTCAGCTTCCACGGCGAGCGCCGCTCAAACGACACCCACGTCTCGAGCACCGATCCCGAGGCCCGCCTCGCGCGAAAGTCCAACGCGACCGCCGCCAAGCTGTCCTATGCCGGGCACCTCTTGATGGAGCACCGCAACGCGTTGATCGTGGACGCCGAGCTCACCGAGGCAAAGGGCTACGCCGAGCGGGCGGCGGCCACCGAGATGCTGGCGCGCCAGCCCCGACGCGCCCGACGACGGACGCTCGCTGCGGACAAGGGCTACGACACCGCCGCCTTCGTCGCCGATGCCCGCACCCTCGGCTTCACCCCGCACGTCGCGCAGAGCACCACCAATCGGCGCAGCGCCATCGACGCCCGCACGACACGACACCCCGGTCACGGCATCAGCCAGCGGATCAGGAAGCGCATCGAGGAGCCCTTCGGCTGGATCAAGACGATCGCCGGGGGTCGCAAGCTCCGCTACATCGGAAGGGCCCGCAACCGGGCGTGGTTCCTCATGAGCAGCGCCATCTACAACATCATCCGGATCGCCGCCCTGGATGCCGCAGGGGCCTGACAGGCCCTGACAACAGCCCCTCGGAGGCGTTCCGGCGCCATCGGGGGAGGGAATCGGGCCGCGAGCGTCGCCGGGGATCACCCGCCGGGAGTCATCTCGGACGCCCAGGGGTCGATCTTCAGCGCCCTGCTAGCCGTTCCTAAGCCTGGATCCACGCATTGACCAGGGATAACGCACCCGCCTGATCCACCAAAAAGGCCTCCCCAGCTGGGAGAATGACGATTGCTGAGGTCGTCACATCCCCAAGCCAAGGGAGGCACTTTCTGTGTCGTCATCATCGCGCGCGCTCGACCGCATTGGGGTGACCTTCGACGAGCCGAC
>JAJZBW010000078.1 GCA_021798745.1 Actinomycetes bacterium
GGAGCGGGCTCGCTCGAGCCCGTGGCGCGCGCGACCGGCCTGTCGCTCGAGGCGGCCGCGCTCGCCCTCGAGGAGCTCGTCGCGACCGGTCGCGCGCGCCGCCGGGCCGGGGGATACGAGGCAGGGCGCACGCCGGGTCGGTCCTTCTGCTAGGCACGGAGCCGATGGGCGAGCGCGCCGCGCGTCGGAGGGTCTGCCGGGCAGTGCGGGCCCGGCTCGACCCCGGTCACCGCTTCTCGCGCGCCGAGTCCGCCCGTGCGGTCGTCGAGCTCGGGGTCGAGTGCGAGCGGGCCGGGCTCGACGCTCTGTTCCTCGGAGCCTCTCGCGTCCTCGACCCGTACGTCGTGCTCGGAGCGGTCGCCGCGTCGACGCGCGAGCTCGTGGTCGGCTGCCTCGCGGCGCCGGTCGGCGAGCGGCCCAGCTCGGTCCTCGCGAAGGTCGTGACCGGGCTCGACGTGTGCGCGAAGGGTCGTGCGGTCCTCGGGATCCGAGCGGCTCCCGACCGGGCAACCGCTCCGACGGAGCCTCGGACGGAGGCGAACCCGACGGGCCGCGGTGCGCTCGCCGAGGCGCTCGAGGTCTGCCGGGCGATGGTGCGCGTCCCCTCGCCCCGCCTCCCGGGGAGTGGCGGAGGGGCCGAGGGCGCGTGGAACGAGCCGCGGCTCGCCGGCCTCCCGATCGCCGTCCTCGTCCCGCTCGTGGGCTCGGACGAGGGAGCGGTCGTCGCGCAGCTCGAGCTCGCGGCGCGGTTCGCGGAGATCTGCGTGGTCGACGTCGGGGACCGCGTCCCGGAGCGCGGGCGCGCGCCGGTCGGCGCGTCGCGCGCGACCGGCGCGCTGAGCGACGGGGAGTGGCTCTCCGCGGCGTTCTCCGCGGCGTGCCTCGAGGCGGGCCGCCCGCCGGGCGAGGTGAGCCTCCTCGCGCTGTGCGCCGCGGGACAGGGTGCGGCCGACCTCCTCGGCCGGGCGGGCCGATGGACGTCCGGCGTCGCCGACGGAGTGGTCGTCGACGTCGAGGTGCCCACGCCGGGAAGCCGATGGGACCCGGAGCTGCTCCGCGCCGTCGCGTCGCTCGCGTGCTGACCCGCGCTCCGGGTCACGGGGGCGCTACCGTTCAGGCGTGGCCCTGCCGGTGTCGGAGCGTCCCGCGTACCCGGAGCTCAGCGCGAAGGCCTTCGAGCATCCGGCGGACCGCGCCGCGACCGCGGCGCTCGGGTCGATTCCGCTGCTCGACCGGGTGCTGAAGAAGCTCAGCGAGCTCCGGTTCGAGCGCTCGTTCCAGCAGCTGCTCCTCGCGGACGCGGTGCGCCTCGGAGCGAGGCAGCTTCCCGACGTCCACGACCTCCATCGGAGGGCGCTCCGCACGCTCGACGTGGCGGGGAGCCCGGAGCTGTACGTCTCGCAGCTCACGTCGATGAACGCGATGACCGTCGGGTCGTCACGGCCGGTCGTCATCCTCGGGGCGTCCCTCGTGAAGTCGCTCCCGGGCGACGAGCTCGCGGCGGTCCTCGGGCACGAGGACGGGCACGTGCTCGCCGACCACGTGCACTACGCGACGGTCCTCGCGATCCTCCAGCGACTCCTGTCGACGGGGCTGTCGCCGATCGGACGCCTCCCCCTGCAGGCCGTCGTCCTCGTGCTCCTCGAGTGGTACCGGTGCGCCGAGCTGAGCTGCGACCGTGCCGCGACGCTCGTCGTCGACGACCCCATGGTCGTGTGCCGCCTGCTCATGGACCTCGCGGGTGGTGGCGTCGAAGGGCTGAGCGTCGACTCGTTCGTCCAGCAGGCGAACGAGTACGCGGAGACCGAGGACCTCCTCGCCCGTCCGGGACGCTGGCTGACCGAGCTCGGGCGCACGCACCCGTACGCGGTGCGTCGCGTCGCGGAGCTCAGCCGGTGGGTCTCGGAAGGGGAGTTCGACAGGATCCGGTCGGGCAGCTACGTCAGAAGGGGCCACGAGCCTCCCGTGACGGACCAGCTCCGCGAGGCGACGGAGCACTACAGGAAGCGCTTCGTCGAGATCGTGGACCGGGTCGCGGGGGGCACGCAGCGGCTGTTCAACCAGTTCTCCGCGTGGCTGCGCTCGGACGGAGGCGACGACGACGGCGAGTGACGCCCGAAGGCCGACCCGCCGGGCGATGCCCGGCTACGGCTCGTCGACCTCCTGGACGAGCGCGCGGTAGGCGGCCGCGGCCTTCTCGGTCACGGGCCCCGGGCACCGGCCGAGAGCGGCCCCGTCGATGGCCGCGACGGGCTGGACGCCGCGGAGGGACGAGGTCACGAACGCCTCCTCGAGGGACGCTGCTCGAAAGGCCGAGATCGGCACGTCGCGCTCGACCGCTCCGTGGCTCTCGAGCACGAGAGCTCGCGTGACCCCCGCGAGGCACCCGGACGAGAGCGGAGGGGTCACGAGCTCCCCGTCGAGCACGACGAAGACGTTGGTCCCCGTGCCCTCGCAGAGCTCGTCGCGGGTGTTCGCGAGCACCGCCTCGTCCGCGCCACGCTCGGCCGCCCACGCGAGCGCGCGCACGTTCTCCCCGTACGAGGTGGTCTTGAGCCCGCTGAGCGCTCCCCTCTCGTTCCTCCTCCACGGTGGGACCGCGACGGAGCACCGCTCGGGGTGGCCCTCCTCTGCCGGCGCGACCGCGACGACGACGGTGCGAGGCCCGTCCAGCCGGGCGGACCCGAGCGGCCCGAGCCCGTCCGTCACCGTGATGCGGATCCTTCCCTCCGTGAGACCCGAGGCGCGCACGACGTCGTCCGTCGCCCGTCGTATCTCCACGACGTCGGGTGGCTCGATCCCGAGCCCGGACGCGGAGCGTGCGATCCGCTCGAGGTGCCGTCGGAGCGCGAACGGGCGCCCGCCACGGAGAAGGACGGTCTCGAACACACCGTCCCCGACGACGAACCCGTGGTCGAGCGCCGACACCCGCGCGTCGCGCTCGTCGACGAGCGCCCCGTTCACGTAGCAGAGGGACATGGGACGAGCCTACGGGCGAACCCGCCCGGACGCCGAGCACGGGCGTGCCGCGCGCGTCGCGGCGGTCCGGCCGACAGCGGCCCTCCTACCCCGGGAGCTCGGGGCGCGCTGCCCGCACGGTGTCGAGGTGGAGCGACTCGTGGAGCACCTCGTCGTGGACGATCGCGATGTCCTCGCGGTGGGTGATCCCGATGCACCGGTTGTCCGTCTCGACGACGTGCACCTCGTCCGCGCCGGTCGACACGAGAGACCCGACGACCTCGGGAAGGAGGAGCTCCGGCGGCGAGCCGGCACCGGGGTCGAAGGCGCGCACCGCGACGTCGAGCTCGTCGAACAGCCGCGGATGGAAGCCCCAGAGGTTCATCGAGACGGGCTCGCCACCGGAGAGGATCCGGTGCATGGGGTGCCCGTCGAGCGGGGCGTCCGCGGAGACCACGTGCACGAGCGGGACCGCGTCGAACCTGCCGTCGGCCCGGCGGTGCACACGGTGCTCCGCGACGCGGTCGAGCTCGTGGTCCGCGCCGACCTCGCACAGCCCGCGCGTGACGGTCGCCGCGGTGATCACCGTCCGCTCCAGGCGGTACGCGACGAGCACGTGCCGGTCGCGGTCCCCCGTGCCGGACGGGTCGCACGCGGCGAACCCGAAGTGCTCCGATATGAGCCGGAGGGCCGCCTCGCCGTAGAGGTCGTCCGCGTTCGCCACCGCGAACGGCCCGTCGACGAGGGCCCGGGCGCAGAGGACCGCCTGAGCCGTGCCGGGCACGGGCGGCTGGCAGACGAGCTCCACGGGGAGCCCGACGTCCCATCGCGTCGCGACGTGCGCGGCGACCTCGTCGCGGATCTCGTCCCGAACGACGACGACGATCCCCGTGAACCCGCAGGCCTCCGCGGCGAGTGCCGTATAGTCCATGATGGCTTCGCCGTTCGGACCGACGGGAGCGAGCTGCTTCAGTCCGCCGAAGCGGCGGCCGTGTCCGGCCGCGAGGATGACGAGCTGCACCTCCGCATCCTAGGCCGCTCGTGCGAGCGGGAGACTTGAACGATGCGCCATGGCGATTAGCAGACTGTTAGGCCGGGGTCGTGGGCGCGACGAGCGTCCGTCGGGACCAGGTGGCGGGCCGCGAGGCGACGAGCCCGGTGCCGAGCCGTCCACGAAGGACGCGTCGGTCGTCGGGGGTGTCGCGCCGTCGTCGGGCGCGGCTGTCCCGGGCGCGGCCGTCCCGGGCGACGCGGGCGAGGGTGCCTCGATCGACGGGGAGCAGGTCGACCGGGAGCAGGTCGTCCCGGTGGCGGCCGGTCCCGACGGCGGCGCGGAGGGGCTCGACCCGGAGGAGCTCGAGCGACGCACGCGCGCGCTCGAGGAGATGATCGAGCTCATGAGGCCGGCCGTGCAGGTGGACGGGGGCGACCTCGCGCTCGTCGACGTGGACTACGCGGCCGGGGTCGTGGAGGTCGAGCTGCGCGGCGCGTGCGGGTCGTGCGCTATCTCGGCCACGACGCTCCAGGCAGGGGTCGAGAGGCTGCTCACCGAGCGCCTCGACTGGGTCACCGAGGTGGTCGGCGGCGTGGACGACTCGGTCGACCCGTACGAGAGCGCCGCGATGGGCCGCGGCGCGTACGTGCCCCGCTACTACTGACGCAGCGCCACGGCACTCGGGCGGTCCTGTCCTGTCGTCCTCGAGCGAGGAAGCGAACGCCGGGGCTGAGCCGCGGGCCCGCCTCGCGGACCCCGGCTCCTCCGAGGTGCTCGAGCTCGTCGACCGGGCCCTCGAGAACCTCGAGCGCCTCTACGAGCGCTTCGAGCGACCGGCGGTGACCCTCGAGCCGGACGAGTTCCGGGCGCCGCGCGGAGCGTGGGTGCTCGTCGACCTCGGTGGCCGTCCCGTCGCGAGCGGTGGCCTGTGCCGGCACGAGGACGGGGCGTCCGTCGCGGAGCTCAAGCGCATCTGGGTCGAGCCCGAGGTCCGGGGCCGAGGCCTCTCTCGAGTGCTCCTCGGGGCCCTGGAGGTGCGTGCGGTCGAGCTCGGGTACTCGGCCGTCCATCTCGCTACGGGCTCGCGCCAACCCGAGGCGATGCGCCTGTACGAGACGAGCGGGTACGAGGTCGTCGCACGCCGCGAGGTGGGCCCCGGCCGGGCGTTCGTGACGAGCTACGCGAAGTCGCTCGTTCCCGAGCGTCCGGCGCGCATCGCCTCGCGTAGCTCCCGGTAGCCCACGAGGCGGGCTCCGGTCCGTGCGAGGGCCTCCGCGAGGGGACCTCCCGGAGAGAGAAGGGCGTGCTCGTCCACGCGCCTCTCCCAGTCGGGAGCCGCGAGGCGCATCTCGGGCGCGTCCGGCGCGGGGTGCGCGTGGAGCTCGCTCACACCTGGGGGGAGGCTCGCGAGCGCCTCGCCGAGGGTCCGGCCGAGCGCGGTGAGCGGGAGCGACCGGTCCGGAGCGAGGATGCCGCGCTCGTCGGCGAGCGAACGGAACGGGAACCCGACTCGTGGCTCGAGCTCCGCGTCGGGGAGGCGCACGGGAAGGCGGAGCTCCTCCGCGAGGTCGAGGTACGCGTCGAAGAACTCGGGCTTCATCTCGACGCCCCCGAGGTGGGCGTCGAGATGGCTCACGTCGAAGCCCCAGTAGATGGCCCGCTCGACCTGGGCCCGCCACTCGCGCCGCACCTCGTCGAGGTCCGCGTGCTCCCAGACGTCGGTCACCGTCCTCGGGAAGCCGCCGTCGCCGTCGAGGAGCGACGGGGCGTGGGTGATGGGCCCCCACCGGTAGAGGTCGAGCTCGGCGTTGAGCGTGAGGTTGCACCCGACGTCCTCGCCTCGGTACGCCGCGGCTGCGCCGCGGGACCAGGGTGCCGGCACCATGAGCGACGCCGAGGTCGCCGTGCCGGAACGGAGCGCCGCGTACGTCGCGACGTTCGCTGCGTGCGAGAAGCCCAGCTCGTCGCAGCACACGAGCACGACGCGGTCGTCTGCCGCGAACCCGAGCCGGAGCGCGAGGTCGCTCACCCGCGCCGCCGTGCCCCGCCAGGAGGGCGACGCCGCACGGCCGCGTTCAGCGGCCGAGCCGCGTCTGGAGCGCGGCGTCCTTCGCTCGCAGCTCGTCCGCCAGGCGCCGTTGCGCGGCGACGATCTCCGCCGAGATCGTCTCGTCGGCCGTTCCGAGTATTCGCACCGCGAGGAGCCCCGCGTTGCGGGCCCCGTCCACCGCGACGGCCGCCACGGGGATCCCGCGCGGCATCTGGACGATCGAGAGGAGCGAGTCGAGACCGTCGAGGACCTTGAGAGCGACGGGGACACCGATCACGGGCAGCGGGGTCACCGCGGCGAGGACCCCGGGGAGGTGGGCGGCGCCGCCCGCGCCCGCGATGATCACCTTCACGCCGCGCTCGTGCGCCGAGCGCGCCCACGCGATCGCGTCGTCCGGCGTGCGGTGCGCGGAGATCACTCGCATCTCCCAGTCGATCCCGAACTCGTCGAGAGCGTCGGCGGCGCCGCGCATCACCTGCTCGTCCGAGTCGCTCCCCATGACGATCCCGACGCTCATGTCCAGCTCCTGTTCCGCGTGAGACCGCCCCTTCGGAGCGGCACGAGACGCTTCGCGAGCTGCCCGAGGGCGAGCCCGATGGCCACGCCTCCGACGACGTCGGACGCGTGGTGGATCCGCACGTGGACGCGGCTCGCGGCCACGACCGCCGCGGCCGCGAAGTACACGGGTGCGAGAGGGTCCCCCTCGGAGAGCAGCGTGGCGCCGCAGAACGCGGCGGTCGCGTGCCCGGACGGGAAGCTCGAGGAGAGGGGCTGGCGCAGCGGCAGCGGGTGGTCCGGCTGCTCGACCGGCCGCGACCGACGGAACAGCGACTTGAGGAGCACGTTCACCGTGAAGGACTCGACGCCCGTCGCGACGATCGCGCGAACGGCGGCGCGCTCGTTGCGGCTTCCGCCACGGAGGGCTCGGAGGAGGGCGAACACGACCCAGACGAGTCCGAAGTCCCCGAGGGCCGACGCCGTGTAGAAGACGCGGTCGGCGACCGCGTTGCCGCGCCAGCCCGCGACGAACGCGTCGGCGCGCTCGTCGAAAGAGCGCACGAGGTCCTCGGTCATCGGCTCGAAGGCTAACCGGCGACCGGGGGCGTCTCGGCCGGTTCCGGGCTCTCGGGCGCGCCCAGGACCTCGCGCGCCCGCGAGGGATCGCCGCCGAAGGCCGGGCAGGAGGGCCGGAACGCGCAGCTCGAGCACAGTCGCGAGGGATTGGGGCGGAAATCGTCCTGGTCGCACGCCCGTTCGATGGCCCGCCACACCGCGACGGCGCGCTGACGGGCCCCGCGTAGGGTCTGCGGGCTCGGGGACTCCGCCACGACGACCGGGTCGCGCAGGTAGAGCAGGCGGAGCTCGGTCGGCACTCGACCGAGAACCTGCTCGCAGAGGAGCGCGTAGAAGTGCACCCCGACCATCCGGGCCCGCGCGTGCTCCGGGCGCGGTGCCTTTCCCGTCTTGTAGTCGACGACGACGATCTCACCCGTCTCCATCTCGTCGAGGCGGTCGATGATCCCGCGGAGCTCGATCCCGTCGAGCTCCGCGCGCAGGTCGAGCTCGATCCCGATCGGGTTCACCGACGCGGGGTCCTCGACGTCGAAGTACCGCTCGAGGAGCACCTCGGCCTCCCGACGGAACGCGGTGCGCGCGCGATCGTCGAGGCCGAGGGAGGCGATCTCGTCCTCCTCGAGCATCTCCCACGCGTCGTCGAGCGCGACGAGTGCTCGCGCGCGCGTCCTCTCCACGGCGAGCTCCGTCCCGAGGAGCATCTCGAGCACCTTGTGCACGAGCGTCCCGCGCACGAGGTGCGGGGACGGGGGCTCCGGCAGCTCGTCGAGGTACGAGAACCGGAACGCGAGAGGGCAGCTCATGAACTTCGTGAGCTTGGACGGCGTGAGCGTGGCCGGCAGGGGGTACGCCATCGCGCCAGGCTACGCGCGGGCTGTCGCGAGGAACTGGAGCACGGACCGCGCGACGACCGCGGGACGCTCCAGCGGGCCGAGGTGCCCGAGGTCCGCGAGCTCGGCTCGGCGCGCGTCGGGCAGCGCGGCGGCGAGACGCTCGAGACGCTCGGCGGAGACGTCCCGGCTCGACGAGCCCCGGACGAGCACGACGGGGCATGCGACGGCGCCGACCCGGTCTCGGGCGTCGGACGCGAAGCCGTTCGCGAACACGAGCGCCTCGGTCTCGGGAGAGCACGCGAGCACGACCGATCCGTCTGCCGCGTCCACGAAGCCGTGGCCGACGTAGTCGGCGAGCACCTCCGGGTCGAGATCCGACAGGGGGGGGGCGCGAGCGGTAGCGCTCGACGGCCTCGTCCCGGCTCGCGAAGCGCGCCCGCCGCCGCCGTGCCCGATCGGAGAGGGGGTTGGGGGATCCGAGCGGGATCCGCTCGGAGGCGTCGAAGAGTATGGGCTCGTAGCAGTAGATCGCGTCGAACGACCCCGGGACGATCGCCTCGGCGAGCAGGAGCGCCGTCGCGCCGAGCGAATGGCCGACTCCGACCGGACGAAGGCCCGCGGGGGCGGCACGTCCCACGCGGTCGCCGTCGCCGCGGAGGTCCTGGGCGGCCGCGAGGACGTCGCGGGCGAAGCCGTCCCACCGGTAGTCGCCGCCCGGGGGCGTCCCGGAGCAGCCGTGGCCCCGCAGGTCCGGAGCGGCGCACGCGAGCTCGGCCCCGAGGTGCCGCGCGAGAGGCCCGAGCGTGAGGCCGTGGAAGCCGGCCGCGTGGACGAGGAGCGCGGGCGCACCGTGCCCGGCGAGCTCGTGGACCGAGACGGGCACGCCGTCCGAGGTCGTGACAGAGCGGGCAGCCCCCACGCGAGCGACCCTACCCGGCCCCTCCTCCGGGGCCGCCGCGGACGGTGCTCAGCCCGGAGCGGCGGGATCCGCCGGACGCGGCGCCGCCACGGCGTCGCTGCTCCATGCCGGCTCCACGGGGGCGCGCATCGCGATCTCCCATCGGGACACGAGGCCGTCCACGTGCTCGAGGGGCTCCGCGGCGAACGCAGCCGCGAGGGCGGCCTCCTCCGCGGCGAGCGCGGCGTCCGCTCTCGCGGCCTTTCGGTCCTCGGAGCTCATCCACTGGAAGAAGATCGGGAGGATGGCCCCGGCCGAGGCGAGCTCCGAGAAGATCCAGAGGAAGCTCCCTCCGCTGTGGATGCTCGCGAGCGTGTACATGGGAGCGTCCGCGTGCGCGGTCCGCCGGCTCTCGCTCATGAGGGCGATTCCGAGCCACGTCTCGACGGGGACGCCGATGAAGAGGTTGAGCATGCGGACCCCGTGGCTCATCCGCCAGCGGGGGATCGGGTCGATCCCGATCGTCGGCCACCAGAAGAACGTCGCCCCGAGCAGGAAGCCCACGTTGATCGCGTCCATGAGCGCCATGTGATCCATCGCGAATCCGATCACGGGCGTCAGGAAGAACAGGTACATCGCGCCGTAGTACAGGATCCAGACCGAGACGGGGTGGCTCACGACCGCGAAGGGCGTGCTGTGGAGGATCCGGAGCCAGCGCGCCTTCGCGGTCCGGCTCGAGCTCTGGAGAAGGAGCGTCGACGGGGCGCCGAGCGCGAGGAGCGGCGGGCCGACGACCATGAGGAGCAGGTGCTGGATGACGTGGGCCTGGAAGTAGCGGCCGGCGTAGGTCGCGACCGGGGACTGGAGCGCGAAGTCGACGGACAGCAGGCCCGTGAGGAACGCAGCCGTCCGCCAGCGGCTCCACGCACGTCCCCGGGCGGCGAGCCTCCAGTCGGCGCGTAGGTACCAGACGGCGATCGCGACGAGCACGACGAGCACGACGAGGGCGAACGGGCCGGTTCCCCACGCGGTGAGCGAGTTGTGCAGCGTGTACGCGACCCGCGACATGCCTGGCACCTGCACGACTGTAGCGATCGGCCAGGGAGCGGGCACGTCGGTGGGCGGTCGCGCCCGTCGCGCGGCCGCCGTCGGAGCCCGTCCCTCCGCACCCGCCCGGCTCGTGCCCGGAGGTGCGGAGCCGGGCGGGAGTCCGCCGGGCCCACAGGTGGTTGACCGTAGTGATCGCTACACCTACGGGAGGCTCCGGGAGACGATGGCCGAGAGAGCGGGGAGCGGGCGCGCCCGAGACGAGCGGGCGACCCGCGACCGGTCCGCGTCGACGAGCTCGCGCGAGCCCGGCCTCGACTCCGTCTTCGGGTTCCAGCTCGGGCGGGCGCACCGGGCCGTGCGGGGAGCGTGGGAGCGCCGGATCGCCGACCTCGGCCTGAGCGCTCCGCAGAGCGTGCTCCTGCGCGCCGTGTGCGAGTGGCCGGGGTCCGGGCTGCGCGAGGTGGCGCGGCGCACGCGCACCGACGCCATGAACGCGAGGCGCCTCCTCGAGCGCCTCGCGGCACTCGGTCTCGTGAGCTCGGGCGACGACCCCGTGCACCGGCAGCGGCGCGTCCTGCAGCCGACGGCCGCAGGCGTCGAGGTCGCGGGGGAGATCGCGCGGCGCGCCCGAGAGTGGGACCACGTGCTCGAGAGGGCGCTCGGCCGCGACGGGACGGGGGAGCTCCGCGCGCTTCTCGCGCGTCTCGAGGAGGTCGCCGCGCTCGAGGAGGCCGCCTACCGGCGGCAGGAGGCGAGGCGCCGTGCGGCGCCGGGAGCCGGGAGCGT
Source organism: Actinomycetes bacterium (assembly GCA_021798745.1). GTDB lineage: Bacteria > Actinomycetota > Acidimicrobiia > Acidimicrobiales > Bog-793 > JAJZBW01. The sequence continues at coordinate 10,644 of JAJZBW010000078.1, forward strand.
CGGTCCGACGCGGGGCGAGGAGCCGGGTCGTGGTCTCCCGCGCTGACGGGTGGCGCGGGCACGGCGCCGCCGCCCCCGTCGGGGGCGCGCCCGGCGTGGCCGTCGCGTGGGCGTCCCCGCCTCGCCGGACCACGCACACGGGAGGCGGGCGATGAGCCATCTCCTCGCGCTCAACGTGTGGAACCCCCCGCACGGGCTCTCCGTCGGTGCGGTGGTGCTGACCGCGTTCGTGCTCGGAGTCGTCCACGGGGTCACCCCGGACGAGCACACGTGGCCGATCACGTTCTCGTACGCGGTCGGGTCGTTCTCGGCTCGCAGGGGGATGAGGTCCGCGCTCGCGTTCTCGCTCTCGTTCAGCGTGCAACGGGCGTTGCTGTCCGAGCTCGCGTACCTGGGGCTGATCCACGTCGCGGACGACGCGACCTACGAGGCCGCGATCTACGTGGTCGTGGGGGGAGCGATGGGGGCGGCCGCATTCTACGTGCTGCGGCTCCGGTGCTCGCTGCACCTGCACCTCTGGCCGCCGAGGATCGGAGGCTGCCACCGTCCGAGCCACGCGGACACGGCCGAGTGGGCCGGACGCACCCCGACTCCCGCGATGGCAGCCGTCCACGGGTTCGTCGCAGGCTGGGGGCTCGGGGCGTTCGCGCTCATCATGGCGACGGTCCTCGCACCCGCGATGCCGTCGGCCGCGCTCGGCTGGGTCCCGGGGGCAGCTTTCGGGCTCGGCACCACGGCCGTGCTCGCGGGAGCGGGAGCGGTGATCGGATCGCTCATCCGTCACCAGAGGCTTCCCGAGGAGCTCGCGCACCGGGTGGCGCAGGAGGGCGCGGGGTGGACGCTGCTCGTCGGGGGCGTGCTGTTCGTCGCCGCGGGACTGGCGGGTCTCGTCGACCCGGGGCTCATGAGCTCCGGCATCTCGACGGGGGTCCACGTCCACAACCTCGACCAGCTCGGCCTCGGGACGCTCCTCGTCGTCCTCGTCGTGGTCGTGGCGGTCGTCACCATCACCCGCACGGTCCACCGGTTCCGTCGCATGCCCGTCTCCGCGGGCGATGCCCCCGACGTCGCCGACGTCCCCGATGCCCCCGGCGACAGCTCCGCGCCAGAGCGGGCACCGTCGACGTCCGATGCGGCGGGACCCGACGGCAGCCGGCCCGGGCCGTGACGGACGGGCAGTACCGCCCAGGTCGCTCCGCCGGGGGCAGCACGTTCGCGCTCACCCTCGTCACGGCGAGGTTCCGGCCGGTGGCGCGCGAGAGCGCAC
>JAJZBW010000079.1 GCA_021798745.1 Actinomycetes bacterium
CACCCCAGGACCCAGCTCCCGGCCCACGGAGAGGGCGCGCCCGACGACCGAAGCGCCGACAGAGGAGGCGGCGCCGATTCGGCACCGAGGTGGCGCGCGACGTCCTCGGGCCGGAAGCGCAGCACCTTGGCGCGAGCGAGGAAGGGGATTCGGTGTCCGACGGTGAGGCGGTAGACGAAGCTCGTCGACGCTCCGAGGTACTCGGCTAAGCGGTGGTCACGTCCAAGCGCGTCGTGTAGGGCAACCACCGCGTGATCCTCTCGAACCGTACGCGACCGTCGTCGCGCTGAGCATCACCATGACCAGGGGCGATGTCTCAGCGCACCCTCGAAAATGCCTACGAGCTGCGGAACTCCGAACAGAGAGAAGGCAGCTCTGCGCGTATAGCACGAGCCGCGCGATCACGGCCGGCGACACGTCGGGGAGCAGCGTGATCGCGCCCACAACGGTGGTGCGAGCGCTCAGTGGCTGAGCTCCAAGATGAAGCAGAGGTCGCTGCGCCGGTCGACGGCGTAGACGATGCCCCGGTCGTCGGCGTAGATGTCGTTGATCTGTCCGCTGCCACCCTCGATGTCGCCGGGCACGAAGCGCCCGACCTCGGCCGGCTGCAGCGGGCGGCTCAGGTCGTACACGCCGATGCCGAGCCCGAAGAAGGCGCCGAAGACGAGGCAGGGGTCGCGCCAGGCGGCCTGGCCTGGCGCGTGCTCGTGCAGGTTGTGGGGTCCGAAGCGACCGGTGTCGCCCACCTGGCCACCGGGGGGCCAGGGGAGGGTGAGACAGGCGCCGATCGTCGGCTGGGATGGCACAGCGGTGCTCACGACCCAGGCGCCCATCGGCTGATCGATGGCACCTTCGTTCAGGGTCTCGTCAGAGAGCAGTGCGAACGGGCCCGGGGTGAGCGGAATGAAGGTGTGTGCCGAGCAGGAAAAAGGTGGGCCGTAGGAGAGGTGTCCGATCGGTGCAGGACGCGAACGGTCCGAGATGTCGAGGATGTACGCGCCGCCGGACGTATACGCGAGATAGGCACGCTCGGGATCCTCGGGCTGCACGGTGACGTTGTGGACCCGGAAACCGAAGTCCCAAGCGCTCACGCCGTCGATCTCGACACGGCGCTCGCGCTCCGCGCCCGGTTCGAGGTCGACCCCGAGCGCGCGCGCGAGGCGTTGGGCCGGACGCTCAGGCGCGACGGCGCCGTCCTCTTCTGCGAGCCCCGGAAGGACGAAGCGGCCGACTTCGACGGCCTTGGTCGGCACGGCGGCGTCGAGGATACGGAGGAAAAAGCGGTCCCTGCGATCCCGAGGCGTGTAGTCGGGGGCACCGCTCGCGAGGTAGGCGTAGCCGTCGTCGGCGAGCCAGACGAAGTGCGTGCCGAGCGAGGCACCGCCGGACGCATCGAAGAAGCCGATCGAGGCGGGCGCGAAGGGATCGGCGATGTCGAAGAACTCCACACCGGCCGGCTTCTCGCCGCCCGTCGCATTCTGGCGTGTCACCGCGAGGATCTCGCCGCGAACGGCGAGGTTGTTCGAACGGACGCCGACGGAGATCTCGCGCGACGCGCGCACTATTGGCTGGCGCGGATCGGTCACGTCGACTACGACAAAATCGCACGGCGCATGCTCTGCAGCGACAAACAGCGCTCGCCGCCCGGTGCGTGAGGCGACGACGGCCATTCCCTCGCCGCTCGTGAAGCCCGCGCCAAGGTGCACGGTCGCGAGCAGCCGCAACCCGACCAGATCCATCTCGTCCCCCACTCGGTCCGGCCGGTGGCACCGGGACCCGAAGGGCCCCCGGTGCCGCGGCGGCCTAGTCCTCGTCGATGAAAATGCACTCTCCTGGACGCTCGAACGCAGCCTCGAGCACTGCGTCCTCGTTGCCGACGACGATGACCACGCGCGACCCGCTGCGACTCGGGTTGGGCGGCGCGGCGCCGTTCTCGCAGACATACGCGAGGCCGTGGTCGCGTACCTGGACCCTCGCCGGGAAGATCTCCTCGCAGAGACCGTCGCCCGTGCAGAAGCCCTGATCGATCCAGATCTTCATGGTTGCCCCCGTCCGGCGCCCCGGTGCCATCCGGTATGACTACATGCGGTATGACCTCTTGCCAAGGTAGCGGGAGTGACTGGGCCGATCAAGCAATTGCCGGGAGCATCGCCGCTCGCAGGTTCTTGCGAGGACAAGCAGTTGTCAGACGCTCTGCGTCCGGACTGCCCTCCACACGAATGTGTACCGGTGCGCGAAAACGCTTGACGGATCCCCGGGGAGGTCCGTACGATACGCGCTTGATAAGAGGTCAGACCTCAGGGGGGAATGGGGGCACGGCCGATGTCGCACAGTTCTCACCCGAGCTGTTGTCGATCACCGCGCGCAGCCGGACGCTGGGGTGGCGGCGCGCGTCACCATGCACGGCGCGCTGAGCAGTCCGCGCCGCAGGTGGTGGTGCCGTGAGCTACGTGCACGCGTCGCTTTCAGGGATGGGCTCCCTGATCAACCTCGCGACGCTAATCGGCCTTCTCGCCGGAATCGTCTGGGGGATGCTCATCTCCTTCATGCCCGGTGTAGGCGGCAACGTCGCGCTTGCCCTCTTGTTGCCCTTCATGTACAAGCTCTCGATCGCGCCGGCGCTGGCGCTCCTGCTCGGTACGCACATTGCGACGTACTTCGGCGGCTCGATCACGAGCATTACGCTCAACATTCCCGCTTCAGCCAAGAGCATGCCGTTGTGCTGGGACGGTTACCCGCTCGCGTGCCGCGGGCGCGGCGCCTATGCGCTCGGTGCGTCGGCCTCCGCGTCGGGCATCGGCGGGGTCATCGGCGCGATCGCGCTCACAATCGGCATCCCGATCATGCGCAGCCTCCTCGACTACCTCGGCCCACCCGAGATCCTCCTCCTCGCCATGCTCGGCGCGATCCTCATCGCCATCTTGAGCTCGGGGAACCTGACCAAGGGCCTGATCGCCTTCGGGGTCGGCATCATGCTCTCTTTCGTCGGCCAAGACCCGATCACCGGTGTCGACCGGCTCACTTTCGGCTCGCTGTACCTGTCGAACGGCATCCAGGTCGCCGACGTCGCGATCGGGCTGTTCGCGCTCGTGCAGGTGATACGGCTCATGTCCGAGCGCATGAAGGCCGTCGCGCCCCAGCGCGCCGAGCGCGCCGCCCGTGGCGCCAACATGAGCCTGCGGGAGCGGCTCGAGGGCGAGTCGACGTCAATCCACGGTCTCGGTGCGGTGCTGCGCCACTGGAAGCTCGAGATCTACATGGCGCTGTTCGGCGTTCTGACGGGAACAGTTCCCGGCTTCGGCGCGCCGGTCGCCGCCGTCGCCGCCTACGGCCAGGCGGCCCAGTTCTCCCGCGACGAGGACGAGTTCGGCGACGGGGCGATCGCCGGGGTCATCGCGCCCGAGGCGACCGAGTCAGCTGCCGAGGGTGGCGGCATGCTGCCGCTGTTGAGCCTCGGGATCCCGACCCACGAGCAGCAGGCGCTGCTGCTCGCCGCGTTCGTGACGCTCGGCATCGCACCGGGGCCGGCGATGCTCTCCCAGCACCTGCCGACGGTATTCTCGATTATCTGGCTGATGGTCGGCGCGAGCCTCGCCGTGATGCTGATAGGCCTGCTCCTCGCCCGCCAGTTCGCCAAGCTCACGATCATTCCGACGCACACGCTTGTCCCGCTGGTGCTCACGATCGCCGTGGTCGGGAGCTTCGCGGTGAACGGGCGGATCGGGGACGTGATCACGACTGCAGTCGTCGGTGTCCTCGGGTACTTCTTCTGGAAGTACAACTACTCACGCGTCAACCTGATCATCGGGCTCGTTCTCGGTCCGATCATCGAGAGCAATCTCCACATCTCGACGACGCTGTACGGGGACGCCTTCATGTTCAAGCGCCCGCTCTCGGCCGCCATCACCGCGGTGACCGTCGGCGCCCTCGCCAGCTGGGGCTACCGCGTCTGGCGCGACCGGCGCCTCGGCGTCGCCGCGGCGACCGAGAGCGCGCTCAGTGTGCAGCCCCGCCTACACACCGGCGAGCGGGTGCGCGCCAATCTGGCCAAGCCCGGCCCACTGATCGCTGCCGCCGCGCTGCTCGCAACCTTCATTGCCGTCGCGCTCATCGCCAGCTCCTACAGCGCACTGACCGGCGGTGACGTGGTCCTCGTCTCGTCGCTCGGGGCCGTGCTCGCGGCAGTCAATCTCGCCCGGCTCGTCCTCGGCGAGGCAGGCAAGGAGATCGGGATCGGCGAGCGGCTGCGCAAGGCGAAGAAGCCGAGCAACCTCCGCCCGGCCCCGGCCCTGGCACCGGCGCTCGTCAGTGCGGCAGGGCTCGCTCTCACGGGCGCGTCGACCTCCGAACCGGCGCTCGCGCTCGCCACCGCGGATGTGTTGACCCGCGTTCGCGTCGCCGAACCGATCGGCCCGGCGCACGCCGAAGACGTCGACGCGGTGCCGACGGGGGCGCGGGAGTCTGAGCACCCTGAGGCGGCGGGCCTCTTGCGCGCGATCGCGACAGTCGGCGCCTACCTGGTGCTCGTCCTGCTCGGTGGCGTGGTGCCCGGCGTTTCCCTCGGCTTCGGGCTCTACGCGCTCGTCATCCGCCGCAAGCCCTTGTGGTACGCGCTTGCGCTCGTCGTCGGCGTCGGTCTCATCGTCTGGTTGATCTTCCACTTCGTCGTAAACGCCTACGCGCCGTACCAGGGATACCTGCACTTCATCCCGTCGTGAGGTCCGGCGTCATCTGAGGGTCTCAACATGGTCCACAAAGCACCAGAGGGGGACAGGATGGCAGCGCAGAAGCATGACTACCGAGTGGCACGCGTGGGGGGGCGACGGTGGCGCCGTGCGTGGGGGCTCGGCACGGGAGCGGCACTGCTCGTCGGCCTGAACGCGGGCGCGGCGCTCGGGTCTGTCCGGACGCACAGGAACGTCGACAACTTCTACCAGGGAAAGACTTTGACGGTCCTGGTCCCGAACGCCCCCGGCGGCAACATTGACGTGACCGCACGCGTCGCCGCGCCCTACCTCCAGCGCGCGCTCGGCGCGTCGGCGGTGAAAGTGGAGGACGTGACCGGTGCGGGCGGCGTCGTCGGCTTGGACCAGCTCTGGAACGCCCCGCGCGATGGTCTCACGGTTGGCTATACCAACGTCCCCGTAGCGCTGCTCACCTCACTCGTCGGCGGGCACGGCGTCACCTACCACGCGAACTACTTCACCTACCTCGGGCGCATGACCGCCCAGGCACGCGTGGTGGTTGTCTCCTACCAGAGCGGCATCACCAAAGTCTCCCAGCTGCGCGGCAGGTCGCTCAAGGTGCCGATCAGCGGCTTCGACGACAGCTTCTTCACGATGGCGGCTCTCGGCCACACGCTCGGCTTCAAGCCGCAGTGGGTCTCAGGCTTCGCGAGTGTGGGGGCGACGACTGCCTCGCTGGGCACAGGGGCGACCGACATCGAGGAGGGCTCGCTCAGCACGCTCGCGCCGGCGATCGCGTCGCACCTCGTGCGGCCAATCCTCGTCGAAACCACCGGCCGGGTGCCGAGCAACTACGCCCAGCTGCCGCGCTGGTCGAGCGTCTCAGGCACCTCGAACGCCGGGCTCGTGAAGGCCTTCACCTCACTCGTCAGCATCGAGGGCAGCTACTTCTTCGCTCCGCACACGGCTGCCGCGGCGATCACGTCCTTCCGGGATGGGATGCGCAAGATGTTCGAGAACTCGGCCTTCAAGTCCGCCGAGAAGAAGGCGGGAACCTCGCTGTCCTGGTTGGACGGCAAGGAGGAGGACGTGCAGGTCAGTCAGCTCGTGAGGGACCTGACGCCGTACCTGCCGATGCTGCGGGCTGACCTCAAGGTCGCGCAGGGGGGATAGGAGACATGGCAGAGACAGTGTTGTCGGGGCCATCGGTGCTTGAGACCGACGTTCTCGTCGTTGGCGGCGGCGTCGCGGGGTGTCTCGCGGCCCTCGCCGCCCGCGGCGTCGGCGCCGAGGTGCTTGTTTGTGACAAGGGCGGGCGCCTCGCCTGGAGCGGGAGCGTCGGCGGCGGCGTCGACCAGTTCCTCGCGGTCCTCGAGACCGACGAGGAGTGGGACCGGCCCGCCTACCTCATGCAGAGCGTCGGGCAGCTGACCGACGGCCTCGTCGACCTCGCGGTGGTCGAGCGGATGGTCTACGAGCTGCCCCGCGTCTTTCGGCGCATCGAGGCGCTCGGGGTCAACTTCCGCGAGAAGGATGCCGAGGGCTACGCGCGCCACCGCGCGTTCGGCCTGCCCGGGGCGTACCACGTCGACTTCGACGGCAAGAAGTTCAAGCAGACCATCGCGCGTGCCGTGCGGCGCGCCGGCGCGAAGGAGCTCATGCGCTGTGCGATCGTTTCCCTCTTCGCCGAGGGCGGCACGGTTGCCGGCGCGCTCGGTCTCAACATCCGCACCGGCGAGCTGTACGCGATCCGCGCGAAGTCGGTTGTGCTGGCGACGGGCGACGTCAACCGAATCTCACGCAACGTCGCCGACATGCCCTACGCGAGCTGGCACTTCCCCTACAACACCGGCGACGCGCAGAAGATGGCGCTCGGCGTCGGCGCCGTGCTCGCGAACATGGAGTTCATCGAAGCGACGCTCGGCCCGACGGGCTTCTCCTCACAAGGGACGAACGCGCTGACCGGCCTCGGCGCCCATTACCTAAACAGTGCGGGTGAGCGCTTCATGTTCAAGTACGACCCGCTGGGGGAGCGGGCGCGGCGTTCGGTGCTCGTCGACGCGGTGATCAGCGAGACCCTCGAGGGCAACGGACCGATCTTCCTCGACGTGCGCCACCTCCCGACCGAGGAGCTGGCGAACGTCGAGCGCACCTTGGAGGTCGACCGGCACACGGTGCCGGGCTTCCTGCGCCAAAAGGGCGTGTCGCTCGCTGAGGAGCCGGTCGAGATCTCGATCTCGGAGTTCTCGATCCGCCGCAGCGGGGTCTACTTCCGCGGCAGCGGGATCGTCATCGACGAGGCCGCCGCTGCCGCGGTGGCCGGCCTCTACGCGGCGGGCGACTGCTGCACGGTAAGTGCAGGGATTGCGGGAGCCTCCTCGCTCGGCTGGATCGCCGGCGTGAGTGCGGCGGGCTTCAGTGCCACACAGGCGGCGGCCCCTGAGCTGCCGGCCGACGAGCTGGCCGCGGACATCGCGGCACTCAACGCGCACCTCGACGAGAACCGCACGGGCTCGTACTGGGACCTCGAGGACGCGGTGCGCGAAGTCGTGACCCGCGACGTCGGCTTCCGACGCAGCGCCGAGAGCATGGCTCGGGCACACGCCGTAGTCGCAGGACTGGCCGCCGACGAGGCGGCAATGAAGGCGGCGGACGCGCACGAACTCGGCCGGGTGGTGGAGGCCAAGGCTATCCGCGAGATGGCCGAGGTTATGGTCGTTGCCGCCGAGGCGCGCGAGGAGACCCGGAGCGGCTCCTCGCACTATCGCGTCGACTACCCAGAACCGGACGAGCGCTGGCTGAAGGTGCTCGGCGTGCGCAAGCGCGACGGGCGCTACGAGCGGGTGACCGGCAATGCCGAGGGTCACTGGAAGGGGCTCGTCGATGCCGAGGCTGACGACGTCGTCGCGGCAGGGGAGGCCTACGGTGCCAAGTGAGCGCGCGCACAACCCGATCATCATCGACGACGAGCTGTGCATCCGCTGTCCGCTCTGCGACATCGTCTGTCCGGGTGACATCATCATCCGCGGCGAGCGGGCGAAGGTCGACCCGCCGACGGTCGCATACCCAGCCGAGTGCTGGTACTGCGGCCTGTGCGAACAGAGCTGCCCCACGGATGCGATCACGATCGTCTTCCCCGAGCGGATGATCCGGCCGCCGCTCACCTTCGCGGATCTCCTCGGCGCAGGAGAGCCGGCCCCCTAACTGACCCGTTCCGGGTCTGCAGCACAACCTCCGGGCGGCCGGTCGGGCCCGGCGGTTGTGCGCGTCCGCGCCGTCGTCGTGGGGCAAGCATGCGCTGCGCTGCGGCCGCGCTGTTCAGCGGCTCGCGGCAGGAACCCGAGCAACCGGGGATTCGCGCGCGGGGGGTGGATCGCGGCTCAGCCGGGATCGCCTGGAATCAGTCAGCTAGCGACGCCGAGGGCGTGCCAGCGCCGCCGCCCCTCGTCGGCGTTATAGCGCGGGCTGCGACGTCGACACCGGCCACAGCGACCTCGTGCGCCGCGAGTCACCCGCACCTTGACCACGATCGCCCCCGTCTCGCCGTCGAGCACGACTTCCTCGGCGGCGGTGCGCGTGAGCCCGAGCAGCTTCTGCCATACGCTCGCGTTCCGCACCCCGCTTGCCCTCCTATAGTCGAGGCTGTCAGACCGGACTTCCGGACCCGGTAGGCATCCTGGAGCGTCTCCCGGCGCAGATGTCCTGATCACGGCACTGAAGGGGACGCCTCCGTCAGAAATCGTGTAGGCACACGCCCGGTCGACCTGAGCTGGGGCGTGCGCTGATCTGGTAGGCGTGTACCTGCGAGAGACGAGCCGGCGGAACGAGGACGGCTCGAAGGTCGCCTACCTGCAGCTGGCCCACAACGAGCGCCACCCGGTCACGGGCTCGCCGGTCGCCAAGGTGATCCACAGCTGATGTGGGATGGCCCCGTCAAGTGGGCGCGCTAGCTCCTTTTTGACCGCGACGAACCCAACGGTTCGTCGCTTGACCTGACCAAAGCAGGCGACGGGGCCCCTTGGCCAGGCTCCGCAGCAAGGCGGAGTGGCCTTGACCAAGGGGTGGCGGCTGCTACGCGCGCCCCGTGGCACGCGGTGGCGGGCGGACGAGAGCTCGACCACGCGCCGGGGCGAGGTGTGCGAACCTGCCGCCAGACTGATGTACGCGGGTTCGAACCGCAAGCGAGCGTTGCGCAGGAAGGTGCCTCAGACTTCGGGCGCCCGTGACGATGTCGGGCAAAGTTGTGACGAGGATCGACCCTGCTGCGGCGGTGTCCCGGCGCGTGGTGGAAGTCTCGTCCGCCGGGTTCGCGACGGACGAGTCGGAGCGGATGCTCATTCAGGCGCTCATCTCGGCCCAAAGGAAGCCGGCGAGCTCGCGCGCGATCGCGGTGACCACGATCTTGCGGACGGACTTCTTGTCGTCGAGGCGCCGGAGCTTGCGTGATAGGTAGACCTGGGCGTGCCAGGATCGGGCGACGGGCTCTGGTGAGGCGCCTTCTTGGCGGCGCCGCAGGGCGAGCCCGACATAGGGCTGGCGTTGGTAGACCCACGACGCGTCGACGAGGTGCGAGCGCAGGTGGAAGTTGCCCGCGTGGGTGATCCCGCCACGCCAGACCTGCTCGCCGCTCGAGTGCTCGGAGGGCACGAGCCCGCAGAAGGACATGAAGCCGCCAGCGGACGGGAAGCGGCGCCAGTCGCAGACCTCGCTTGCGATCGCGAGCGCTCCGAGCTCGGTCACGCCCTTGTACGCCGACAGCCTGGCGACGGCGGTCGCGAACGGCGGGCGCGTGCAGTACCTGGCGAGCTCGGACTCGATGGCGGCAAGCTCGGACTCGCGGGCGCTCAACGTGCTTCGGTAGTGGGCAAGCGTCGCGCTCGCCGCCTCCTCCTCGAAGCGTTGTTCGGCGATGAAGGACTCGTGCTTCGCGTTCCAGTTCTTGCCGTCGAAGACGCGGCCGTGGCGCAGCAGGAACCGGTCGAGGCGGTGCTGGGCGCGAACACGGTCGATCACCATGTCAGCGCGTGCCCGGCACAGGTCGCGCACCGCCTCCTCCGCCGGGCTCGGCACGTTCACCGCGACGAGCTGGCCGGCTCGATACAGGCGCGCGAGCCGGCGAGCGTCGCGTCGGTCGGTCTTCACGCGATCGCTCGGTGCGACCGGGATGAGCGACGGTGCGACCACCTCGCAGCGCACTCCGACCCAGCGCAGGAAGCGAGCGAGCTCGTAGCCGGTCGCCCCGGCTTCGTAGCAGGCCCAGATCGGACGTCGCTTGCCGAGACGAGTCACGTGACGGCGGATCGACTCCCGGTCCGAAGCGAGGCGGTCGAGTGTCGGCGAGTCCGACCCGGGCTCGAGCACCGCCGAGGTGACCGAGAGCTTGTGGACGTCGAGGCCGAGCGCGGTTGCGTTCGGGGGCACACTGATCATGGGATGGTCGGCTCCTTTTCGCCTCCGCTTTGTGGCTCCTCCGCCCCCATGGTGGATGACCCACGCATGCGCGGAACGGGGCTGGCCATCCCGTACTCACTTCGGGCGCAAGGAGAAGGTCGACAAGGAGGCCCTCGGGCGGCTCGTCGCCTCGATCAGCCGGGTGCTCGACCTGCCCGAGGGGGAGATGCCCGGCGCGGCAACCTCGTCCGACATCGAGATCGTCGACTCCCGCCGGCTCGGTGGCGCCTACGTCCTCGACGAGCTGTGGTCCCGGCTCGGGATCGCAACGGCCCTCGTCGAGGCGGCAGACGGCCGGCGTCTCGACGGCGCGCTGGTCGAGCGGATCTGCTTCGCCCTCGTCGCCCAGCGCTGTCTCGAGCCCGGGTCGAAGCTGGCCGCGGTGCGTTGGGTGCGCGAACGCGTCGCCATCTCGGACTGTCCGGACTTCGACGACCAGGCTGCGTATGCGGCCATGGACTTCCTGCTCGGGTCGCTGCCCGAGATCGCCGAGCGCATCTTCACCTCGACGGCCAACCTGTTGAACCTGTCGTGCGACATCATCTTCGTCGACACCACCTCCACCTACGTCGAGCGGGACGTGGCCGACGACGAGGTGGACCTCGCAGAGGCGCAGGCCAAGGAGACCGCCACGCCTCCGGGGCCCGAGGACCCCGGACCGCCCGAGTCGGCCACCCGCCAGTTCAACAAGCACTCGAAGGGACAAGCGGTCCGACCTCCCCCAGGTGGTCATCGGCACGGCCGTCGCCGTCGAGGGCGTGCCTGTGCGGTGCTGGACCTTGCCAGGCAAGACGAGCGACCAGGTGATCATCCGCACCATCAAGGACGACCTCGCCGGATGGATGCTCAACCGGGTGGTGTGGGTGGCCGACCGGGGGTTCAGCTCGGGGGCCAACCGGGCCTATCTCCAGCACGGCGGCGGCCACTTCATCGTGGCCGAGAAGCTGCGCCGGGCCTCGGGCGAGGCGAGCGAGGCCCTCGCCCGGCCGGGTCGCTATCACCGCGCCGCGGGCAACCTCGAGGTGAAGGAGGTCGTCGTCGGCGACGGCGAGCGCCGTCAGCGCTTCGTGGTCTGCTTCAACCCCGAGTCGGCCGAACGGGACCGGCAGGTCCGGGCCAACCTGATCGAGCACCTCGAGGTCCAGATCAGCGGATCCGACGAGTGGGCCAAGTCGCGCCGTGACGAACTGGCCGGGAGGTTGAAGACGACGCCCGCCCTGTGGCGGCTCGTCCGCCGGCTCAGCGACGGACGCTTCCGCATCGACAAGGCGGCCGTCGCCCGTGAGGAGAGGCTCGACGGCAAGTGGCTGCTGCGCACCAGCGACGACAGCCTCACACCCACCGACCTCGCCCTCGCCTCGGCGCGTGTCAACCTCTGAGAGGCAGATTCCGTTGGGAATCAGTGGGTCGTGGCGTCTCCTTCGGGCTTGTTGATCCATGCGGCCTCCGGCAACGCCGGTGGCACCGGGTGCTTGCGGACGAAGCG
>JAJZBW010000080.1 GCA_021798745.1 Actinomycetes bacterium
GACCCCCGTGATCACGTCCACCGACGGTCGCTGCGTCGCGATCACGAGGTGGATCCCCACCGCCCGCGCCATCTGCGCGATGCGACAGATCGACTCCTCGACGTCGCGCGCCGCGACCATCATGAGGTCGTTCAGCTCGTCGACCACGATGAGCACGAACGGCAGCCGCTCGTACCGGCCGGGCGCAGCGGACGCGTCCGGCTCCGGGCGCCGCGGCGCGTCGGACCGCCCCGGTCCGTCGGTCTCGCCCGGCGCTCCCGCTCCGTCGCCGGCCACCGGGGGCTCCACGGGGCCGAGCCCGGGGCCGAACGGGCCGCTCGCGAAGTCCCCACGGTCGACCGCCGCGTTGAACCCGGTGACGTCGCGCATCCCCACTTCCGCGAGCAGGTCGTACCGGCGCTCCATCTCGGTCACCGCCCAGCTCAGAGCGTTCGCAGCGCGCTTCGGGTTCACGACAACCTGGGTGAGCAGGTGCGGAAGTCCGTTGTACTGGCCGAGCTCCACCCGCTTCGGGTCGACGAGGATGAGACGGACCTCGTCGGGGGTCGACCGCATCAGTATCGAGGAGATGAGCGAGTTGATGCACGAGGACTTCCCCGCTCCCGTCGCCCCTGCGATGAGGAGGTGCGGCATCTCCGCGAGGTTCACCATCACGGACCGCCCCGCGATGTCCCGCCCGAGCGCGACCTCGAGCGGGTGCGACGCCCGCCGCGCCTCGGGCGACGAGAGCACGTCCCCCAGCGTCACGAGCTGGCGGTCGACGTTCGGGACCTCGACTCCGATCGCGGACCGTCCGGGGATCGGCGCGAGGATCCGGACGTCGGGGGAGGCCATCGCGTAGGCGATGTCCTTCGCGAGGTTCGTGACGCGGGCGACCTTCACCCCCGCCCCGAGCTCGAGCTCGAACCTCGTGACGGTCGGCCCGACGGTGAACCCGGCGAGGTGCGTCTCGACCCCGTGCGCCGCGAGGGCTCGCTCGAGCACCCTGCCGCGCTCCTCGACGGCGCGTCGGTCGAGCCCCTGCTCCTTCGAGCGGGCGAGGAGCTTCGCCGGGGGGAGCCTCCAGGGCGCGGGAGGCCGCACGACCCCGAGCCCGAGCTGCACCGGCGTCGCGCCCGGGTCGTCCTCGGGGCCGTCCGGCCCGCGCTCCCCTGTGCCGGACGCGCCCGACGTCTCCCCGCCCGCGCGGGGGGCGACCTCCGCGAGGGGCCCGGTGCGCGCTCCCTCGTCCCCGTCCGCCGCGTCGCGCTCCTCCGGCACGTCCTCGTCGTGCCCCGAGCCGACCGGAGCGATCCCGCCGTCCGACGGGCTCCTCTCGTCCGGCCCCGTGGGGCCGGGGAGGGAGCCCCACGGCACGTCGCCCTCGGTGCCGCCCGGCGCACCTCCCGCACGGGTGCCGCCTGCGAGACCTCTCGTGCCCGCGCGCCGCGCGGCCGCCGCACGCGCCATCGCCCGCCACGCGGTGCGCGCGGCGCGCCCGATCCCGAGGAGCGCGGCCCGGACACGTACCCCGAGAAGCCCGCACGCTGCGAGGAACGCGACGGCCGCGAGCACGATCGAGGCGCCTGCCGAGCCGAGCAGCCCGTGGAGAGGCCCCCCGACCGCGACCCCGACGAGCCCTCCCGCCCCGCCGAGGGCGTGCAGAGGTGCGTGGATGCCGGGGAGCCCTCCCGCGAGGTCTGCGATCCCCGCGGCGCAAAGGAGCAGGAGCGCCAGGGACACGACCGATCCCAGAAGTCCGCGGCGCGCCCGGCCCGCGACGAGCGCGATCCCCGCGACCGCGAGCCCCACCGGCACGACGTCCGCGCCCCAGCCGAACCCGTCCGCCCCGTACCGTCGCAGCGCCCGCCCCGCGAGCCCGAGCACGTCCGCGTACACGGCGAGACCGAGGAGCAACGCGGCGACGAGGAGCATCCAGCCCCAGAGGTCGTCCGGCTGCGCCGCGAGCGCCCGACGGAACCGGCTCGCGACGGGCTCGCTCGCCCGCGCGCGCCGCGTCGCGCCCTTCGGTCGCGATCCCGCTCTCCCCGGCTCGCGGCGCGACGGGCGCGACGGGGGTGTCCGGGCAGGCGACGAGCGCGCTCCCGCACCCCGGCGCCGCGTCGCGTGCGCTGGCTTCGTCGTAGCCACAGTGGTCACAACGCTAACACCAGCAACACCCGGCGCCGAGGAGAGGACGGTGGACGGCCGCGCGGGCCGGCTCGGAGCCCGGCTCAGGCCTCCATCACGACCGGGACGATCATCGGACGCCGTCTCGTCCTCTCGCTCACGAGCCGGCCGACGGCCCGTCGCGTCGCCCTTCGCAGTGTGTCCGCGTCGAAGGACCCTGCCCCGACGGCCTCGGCGACCGCCTTCGCGACCGCGCTCCGCGCGTCTTCGAGCAGCTCCTCGGCCTCGGGCGCGTAGACCCACCCGCGCGTGATGATCTCCGGGCCCGTGAGGATGTCTCCCGACCGGCTGTCGACCGCGAGCACGACGACGACGACGCCCTCCTCCGCGAGCGCCCGCCGGTCTCGGAGCACCCCTGACCCGATGTCCCCGACGACGCCGTCGACGTAGCAGTACCCGGCGGGGACCTCGCCGTCGAAGTCGATCCCCTCGTCGCTCAGCCGTATCGCGTCCCCGTCCTCGCAGAGCAGCACCTGTCGCTCGTCCGCCCCCATCTCGATCGCGAGCTGCGCGTGGCGCAGCAGGTGCCGGTACTCCCCGTGGACGGGGACGAAGCACCGGGGGCGCGCGATCGCGTGGAGCGTCGCGAGCTCGCCCTGCTTCGCGTGCCCGCTCTCGTGGACGTGCGCGACCCCCGAGTGCACGACCCGAGCGCCGCGCCGTGCGAGGCCGTCCATGACCTTCGCCACGGCCCACTCGTTCCCCGGGATCGCGTGGGAGCTCAGCACGACAACGTCTCCCTCCCGGATCGAGAAGTGCCGGTTCTCACCCGCCGCGAGGAGCGTGAGCGCGGACATCGGCTCGCCCTGGGACCCGGTCGAGAGCACGCACACGTCTCCCGCGGGGAGGTCGTCGATGCGCTCGACGTCGACGATCGCCGCCTCGGGGATCGCGAGGAGGCCGAGCTCGCGCGCGATCCCGACGTTCCTCAGCATGGACCGTCCGAGAAGGGCCACCTTCCGTCCGCTGCGCACGGCTGCGTCCGCGAGCTGCTGGATCCGGTGGATGTGGCTCGCGAAGCACGCGACCACGATCCGCCGCCCCGGGCTCTCGGCGAAGATCAGCCGGAGGTCCTCGCCGACGCTCCGCTCGGAGCGCGTGTGACCGGGCTCCTCCGCGTTCGTCGAGTCGGCGAGGAGGAGCCTGATGCCCTCGCCGTCCGCGAGCGCACCGATGCGCGCGAGGTCGGTCCTGCGGCCGTCCACGGGGGTGAGGTCGAGCTTGAAGTCCCCCGAGTGGAGTATCACGCCCTGGGGGGTGTGGAACGCCGTCGCGAACCCGTGTGGCACGGAGTGCGTGACCGGGATGAACTCGACGTCGAACGCCCCGATCGCGCGCCTCTCCCCGTCGGAGACCGTCACGAGGCGCGCGCGACCGGACATCCCGGCGTCCTCGACGCGCGACCGGACGAGCGCGAGCGTGAGCGCGGACCCGTACACGGGAGCGTCGACCTCGCGGAGCAGGAACCCGAGCCCCCCCGTGTGGTCCTCGTGACCGTGGGTGAGGATGATCCCGTCCACCCGGTCCGCGTTCTCCCGGAGGTAGGAGAAGTCCGGGAGCACGAGGTCGACCCCGGGCATCTCCGGGTCGGGGAACATGACGCCGCAGTCGAGCACGACGACGCGGCCGGAGTGCTCTATCGCCGCGCAGTTGCGCCCGATCTCGCCGAGCCCACCGAGGAACACGACCCGGACGTCGTGCCCGGCGCTTCGAGAGGCGTTGCTTGTTTCGTCCATCGCGGGCACTCGTTCGTCTGGTGGGGCGGGTCGTCGTGTCGGTCGGCGGCGGGACGTCCGGCCCGGCGCGCCGGCCGGGTCTCCCGCCCGCGGTCGGTCAGCCAGCGTGCGGCACGGCGCGCGTGCGGCGCCACGCCTCCAGGGACGCGAGCACGGACTTCGCCCGGTCCTCGAGCCCGCCCGGAGCACGACCGAGCGGGAGCCTGCACTCGCCCGCAGGGAGCCCGAGCACGCGGAGCATCGCCTTCACGGGCACGGGGTTCGGAGTGTCCTCCCCGGTCTCGAACTCGAAGCTCTCGAGGAGCGCCGCGTTGACCTCGATCGCCCCCGCGAGATCGCCCGCGAGGAAGCGCTCGATCGCCTCCCCGCACTCGCGGGCGCACCAGTGGGTCGCGACGCCGATGAGCCCGACCGCCCCGACCGCGAGGAGCGGGAGCGTCAGCGCGTCGTCGCCCGAGTAGCACTCGAACCCGTCGGGCGCCTGGGCGAGCAGGCGGGCGGTCGACGCGGGGTCGCCCGACGCGTCCTTCACCGCGACGACGTTCGCCACGTCGCTCGCGAGCCGGAGCATCGTGTCCCGCGCGATCCTCCGTCCCGAGCGGACCGGGATGTCGTAGAGGACGACGGGGAGCCGCGTCGCCGCGGCGACCGCCCGGAAGTGCGCCTCGATCCCGGCCTGCGAGGGGCGGTTGTAGTACGGGGTGACGGCGAGGATGCCCGCGACCCCGCACTCCTCGGCCCGACGGACGAGCTCGACCGAGTGCGCGGTGTCGTTCGAGGTCGCGCCCGCGACCACCGGAGCGTCGACGGCCTCGACGACCGCGCGCCAGAGGGCGACGCGCTCGTCGTCGGTGAGCGTCGGCGCCTCTCCCGTCGATCCCGTGGCGACGATCCCGTCGCTCCCGGTCGCGACGAGGTGCGCCGCGAGCCGCTGCGCCCCGGCGAGGTCGAGCGCGCCGGACTCGTCGAACGGCGTCGCCATCGCGGTGAGCACCCTTCCGAAGCGGGCCCCGGGTACGCGATCGGTCACGCCCTGACGCTATCAGCGCGCCGCACGGTCATCCGCCGCGACGGGCGGCTCCGAAGTCCTCCGGGATGCGGGCGGGCCAGCGAGCCGCCGCCACGACGCGGTCGTCGGGGCGCGTCCCGACAACTCCGGGCGACCCTCGCCCGGGCCGACGAGGAGGAGACGCCCATGGAATACGACGAGCGGGCTCTCGGGGAGCTCATAGAGCGCTCCGAGGACGTGCACGCGGACGCGATGCGTGCGGGCCGGGAACAGCTCGCCGATCTCGTCGAGCTCGGTCTCGAGAGCCGCTCGCGCGACGGCGCGGGAGCGGGTCCGGCCGCGTCCCCGACCACCGACAGCACCCGGCGCCCGTCGGGGGCGGCGGCCGGGGCGACCGCCGCGGCGGGCATCGCCGCCGGCGTCCTCCTCCTCCTCGAGTCGGCTGCCGCCGCCGGGACGCCGGGCGACGTCGCGATCCTCCAGACCGCTGCCGCGCTCGAGAACCTCGCGGTCGCGACCTACGGGGTCGCGCTCACCCTCCCCTTCATCGGGGGCGCGACGGCCAACGGAGTCGTGAAGGCGTTCGTCACGACGACGCGCCGGCAGCACGCGGAGCACGCCGACGCCTTCAACGCCGCCGTCGAGGCCTTGCACGGCAGGCGACAGACCGCGCCGGATCCCGTCCTCGCCCGCGTCGTGGCGCGCGCGACACCGACTCTCCGCTCCGCGACGAAGGTCGTCGAGCTCGCGATCGAGCTCGAGACGGTCGCGTCGGAGACCTACGTCCGGGACGCCGCCCAGCTCCGCGACCGCCACGCGAAGGCGCTCACCGCGAGCGTCATGGGGGTCGAGGCGCAGCACGTCGCGGTGCTCCTCGCCGTGCGCGCCCTCCTCGCAGGCGGGGCTGCGTCCGACATAGCGCTCCCACCCCCGCTCGCGACCCTCCCGGCCGCCGCCGGGCGGGTCGGCTTCCCGAACGCCTTCTACTCGACCACGGCCGCCCGGCCCGCCACCGAAGGAGCTGTCCGCTGACATGCGCCACGACCCACGCACCGAGACGTCGCCGAGCGAGCACGAGATCGCCTCGCTCACCGAGGACATGGCCGACGCGCACCACGACACGTACCCCGCGATGCGTGAGGCCGTCGACGGTTGGGCCGACACGGAGGGAGCGGCGGCGCGCCGCGCGTTGAGTCGCAGGGGGTTCATCGCCGTCACCGGAGCCATGGTCGCCGGGGGAGTCGCGCTCGCCGCCGCGCCGGCCTCCGCGGCACCGCGCCTACCGCTCGGTCACCTCGCGCGCCGCGGCGCGCCCGCCGGCGTCCCGCTCGACGTCGTCGTCGCCGGTTTGGCGGCGAGCCTCGAGAACCTCGCGGTCCACACCTACGGGGCGGCGCTCGCCGCGGCCAAGGCGGGAAAGCTCGGGGCGGTGCCCCCGGCGGTCGCAGCGTTCGCCACGACGGCCATGGGCCAGCACGCGGACCACGCCGCCGCGTGGAACTCCGTGCTCCGGCACGTGGGGTACGCGCCCATCACGGTGGCGAACCCTGCGTTCGCGAGGTCCGTGGACGCGGACTTCGCGAAGGTGACCGACGTCGTCGGCGTCGCGAAGCTCGCTCTCACCCTCGAAAGCGTCGCCGCTGCGACCTACCTCGAGGCCGTCACGGCCCTGTCGAGCGAGAGCGCCGTCGCGATCGCCGCGTCGATCCAGCCGGTCGAGCTCCAGCACGTCGCGATCCTGCGGTTCGTGCTCGGCGAGTACCCCGTGCCGGACGCCTTCGCGCCTCTCTCGGGCGCGGCGCCCGTCAGCAGCGCGGACGCCCTCCCGTTCGCGAAGGGCTGAACGCGGCCGACACCGGCACGGACGGCGCGCACCACCCCGGTCGCCCTCGCAGGCCGGGGTGGTCGCGCGCCCGACGGACGCCGCGGTCCCCGGCGCGCGGCCGACGGGCCGTCAGATCCCGAGGACCGCCTCGAGCCCCACGACGAGGCCCGTGAGCCGCGGCAGGGCGCGGACCGCTGCGAGGACCCCCGGCATGAACGACGTCCTGTCGTAGGAGTCCTGGCGGATCGTGAGGGACTGCCCGGGCGCCCCGAACAGGATCTCCTCGTGGGCGACGAGCCCGGGGAGCCGCACCGCGTGGACGCGGATCCCGCCGTCCGCGACCGCACCGCGCGAGCCGGGGAGGACCTCGTGGACCGTCGGGTCCTCCATCGGAGGTGCCCCGCACGAGGCGCGCGCCGCGGCGATCCGCCGCGCCGTCTCGACCGCCGTGCCCGACGGTGCGTCCCGCTTCCCCGCGTGGTGGAGCTCGACGATCTCGACTGCGTCGAGGTGCGCCGCCGCGATCTCCGCGAGACGCATCGCGAGCACCGCCGAGATCGAGAAGTTCGCCGCGAGCACGCACGCCGGGAGCCCCGGGCGCGCGAACGCCTCGCGCAGCGCGTCGAGCGATCCCGCCGGGAGTCCCGTCGTGCCCGAGACCGCCCCCCGTCCGTTCGACGCGCACCACGACAGCGCTCCGAACGCCGCGTCCGCCCGCGAGAAGTCGACGAGGACGTCGAGCTCCTCCGGGTCCAGGTCCTCGACGGAGCCGACGACCGCACGCGAGGGGTCGCCTCCCGCGACGAGGGCCGAGAGGGCCGTCCCCGCCCCCGCGGGGTCGACCGCCGCGACGAGCTCGAGGTCGGGAGCGTCGACGAGCACCCTGCACACGGTCCTTCCCATGTGCCCCGACGCGCCGTGGACCGCGACCCGCGTCATCGCGGCGCCGGGGACAGCTCCTGCGAGGAGAACTCCTCGGGAGAGAAGGGACCGACGACCGCGAGGGCCCGCCTCCCGTCGAGGACGCGGGACGCGAGCTCGGCGACCTCGTCCACGGTGACCGCCTCGATCCTCCGGGTCACCTCCTCGACGGTCGGGACCTCCCCGTGGAGGAGCAGGCTCGCCCCGATCCTCGACATGCGCGCTCCGGAGTCCTCGAGGCTGAGGATCGTGTCTGCCCGCAGGTGGCCCTTCGCGAGCTCGAGCTCCGACGTGCTGACGCCGGTCGCCGCGAGCTCGTCGAGCTCCTCGAGGACGAGCCGGAGGACCTCCTTCGCCCGCTCGGGCGCCGTGCCCACGGACACCGCGAGCGCTCCCGCGTCTGCGTACGCGATGCGATCGGACACGACCGAGTACGCGAGCCCGCGCTCCTCCCGGATCTTCTGGAACAGCCGGGACGAGATCCCCCCACCGAGCGAGTGATTGAGAAGGGACATCGCGAACCGGTCCGGGGACCGCCGTTCCGGGCCGCGCACCCCGACGACGAGGTGCGCCTGCTCGGTGTCGCGAGCGAGCACGTCGAGCCCGCGCACCTCGCCGTCCGGAGCGCTCCTCTCGGGGGGCCCCCCGAGCGGTGCCCCCGCGAAGCTCCTCTCGACCCACCGTGCGACGCGCCCGTGGTCGACCTCGCCTGCGACCGCGACGACCATGTTCGCGGGACGGTAGTGCTGCTCGAAGAAGGACCGGATCTCCGGGACGGTCACGCCCGTCACCACCTCCGGCGAGCCGAGCACCTCGCGCCCGAGCGGGTGCCCGGGGAAGAGCGCCTCACCGAACCGCTCCTGCACGACGTCCGAGGGCTCGTCGAGGTGCATGAGCACCTCCTCGAGGATGACCTGGCGCTCCGCGTCGACCTCGTCCTCCCGCAGCGCCGGCTCCCGGAGGATGTCGCAGAGGATCCCGAGCCCGAGCTCGAGGTCCTCCGCGAGCGTGCGCATGTAGAAGGCCGTGTACTCCTTCGTCGTGAACGCGTTCATGTCGCCGCCGACCGCGTCGACCGCCTCCGCGATCGACCGCGCCGTGCGCCCCGGAGTCCCCTTGAACAAGAGGTGCTCGAGGAAGTGCGAGATCCCCGCCTGGCCCGGGCTCTCGTCCCGAGAGCCCGTCCCCACCCAGAACCCGGTGCACACCGAGCGGACTCCGGGCATCGTCTCGGAGACGAGGCGGATCCCGCAGTCGAGAGTCGTGACCTCTATCACCGGTCGCTCCGGAGCGGGCCGGTGCCGCTCGTGCCGCCGACCACGTCGGCGCGGGACGGGGTCAGCGCCGGGGACCGCCGCGCCGACGGGGGCCGCGCTCGGGGCGCGCTCCCCCCGGGGCCCCCGTCCCCTCGGGGCCGAGGTTCCCGAAGTCCCGCTCGATCTCCGCCGCGAACTCGTCCTCGAACGAGACCCTCCGGGGCGCCCCCGCGGCCGTCGGCGCCCCAGCTCCGGCGTCCGCGCCGGCCGCGCCGGACTGCGGCTTGCTCCCGCCGACCCGCTCGCCGTCCTCGCCGACCATCGAGAGCGAGATCTTGCCCTGCGGGTCGATGTCGTCGACGACGACCTTCACGTCCTGCCCGAGCTCGAGCACGTCCTCGACGCGCTCGACGCGCCGCCCCGCCCCGAGGCGGGAGATGTGGAGCAACCCGTCGCGCCCGGGGAGGATGTTCACGAACGCCCCGAACTTCGTGATGTTCACGACCTTGCCGTCGTAGACCTTGCTCACCTCGGCAGTCGGAGGGTCGAGGATGAGCTCGATGCGTCGTCGCGCCTCGTCGACCGCGACCGACTCCTTCGCGCCGATCGTCACCCGGCCGACGGCGCCGTCGTCGTCGACCGCGATGTCCGCGCCCGTCTCCTGCTGGAGGGCGTTGATCACCTTGCCCTTCGGGCCGATGACCTCGCCGATCTTGTCCATCGGGATCTCGAAGCTCACGATCTTCGGCGCGTGCGCCTTCACGGAGCTCGCGGGCTCGGCGATCGCGCCCGCGATCACGTCGAGGATCACGAGCCTCGCGTCCCGCGCCTGGCGGAGCGCCTGCGCGAGGACCTCGGCGGGGAGCCCGTCGATCTTCGTGTCGAGCTGGAGCGCCGTCACGAAGTCACGCGTCCCGGCGACCTTGAAGTCCATGTCCCCGAAGGCGTCCTCCGCTCCGAGGATGTCCGTGAGGGTCGTGTACTTGCCCTCCGCGAACACGAGCCCCATCGCGATCCCCCCGACGGGCGCCTTGATCGGGACCCCCGCGTCCATGAGCGAGAGCGTCGATCCGCACACCGACGCCATCGAGGTCGACCCGTTCGAGGAGAGCACCTCCGAGACGAGCCGGAGCGTGTAGGGGAACTCGTCCTCGTGGGGGATCACCGGGAGCAGCGCACGCTCCGCGAGCATCCCGTGGCCGATCTCCCGGCGCTTCGGGCCGCGCATGAACCCGGTCTCGCCCGTCGAGAACGGCGGGAAGTTGTAGTGGTGGATGTACCGCTTCGTCTCGTCGACCCCGATCGTGTCGAGGAGCTGGTTCATGCGCGGCATCCCGAGCGTCGTGAAGTTGAGCACCTGGGTGTCCCCGCGCTGGAAGAGCCCGGAGCCGTGAGCGGTCGGGACGAGCCCGATCTCGGCCGAGAGCGGACGGATGTCCGTCGTCCCACGGCCGTCGATGCGCACGCCCTCCTCGACGATGCGCCGGCGCACGATCTTCTTCGTGAGCGACCGCACCGCGGCGCGCACCTCGCGCTCGCGGCCGTCGAACTCGCCGGCGAGGGACGAGACGACGTGCTCGGTCGCGGCGTCGAGCGCCGCCGCGCGCTCGGACTTCGTCGTGATCGCGTTGGCGGCCGAGACCGGCTCCGTCGCGAGCTCGGCCACGCGCGCGTACACGTCGTCCGCGTAGTCCACGAACAGCTCGTAGGGGACCGTGGGCTTGCGACCCGCCGCACGCACGAGCTCGCGCTGGAGCTCGATCGACTCGCGGATCCACCGCTTCGCGGCCTCGAGGCCCCCCGCGATGACCTCCTCGGTGACCTTCGGAGCGCCCTGCTCGTAGAAGTCCCAGGCGAGCTCGGTGCCGCCCGCCTCGACCATCATGATCGCGATCTCCGCGTCCGCGTCCTCGGAGAGCGCACGACCCGCGACGACGAGCTCGAAAGTCGAGCCGTCGCCCTCCTGGTAGGTCGGGTGCGGGAGCCACTCGCCGCTCGTCGAGTACGCGATCCGCACCGCTCCGATCGGGCCGTCGAAGGGGATGCCCGAGATCATGAGCGCGGCCGAGGCGCCGTTGATCGCGACCACGTCGTGGGGGTTCTCCTGGTCTGCCCCGAACACCGTCGCGACGACGTGCACCTCGTTCCGGAACCCCTCGGGGAACGACGGGCGCAGCGGGCGGTCGATGAGGCGGTCGATGAGGATCGCCTGGTCCGTCGCCCGGCCCTCTCGCCGGAAGAACGAGCCGGGGACCTTGCCCGCCGCGTACATCCGCTCCTCGACGTCGACCGTGAGCGGGAAGAAGTCCTGCCCCTCGCGGACCTTGCGGGCAGCGGTCGCCGTGACGAGCACGATCGTGTCGCCGATCCGGGCGACGACCGCCCCGTCGGCCTGTCCGGCCAGCTTGCCGGTCTCGAATGAAAGGGTACGGTCGGTCCCACTGATGGGGGCCGACACGGAGATGGCGTCCGCCATGTCGCTCCTCGGTGCTCGAGGCGCCCGCGCCCGCCAGTTCCCAGTGGTCGAGCACCCGACGACTGCCGAGGACCCGGCGACTGGCAGCTGGCGCCTGCGGGTGCCGCTTGGCTGTCGAATGCGGCGCCGCCCGTCCCCGGGCGGGACGCCGCGCTATGTGCGCCGGGCCGCGGGGCGCGGCGGCCGGC
>JAJZBW010000081.1 GCA_021798745.1 Actinomycetes bacterium
TTCCGATCTACGGAAGCGAGCATCGTCACGAGGTCGAGCAGAGGAAGGATGGTCCGCAATGGCGATGGCGAGCGAAGCCGGCGTGTCCCCATCGGGTGACATCCGGCTCGACGAGCTGCCACCGGCGCCGGACGGAAGCTCCCCCCGCCCGCAGGCACGAGACCTGTCCTACCGCGTCGTCTCCTCGAAGGTGCGACTCGGGGCGCGCGCGAAGGAGATCTGGAGCTCGCGCGAGCTGTTCGTCTTCCTCGTGCGCAAGGAGCTGAAGGTCAAGTACAAGAGCAGCGTCCTCGGGCTCTTGTGGTCGATGCTGAACCCCGCGGTCGTGCTGATGGTGTACTACGTGGTCTTCAAGTACGTCCTCAAGAACCCGACGCCCGACTTCGCGCTCTACCTGTTCTCCGGCCTCCTCGTCTGGAACCTGTTCGCGACCGTCCTCCCCGGCTCGTCGTCGACGATCGTCGCGAACTCCGGCATCGTGAAGAAGGTCGCGTTCCCCCGGGAGATCCTCCCGCTCTCCCAGGTAGGCACCGGGGTCGTGTTCCTCTTCTTCCAGATGGTCGTGATGGCGCTGTTCCTGCTCGGGTTCCAGTACTCGCCGGACTGGGCGTACCTGCCGGTGGCGGCGTTCGCGCTCGTGGACCTCGTCGTGCTCACCGCGGCGTTCGCGATCTTCCTGTCCGCGGTCAACGTGTACTACCGCGACGTCGAGCACCTGGTCGCGGTGCTCCTCCAGGCATGGTTCTGGGGGATCCCCGTCGTGTACAACTTCAACCTCGTGTACAACGAGCTCGTCCGGCTGCACTCGTTCCGCTGGCTCATGGACATCTACCTCGTGGACCCGGTCACGCCGCTCGTGCTCGCGTTCCAGCGCGCCTTCTACGGCCACGTCTCGGTCGCGGTCCCGAACCAGACGGTCCCCTACCAGGTGCTCGCGGGCTACGGGGTGGGCTTCTACCTCGAGATGCTGGCCGGGGTGCTCGCCGCGTCGGTCGTGCTCCTGCTCGGAGCGATGAAGGTGTTCGGTCGCATCGAGGGCAACTTCGCAGAGGAGCTCTGAGCGCACCGTGACCGTCGCGATCGACGTCCAGGGCGTGTCGAAGCGGTTCCGTCTCTACCACCAGAAGTACACGTCCCTGAAAGAGCGCGTCGTCCACGGTGGCCACGTCCCGTACGAGGAGTTCTGGGCGCTCCAGGACGTCTCCGCGGAGATCACCGCGGGCCAGACGGTCGGGATCCTCGGGCGGAACGGCTCGGGGAAGTCGACGCTGCTGAAGTGCATCGCCGGGATCCTCCAGCCGACCGCGGGCCAGGTCGTGGTGCGCGGTCAGCTCGCGGCGATGCTCGAGCTCGGCGCGGGGTTCCAGCCGGAGCTTTCCGGTCGGGACAACATCTACCTGAACGGGTCGCTTCTCGGGCTGTCGACGAGGGAGATCGACCGTCGCTTCGACGAGATCGTGGGGTTCGCGGAGCTCGAGCAGTTCATCGACAACCAGGTGAAGTACTACTCGTCGGGCATGTACGTGCGTCTCGGGTTCTCGGTGGCGGTCAGCGTCGAGCCCGACGTGCTCCTCGTCGACGAGGTGCTCGCGGTGGGGGACGAGCGCTTCCAGCAGAAGTGCATGGAGCGGATCGCGCAGTTCCAGCGCGACGGGCGGACGATCGTCGTCGTGTCGCACTCCCCGGACCTCATGCGCGACATCTGTGACACGGTCCTCGTGCTCGACCGGGGCCAGAAGGTCACGATGGCGCCCGCGGGCGAGGCGATCCGGATCTTCCGCGAGAAGCTCATCGAGTCCGGGTTCGCCCCGCCCCCGCCCGTGAGCGCGGAGCAGGACGAGCAGGCAGCCGGCGACCTGCCCGTCGAGATCACGACGAAGCGGCGCACGATCGGCCTGACGTCGGTCTCGGCGAGGTACTCGCGTCAGGACGAGAGGAACTACATCGAGACGGGCGAGCCGATCGAGTTCCGCGTCGACTTCGACGTCGCGACGCCCGTGAGCGGGGCGCAGTTCAAGATCACGCTCTTGAACGAGCGCGGGGGGATCGTGTTCTCCTCGACGAGCGCCGGCGCGGTGGTCGGCATGCCCCTCGACGTCGGGGAGGGATCGGCCACGTTCATCTTCGACTCGATGGTGCTGCTCGACGGGCGCTTCTCGGTGACCGTCGAGGTGCGCGACCAGGGTGGCCTCGTCCTCGACATCCTCGACCCCGGGTGCGACTTCGAGGTGATGAACCCAGGTCGGGCGATCGGGCTCGTCGGCCTGTCGATGCGCGTCGAGGTCCTGCCGCCGGGCTCCGGCGAGCTCCCGCGCGCCGCGGCGAACGCGCGCTGAGCGCAGCGACGGACGACGTGGGCGGCGGGAGCGCCGGGCGCGGCGTCCCCGCGGGAGACGGGGCGGGGCTGGTCGCGGAGATCCTGCGCGAGGCGGCGAGCGAGGCAGGGCGCCTCCGGGCGAGCGGTGTGGTGAGCGCGGAGTTCGAGCGGGAGCTCGACTCACGGTTCGAGTCGGCCGCGGTGCGTGCCCTCAGGGTCCCGGCGATCGCCGAGCGCTCCGTGCGGGCGCGCTCGGTCGCGAGGAGGGTCGTCCCTGCCCGGGCGCGTCCTGCGGCGCGACGGATCGCGCGAGCGGGCGACCGCGTGCTCCGCGCGGCCTTCGCGAGGATCGACGTGGCGAGGCGTCGGCCGTGAGCTCTCCCGTGCGGATCGACCAGGTGATCCCTGCGATCGTCGAGCACGACGCGGTGAGCAACCACACCTTCGAGGCGCAGCGCCTCCTGCGTGGCATGGGCTTCGCGTCCGAGATCTACGCGCGGATCGTCGGTCCGGGATGCGAGGGGAGGGTACATCCGATCGAGGAGCTCCCGCGCCGCGCGGAGGAGGGGGAGTGGCTTCTCTACCAGTGCTCCATCGGGAGCCCCGCTGCCGACGTGTTCGCGGCCCGTCCGGGGACCAAGCTCCTCGACTACCACAACATCACCCCCGCGCACCTCGTCGAGCGCTGGATCCCGCCCCTCGGAGACGAGACGCGCCTCGGGCGTGCCCAGCTCGCGGCGCTCGCCCCCTTCGTCTCGTTCGCGCTCGCAGACTCGGCGTTCAACGAGTCGGAGCTCACGACCGCCGGGTACGCGCGCACGCGGGTCGTCCCGGTCCTCGTCGAGGGGGGGAACATCGAGGCCGTGCCCTCGCCCGAGGCCGTCTCCCGGCTCGAGCGGGCAAAGGCGGAGGGGGGATCCGACTGGCTGTTCGTCGGACAGGTCGCGCCGCACAAGGCCCAGCACGACCTCGTGAAGGCGTTCGCTGCATACCGGAGGGCCTACGACCCCCGCGCGCGGCTCCACGTCGTCGGGAGGGAGATGGGGAGCGCGTACATCGACGCCCTCCGGCGGTTCGTCCTCGACGTCGGCCTCGGCTCCTCGGTCGAGATCACCGGGTCCGTGCCCGTCGGGGACCTCGCCGCGTACTTCGCGACTGCGGACGTGTTCGTGTGCGTGTCCGACCACGAGGGGTTCTGCGCGCCGGTCGTCGAGGCCATGCACCGGGAGGTACCGGTCGTCGCGTACGCGACTGCTGCGCTCCCCGAGACGGTGGGCGACGGGGGGGTCCTCCTCCCCGAGAAGTCCCCGGCCCTCGTGGCAGCCGCGGTCCACGGTCTCCTGTCCGTGCCGGGGCGTCGGGAGGCGCTCGTCGCGGCGGGGGCCCGCCAGGCGGCTCGCTACACGCTCGACGCGGCGCGATCGGCGTTCCGCTCGGCGATCGAGGAGGCCGTCGCGCGCGCCTGACCGACGCGGTCGAGGCGCCCGTCAGGGCAGCGGCGACGGGGCGCCCGGGACGGCCGAGAGGCAGTGCGGGCCAATCGACGGACGGTACGCTGCGACGTGGCCGACCGCGACAGAGCGCGAACCGGGCGGGTGCGCCGGCGCTCGCGCGCGTGGCAGGCGTTCCGCTTCGCGCTCGGGATCGTGCTCGCCGCGGTCGCCTTCTACGCGCTCGACGGGCAGAGGGGCGAGCTCGTCGGCGCGTCCCACAAGCTCGCGCACATCGACCCCGGGTGGCTCGTCGCCGCGATCGTCGCCGAGGTCATATCGTTCGTGTGGTTCGGCGCCCTCCAGCGTCGGCTCCTCGCGTGCGGCGGCGTCGGGATACGGCTCGGGTACGCGACGATCCTCAGCTTCGCAGCGGGTGCGATCGCCGACTCGCTCGGCGCGGGTCCGGCGTTCTCGAGCGTGTACGCGTTCCGCCAGTACCGGAGGCACGGGGCCGACGACGCGCTCGCGGGATGGACCCTTCTCGCGACGCTCGTGTGCGCGGCGCTCAGCCTCGCCCTGCTCGCGACCGCCGGGGTCCTCCTCGCGACCCACGAGAGCGCCTCGTACGACCTCGTCGGGGTGACCCTCGGCGTGCTCGTGGTCGCGGTGCTCGCGGACGCCGTCGTCTGGCAGCGCCGCTGGCTCGTGCGCCTCTCCGTGCTCGTCCTCGACCTCACGCACCGCGTGCTCGGGCACCCGAGGCGCGAGGCGGTCACGGTCGTGGGCGGGCTGCTCGACAACCTCGCTTCCGTCCGCCTCGGCGGTCGTGACCTCGCGGCGACCGTGGGTGCGGGCCTCGGGAACTGGGTGTTCGACTGCGCGAGCCTCGCGTGCAGCTTCCTCGCGGTGGACGCGCACGTGCCGTGGCGTGGCCTCCTCCTCGCGTACGGGGCAGGCCAGCTCGCGGCCAACCTGCCGATCACCCCCGGAGGCCTCGGGGTCGTGGAGGGTAGCCTCACGATCGCGCTGGTCGCGCTCGGGGGCGCGGAGGTGTCGACCGTCGCCGCGGTGATCTGCTATCGGATCGTGAGCTTCTGGGGGTACCTGCCCGTCGGATGGGTGTCGTGGCTCGGAATCGCGTTCTCGGACCGTCGGAGCGACGGGCGGTCCGGCGCGCGCGCCGCGGAGGGGGCACCGCCCGCGGCCCGAGACGGGGGGCGACTCGGGGCGCAGGCAGGCGAGCGGTGACCGCTCTCCGGCACCGGGAGGCGGTGCCCGGACAGGTGCGGCGCTCGGCGCGCTCGCGTCGGGCCGTCGCAGGGCTCGCGCTCGTCGCGGCCGGTCTCGGCGTCGCGGCGTGCACGTCTCCGCGCAACGCGCTCGGGACCTCGACGGCACGCTGCTACGAGGCGCTCCCGGTCGGTCGCGGCGCGCTCCGGGGGCAGGGGCGGTTCACGGGCGTCCGGTACGTGACGATCGGATCGCTCGCCCGCTCGCTCCAGGAGATGCGCCCGAGGGTCGTGGACCTCCCGACGCGCGTGCTCCACGACCGCGCGTCGGTGTGCGTCGTCGCGTACTCCGGCCACTTCACGACCGCACGAGTCGAGCGGGGATGGCCGGTGGACGCGCCTTCGGGGAGGTACGCGCTCGTCGTCGTGCGCGTCCCGGAGGACCGGCTCGTCGCGACGCTCGTGCTCGACAAGGTCCCGCTCCGGTTCAGCCGGCTCTTCGCGGTCGGCCGGTGACCCGTTCGCGGCTCGCTCGGGCCCGGGTGCCCGGGTCGCTCACTCCGCGGCGCGTGCCTCGCGCTTTCGGGTCCTCGCCCGGTCGGACTGGTCGAGGACGACCTTTCGGAGGCGCACGGTCTTCGGGGTGACCTCGACGCACTCGGACTCGTCCGCCTGCTCGAGCGCCTGCTCGAGCGTGAGCTCGCGCCACGGGGGGAGCCGCACGAGCACGTCGGCGGTCGACGACCGCATGTTCGTGAGCTTCTTCTCCTTGGTCGGGTTCACGTCGATGTCCTCGGGCCGCGAGCTCTCGCCGACGACCATCCCCTCGTAGACCTCCTCGCCGGGCCCGACGAACAGGGTGCCTCGCTCCGCGAGGTTCGCGAGCGAGTACGGGGTCGTCACGCCCGAGCGGTCGGCGACGAGGCTCCCCGTGACGCGGGTGCGGATCGGACCCTGCCACGGCTCGTAGCGCTCGAACGCGTGGTGGATCTGGGCCGTCCCGCGCGTCTGTGTGAGGAGCTCGCCGCGGATGCCGATGAGCCCGCGGGCCGGGACGAGGTGCTCGAGGCTCACCCATCCCGTCCCGTGGTGGACGATCCGCTCGACCCGGGCCTTCCGCTTGGCGAGGAGCTGGGTCAGCGTGCCGAGGTGCTCCTCGGGGACCTCGACCGAGAGTCGCTCGACGGGCTCGTGCAGGACGCCGTCGACGGTGCGCGTGAGGACCTCGGGCTTGCCGACCGTGAGCTCGAAACCCTCGCGGCGCATCATCTCCACGAGCACGGCGAGCTGCAGCTCGCCTCGTCCCTGGACCTCGAAGGTGTCCGGCCGCTCGGTCGGAAGGACGCGGATCGCGACATTTCCGAGTATCTCCGCGTCGAGGCGGTCCCGGACCATTCGGGCGGTCATCTTCGTCCCCTCCCGGCCTGCGAGGGGGGACGTGTTCACCCCGATCGTCATGGACAGGCTCGGCTCGTCGACGTGGAGCAGCGGGAGCGCGCCGGGGGCGTCGGGGTCCGCGAGCGTCTCGCCCACGGTGACCTCGTCGATGCCGGCCACCGCGACGAGCTCGCCCGGTCCGGCGGACTCGGTCACGACGCGGTCGAGCCCTTCGGCGACGAGCAGCTCGACGCAGCGGGCCCGCTCGACCGATCCGTCCCGGCGGCACCAGGCGAGCTGCTGACCCTTTCGGATCGTCCCCTCGACGACGCGGCAGATCGCGAGCCGGCCGAGGTAGGGCGAGGCGTCGAGGTTCGTGACGAGCGCCTGGAGATGGGCGCCCTCGGTGTAGGAGGGCGCCGGGAGGAAGCCGAACAGGGCGTCGACGAGCGGCGCGAGGTCGCCTCCCGAGGGGCGACCCGCGACGGGGCCCGCGGGCTGCTCGGCGGACAGCCATCCGTCGCGCGAGCTTCCGAACAGGAACGGGATGTCGAGCTGGGACTCGGGAGCGTCGAGGTCGAAGAACAGCTCGAGCGTCTCGTCGACGACCTCGTGGATCCGGGCATCCGGCCGGTCGACCTTGTTCACGATCGGGATGACCGGCAGCCCCGCCTCGAAGGCCTTGCGGAGCACGAAGCGCGTCTGGGGGCGCGGCCCTTCGGCGGCGTCCACGAGGAGCATCGCGCCGTCGACCATGGCGAGAGCGCGCTCGACCTCTCCCCCGAAGTCCGCGTGGCCCGGCGTGTCGACGACGTTGAGACGACGCGTGCCGAAGCGGAACGCGGCCTGCTTCGCGAGGATCGTGATCCCCTTCTCCCGCTCGAGCTCCATCGAGTCGAGCACGCGGTCCACGAGCTCGGCGCGCTCGTGGAACGCGCCCGCCTGACGGAGCATCGCGTCGACGAGGGTCGTCTTGCCGTGGTCGACGTGGGCGATGATCGCCACGTCGCGAAGCTCTGCTCTCGTCGCCACCTCGCCGTCCTCGTCCCCCTCCCGCACGGGGCCCGGGAGGGTAGGTCCGCCGGTGCCCGCACCGGCTTAGATTGCACACCATGGTCGTACGGACGACGAGGTTCGAGAGGATCACGAACCTCGTGCTCGCACTGCTCGACACGTCGCGGCCGATGTCGCTACGCGAGATCGGCGGCGCCGTTGCGGGCTACCCGTCCGAGCCCGGGGCCCTCCGACAGGCTTTCGAGCGCGACAAGCGCACGTTGCGTGAAGGTGGCATCCCGATCGCCGTCGAGCGGATCGACGGCGAGGAGCAGGTCGGCTACAGGATCCTACCAGAGGACTACTACCTCCCGGACCTCGGCCTGGACCCGGACGAGGAGGCGGCGCT
Organism: Actinomycetes bacterium; assembly: GCA_021798745.1. GTDB lineage: Bacteria > Actinomycetota > Acidimicrobiia > Acidimicrobiales > Bog-793 > JAJZBW01. The sequence continues at coordinate 7,759 of JAJZBW010000081.1, forward strand.
CGCGTTCGCGGTCGCCGCGGTGCGGATCGACGGGGGGGTGGGCCGAGACGCGCTCGCGAAGCTCGGCTCTGCAGGCGTCGACCCGCTTCCGCCCGTGGCGATCCTCCCGTCCCTGCCCGCGCTCGGGCCGCTCCAGGAGGCGATGCGCCGACGGGCGGTCGTGACGTTCGCCTACCACGGGCGGAGGAGGGAGGTCGAGCCCTACGGGCTCGCGTTCCGCTCGGGTGCGTGGTACCTCGTCGGCAAGGACCGCGGCGCGGGCGCGGGTGGAGCGATGAGGACGTTCCGCGTGGACCGGCTCGAGGACGCACCTCGCGTCGGGGAGCGAGGCTCCTACGACCCGCCGGAGGGCTTCGAGGTGGGCGCGGAGATCCGGCTCGCTCCGTGGGTGAGCGCCACGGGAGAGCCGAGCGGGACGGCGTCGCGGGGCGGCGCCGCCGAGCTCGGTCCCGACGGGGCGCCGGGTCGGCCGACGTCGACGGGAGCGGGCGCGGTCGAGGTGCTCGTCGACGTCGACGTGCGCGAGGCTCGCGGGGCGCTCGCGCTCGCCGGGGAGTCCTCGCTCGAGCGCCGCGCGCCGGACGGGTCGGTGCGCATGAGGTTCCGGGTCGCGGACGAGGGGGCCTTCGTCGCGTGGGTGCTCGGCTGCGGGGACGCGGTCGAGGTGCTCGAGCCTGCCGCGATGCGCGACGCGGTCGTCCGGGCGCTCGAGGCGGCGAGCAGGTGAGCGCCGACCGGCCCGCGGCGGCCCCGGGGCACGCGTACGGAGCGCCCGACGCGGGGGAGCGCCTCCGGAGGCTTCTCGCGGTGCTCGCGCACCTCGCGCGGGTCCAGGTGGCGACGATCTCGGACCTCGCGGAGCGCTTTCGGGTCGACGAGCGGACCCTCGTCGGCGAGCTCGAGCTCGCGGCGTGCTGCGGGCTCCCCCCCTACACGCCGGACCAGCTTCTCGAGCTCCTGGTCGACGACGAGCGCGTCGTCGCGCACGGGCTCGACGCGCTCCGGAGGCCCCCGAGGCTCACTCCGGACGAGGGGTTCGCCGTCGCGGCGGCGGCCCGCGCCATGCTCGCCGTCCCCGGGGTGGACCGAGCCGGACCCCTCGCGAGCGCCCTCGCGAAGCTCGAGGGAGCACTCGGCGAGGACCGCGTGCGCGTCGAGATCGAGGCTACCGAGCACCTCGCGACGCTCCGCGCCGCCGCGGCGGGCCACGAGGTCGTCGAGATCGACTACCTCGGGGCGGAGCGGGGTCGCGAGAGCTCCCGGTCCGTCGAGCCGCACGCGGTCGTCGCGCTCGAGGGTCGCTTCTACCTCGACGCGTACTGCAGGAGCGCTCGCGGATGGCGTCGGTTCCAGCTCGACCGCGTGGCGGAGGTGCGGGGGACGGGGGAGAGGTTCGAGCCGAGGGCTCTTCCCGACGAGCTCACCGGTGCGCGGGCGTTCTCGGGAGGACCGTCGTCGAGGATCGCGCGGATCGCGCTCCCTCCGGGGAGCCAGCCTCTCGTCGATCATCTCGCGGCGGGCCCGACCGAGCGGGCGGAGGACGGACGGCTCGTCGTCCCGATCCGTGTCGGGGGGGCGTCGTTCCTCGGACGGCTCCTGCTCCGGCTCGGACCCGGTGCAGAGGTCCTCGACCCGCCCGAGCTCGCGGGATCCGCCGCTCTCGTCGCGCGGCGCGCGCTCGGCCGGTACCGCGCCCGCGAATCCTAGGTTGCCGCGGTGCCGGGTCCCCCCGGTCGTCGGGACCCTGTCGGCGGGGCCGGCCGGAGCCGGGCGGTAGGGGGAGAGGGGCGGGCCTTCGTAGGTTGCGCCCCGTGCTCTGCGTCGCCACCGTCTCGCGAGGGGGGATCGACTACTACCTCCGGACGGTGCCGAGCGGACCGGTGCCCTCTCGGGGGCTCGTAGAGGCGGACGGGCTGTGGACCGGGCGCCTTGCCGCGACGCTCGGGCTCTCGGGCGACCGGGTCGAGCGAGGAGCGGTCGAGGCGCTCTGGTCGGGGGTGCATCCCCGGACCGGAGAGACGCTCGACCCGCGTCACGCGCGGGTGGGAGTCCTCGCCTTCGACTGCACGTTCAGCGCTCCGAAGTCGGTGAGCGTCGTGCATGCGGTCGCCCGCGACCCGGAGGTCGTCTCGGAGATCGCGGGCGCCCACGAGGCGAGCGTCGCCGCCGCGCTCTCGTACGTCGAGGACGAAGCGGGGCGCGTGCGGCGACGGAGCGGCGGGGAGGACCGGGTGGTCCGGAGCGGCCTCGTCGCGGCGAGCTTCGTCCACCGGGTGAGCCGCGCGGAAGACCCGCATCTCCACAGCCACGTGGTGGTCGCGAACCTCGGGAAGGACGAGGACGGGAGGTGGTCGGCGCTCGACGGACGTGCGCTGTTCCTGCACGCGGGAACCGCGGGCGTCCTGTACAGGGCGCAGCTCCGGGCCGAGCTCGTATCGCGTCTCGGCGTCGCATGGAGGTGGCGCGAGGACGGCTTCGCGGACCTCGCGGGTCTCCGGACCGAGGTCGTCCGGGAGTTCTCGAGAAGGAGCGCGGAGATCGCCGCCTCGCTCGCGTCCGAGGGACGCTCGGGAGCGCGCGCGTCGCGTGTCGCCGCGTCGCGGACCCGGGCCGCGAAGGACCTCTCGGTCCGCTACGAGGAGCTCGTCGCTCGGTGGACCGACCGGGCCGCGTCGGTCGGGGTCACCGAGCGCGTGATCGAGGCCGTCGTGCCGAGACGCGGCCAGGTAGCGCTCGTCGATCTCTCGCGTGACGGCCGCGTGCGGCGCGGCGCGCCGAACGTCCTCGACGCTCCCTTCACGCAGCAGGACCTCGTCGTCGCGCGGGCACAGTCGCTCGAGGACGGCGCCCCGGCCGCGGCGATCGTCGAGCGGGTCGCATCCGACCTCCGAGACGCGGTCGCACGGGGGAGCGGCGTCGAGGTCCGAGGGCGCAGGGCACCCACCGCGTCCCTCCGCACACGGACGGGTTCGACGTTCCCGTCGGGGGTCGTGGAACGCGTCCTCGTCACCTCCCGGCATCTCGAGCGCGAGCGGACGCTCGCGGCGCAAGTCGGAGCAGCGCACGATCTCGTCGGTGGGCCGCTTCCACCGGGGTTGTGGAGGCCGCCCTCTCGAGCGAGGTCCCCGTTCGAGGTCGGGTCGGAGGTCGCGCGGGCGATCGGCGTCGCCGCCCGGTCCGGGCGTCCCGTGATCGTGCTCGCCCCGGGAGGGCTCGAGGCGGCGCACGCGGAGGCGGTTCTCGGATTCCCGGCCGTCGCGCCGACCGACACGCCGCGGCTCGCCCGGGACGGGCTCGTCGTCGCGTTCGCCGTCGACGCCTGGCCGGTCGCGACTCTCGATCGACTCGTCGCGTGCGCCGCGGCGAGCCGGTCGAGCCTCGTGCTCGTGTCGTCCGGAGCGCCGGGCGGGGCGGTCGCGTCCCCGAGAGGGCGAGGACGCGCCGCGGGCGGCGTCGGACGACCGCCCGCGAAGGCGACCGACGCGCCGGCGTTCGCGGCCTGGGAGACCTCACGCCCGCCACGGGGCCCCGGCGGGGGGCCGGTCGACGTCGTGCTCGTCGAGGACGCCCGGCACCTCCCGCGCGCGGCGTCCGAGCTATGCGACAGGTACCGGGCCGAGACCG
>JAJZBW010000082.1 GCA_021798745.1 Actinomycetes bacterium
AGCGGCGCGCCCGAGCCCCCGTACCGCTTCCCGGGGACGGTCCCGGTCGCGAGCGCGACCTCGGGCCACGAGGGCCTCGCCCCGGGGGGCTCCTCGGGCTCGGTCGTCACGGTCGCGGGGCGCGTCATGCTCTCGCGTCCCCAGGGAAGGCTCGCCTTCGCGGAGCTCCGCGACTGGACCGGGTCGGTCCAGCTGTTCGCGGTCGCGTCGCGCACGGAGCGCTTCGAGGAGCTGACTCGGCTCTCGCTCGGGGACTGGATCGGGTGCACGGGCGAGGTCGTCCGCACGAAGCGCGGGGAGCTGTCCGTCCAGGTCGAGTCCTGGACGCTCCTCGCCCCCACTCGCCACGGCTTCGGCGACAAGTGGCGCGGGGTGCACGACGTCGAGCTCCGGTACCGTCAGCGCGAGGTCGACCTGTGGGCGAACGAGGGAGTGCGGGACACGTTCCTCATGCGCTCCCGGGTCGTCGCCGCGCTGCGTCGCCGTCTCGACGCGCGCGGGTTCGTGGAGGTCGAGACCCCCGTGCTCCAGCCGCTCGCCGGGGGGGCGAACGCGCGGCCGTTCGTCACCCACTTCAACGCGCTCCACTCGGACTTCTACCTCCGCGTCGCCCCGGAGCTCTACCTGAAGAGGCTCGTCGTCGGGGGCTTCGAGCGCGTGTACGAGCTCGGTCGCGACTTCCGCAACGAGGGCCTCTCGCCGAGGCACAACCCCGAGTTCACGATGCTCGAGGCGTACCAGGCGTACGCGGACTACGAGGACATGGCGGGCCTCGTCGAGGAGCTCGTCGCCGGGACCGCGCTCGAGCTGTTCGGCTCGACCGAGGTCGTGTTCCAGGGGCGTCGCGTCGACCTCGCCCCCCCGTGGCGGCGTGCGACGCTCGAGCAAGTCGTAGAAGAGGTCACGGGCGAGCGGTGCGAGCTCGGTCGCGGGCGTGACGCCCTCGCGGCAGTGGCAGGCCGTCTCGGGGTCGAGGTGCCGCCCGGGTCGGGGGCCGGTCGCATCCTCTACGAGATCTACGAGCGCACGACCGAGCACGAGCTCCTCGGGCCGGTGCTCGTCACGGACTACCCGGTCGACGTGTCCCCGCTCGTGCGCGCCCACCGGTCGAAGCCCGGAGTCGTCGAGCGGATGACCCCGATCGTCGCGGGGAGGGAGATCGCTGAGATCTACAGCGAGCTGTGCGACCCCGACGTGCAGCGGTCACGTCTCGTCGCGCAGGCCGCCGCACGGGAGGCGGGCGACGACGAGGCCATGGTCGTCGACGAGGACTTCCTCCGCTCGCTCGAGCACGGCATGCCGCCGACGGGGGGGATCGGGCTCGGCGTGGACCGCCTCGTGATGCTCTTCGCGGACCTCCCGGCCATCCGCGAGGTCCTACTGTTCCCCGCCCTGCGCCAGGACCGCCGGGACGGCGCAGGTGGGGGAGGAGAGGGTGCGGACGGCACGGACGCGTGACCGGCTCCGCGCGCGGACCGTCCCTCCCACGACGCGCCGGGCGGCGCTCCCCGGGGCGCTCAGCTCGCGAGGGCGCGGGTGGAGCGCTCGAGGTCCTCGAGGAGGTTGGCCCCGAGCCGCACGAGCGAGGCGGGGACCGGCCCGTCCCCGAGCTCCCGGGCCGCCTCCATGGCCTCGGCGGCGTAGCCGCGCGCCGCGACGCTCGCGTCCTCGATCGCGGGCGAACTCGCGACGAGGGCGCGGGCCGTGTCGACCTCGCGCTCGCTGAGCGGTCGGCCGAGGAGCTCGCGGAGCTCGGGCCCGACCTTCGGGTCCCCGAGGGCGAGCTGGACGGGAAGCGTGTAGATGCCCTCCGCGAGGTCCTGCCCGGGGGGCTTCCCGAGCTCCTGCTCGGTCGCGAGCACGTCAAGCACGTCGTCTCGGATCTGGAACACCATCCCCACGGCCTCGCCGAAGCTCGTGAGCAGGTCCACGTCCTCGCGGGGAAGGCCGGCCGTGAGCGCGCCGATCCGGCAGGCGGTCGACATGAGCGCAGCGGTCTTGTCGGCGATCGTCCCGAAGTACTCGGCCTCGGTCCGCTCGATCCGGTAGGCGGCCCGGACGTCGGAGACCTGACCCTGGCACAGCCGCCCGAGCGTCGACGCGAGGAGGCCGGCGACCTCGGTGCCGAGGCTCGCGGCGATCTCCGCGGAGCGAGCGAGGAGGAAGTCGCCGGCCACGATCGCGACGAGGTTCCCCCAGCGGGCGTTCACGCTCACCACGTTGCGCCGACGGGTCGCCTCGTCCATCACGTCGTCGTGGTAGAGGGAGGCGAGGTGGACGAGCTCGACCGACACGGCTCCGAGGAGTGTGTCCTCGCTGGCGGCCCGCCAGTCCCGCGGTCCGGGGCCGAGGGACGCGGCCGCGAGCGTGAGCGCCGGGCGGAGGCGCTTGCCCCCCGCGTCGATGAGGTGCGTCGCGACCTCGTCGAGGAACTCGTCGCCGAGCACGACCGCGTCGCGCAGGCACGCCTCGAGCCTCACGAGCTCGGCGTCGGGCACCGCAAGCGCGAAGAGTTCCGACGCGTTCACTGCCCTGCACGATACGCTACCGGGTCGCCCGCCAAGCAATCTCCTGCTAGAGGGGGCGATTTCCCGGTCCCCGGCCGCGTCGCGACGCCGGTCGGGAGCCGGTGCCAGGTCCCGGGACCTGCTCGATAGACTGACGCCCAGGCACAACCGTCGAGGGAGTCCGAGTTGTTCGAGCGATTCACTGACCGGGCACGAAGGGTGCTGGTGCTGGCTCAGGAGGAGGCCCGCCTCCTGAACCACAGCTTCATCGGGACCGAGCACATCCTTCTGGGTCTGATCCACGAGGGCGAGGGTCTCGCCGCGAAGGCGCTCGAGTCGCTCGGGATCTCGCTCGAGGCGGTCCGGGAGAAGGTGGAGGAGACCATCGGCCCCGCGGGCTCCGCTCCGACGGGCTCCCCGCCGTTCACGCCGCGTGCGAAGAAGGTCCTCGAGCTCTCGCTCCGCGAGGCGCTCCAGCTCGGCCACAACTACATCGGCACCGAGCACATGCTCCTCGGTCTCGTGCGCGAGGGCGAAGGCGTCGCCGCGCAGGTCCTCCAGAGCCTCGGGGCGGACCTCCCACGCGTCCGCCAGCAGGTCATCCAGCTCCTCAGCGGCTACCAGGGCCGTGAGACGGCGGGCGCCGGGACGGGAGGGTCGTCGGGCCAGGAGGCGCCGGCGGGGTCGCCCGTGCTCGACCAGTTCGGGCGCAACCTCACGCAGCTCGCACGCGAGCACAAGCTCGACCCCGTCATCGGGCGCGACCGTGAGATCGAGCGGCTCATGCAGGTGCTGTCGCGCCGGACGAAGAACAACCCGGTGCTCATCGGGGAGCCCGGGGTCGGAAAGACGGCGATCGTCGAGGGGCTCTCCCAGCAGATCGTCGCGAACGACGTCCCCGAGACCTTGAAGGGCAAGCAGCTGTACACGCTCGACCTCGGGGCGCTCGTGGCGGGCAGCCGGTACCGGGGGGACTTCGAGGAGCGGCTCAAGAAGGTCCTGAAGGAGATCCGCACACGCGGCGACACGATCCTGTTCATCGACGAGCTGCACACTCTCGTCGGGGCGGGGGCGGCCGAGGGGGCGATCGACGCGGCGTCGATCCTGAAGCCCATGCTCGCCCGCGGCGAGCTCCAGACGATCGGGGCGACCACCCTCGACGAGTACCGCAAGCACCTGGAGAAGGACGCCGCCCTCGAGAGGCGCTTCCAGCCGATCAAGGTCGAGCAGCCTTCGCTCGAGCACACGATCGAGATCCTGAAGGGGCTGCGCGACCGCTACGAGCAGCACCACCAGGTGACGATCACGGACCAGGCGCTCGTGGCGGCGGCGAACCTCGCGGACCGGTACATCTCGGACCGCTACCTCCCGGACAAGGCCATCGACCTCATCGACGAGGCGGGCAGCCGGCTGCGCATCCGCCGGATGGCGACCCCGCCGGAGTACCGCAAGCTCGAGGAGGAGATCAGCAGGATCCGCCTCGAGAAGGAGGCCGCGCTCGAGAAGCAGAACTTCGAGCAGGCCAAGCGGCTCGCGGACCAGGAGAACGCGAAGCTCGAGCGCAAGACCGCGATGGAGCAGGAGTGGCGCTCGGAGGGCATCGACCTGTTCGACGTCGTCGACGAGGACGTCATCGCCGAGGTCCTCGCGAACTGGACGGGGATCCCCGTGTACAAGCTCACCGAGGAGGAGACGGCGAAGCTCCTCCGAATGGAGGACGAGCTGCACAAGAGGATCGTCGGCCAGGAGGACGCGATCAAGGCGCTCTCGCGCGCGATCCGTCGGACGCGCGCGGGGCTGAAGGACCCGAAGCGGCCGAGCGGCTCGTTCATCTTCCTCGGGCCGACCGGCGTCGGCAAGACCGAGCTCGCGAAGGCCCTCGCCGAGCTGCTGTTCGGCGACGAGACCTCGCTGATCCAGCTCGACATGAGCGAGTACATGGAGAAGCACACGGTGTCCCGCCTCGTCGGCTCGCCTCCGGGCTACGTCGGTTACGAGGAGGGTGGGCAGCTCACCGAGGCCGTCCGTCGCAAGCCTTTCGCCGTCGTCCTGTTCGACGAGGTCGAGAAGGCGCACCCGGACGTCTTCAACGCCCTGCTGCAGATCCTCGAGGACGGTCGGCTCACCGACGCACAGGGTCGAACGGTGGACTTCAAGAACACCGTGCTCATCATGACCTCCAACCTCGGGACGGCGGACCTTCGCAAGGCGTCGCTCGGGTTCTCGAAGACGACCGAGGCCGTGACCTACGAGCGCATGAAGTCCAAGGTCCAGGAGGCGCTGAAGGGTCACTTCCGCCCCGAGTTCCTCAACCGGATCGACGAGGTCATCGTCTTCCACGAGCTCCAGATGCACGAGGTCACCGAGATCGTCGACCTCATGGTCCGCCGCGTGCGCGACCAGCTCGACAGCCAGGGGATCGCCTTCGAGCTCACCCGCTCCGCGAAGGAGCTCATCGCGAAGAAGGGCTACGAGCCCGCTCTCGGGGCGCGTCCGCTCCGCCGTGCCATCCAGCAGCTCATCGAGGACCCGCTCTCGGAGAAGATCCTCTGGAAGGAGTTCCGGGTCGGCGAGACGGTGGTCGTGGACGCGGAGGGCGACGAGATCGTGTTCCGCTCCGTCGAGGGTCTCGAGCCCCCGCCGGTCGAGCTCGCGGGAGCGGGCGCCGACTCCTAGCCGGCTCCCCGGAGGTCGCACGCCCCGGTCTGCGACCCCCTACCCGAGAGGGAAGGAGCGGTCGGCCCGCCAGGGTCGCCCGCCGGGCTCGTAGCTCATGAGCAAGACCTCCTCCGCGACGGCCTCGATCGGCGGGAGCGCGGCGGCGATCCGCGCGGCGCACGAGAGCACCGAGCGCGGGCCGCGCATCGCGACCGTCACGTGGGGGACGACGCTGCCGAAGGCGCCCCCGTAGGGGGGGCACTCGGGGAACCGACCCGCGATCGCGGCCGTGAGGCGCCGGAACGGCTCGGCCGGCTCCGGCCGGAGGTAGACGACCCGGTCGTCGAACCAGCCCGTTCCCGCCAGCCGGAAGGAGAAGGACGGGACCGAGGCGATCGCCTCCGACAGCGCGGCGATCCGCTCGTGGTCGAGGCCGCCCGGATCGAGGAACGGGTACAGCACGGTCACGTGAGGCGGCATCCCTGCCCCGGCGGTCGGGTCGAGCACGCGGCGCACGAGGCCGACGACTGCCCCGACGGACGCCACGCGGACGACGAGAGCGCTCTCGACGGTCACGGGCGTCAGGCTACCGGAGCCGGTCGATCCCGGCCTCCGCCCCGCGCGAGGCGCGCCGCGAGGGTGCGTCGTCCCGCCCTCAGCTCCCCGCGGCGGAGGTCGCGGTCAGCGTCTCCAGCAGCTCGAGGTCGTGTCGCTGCACGGCGCGCGGCTCGAACTGGGAGTGGAAGAGGAGCTGGACCCTCGCCGACAGGCAGGGGACCGGTCGCCCCGCGACGGTCCCCGCCGCGGAGGCGACCGTCTGCGGCGGTAGCTCGTCCGGTCCGGGCTCTCCGTCCCGCTCGAGGGCGGCCAGCATCCGGGACCAGTCCACGCTCACGAGGTCCACGGTCCGGAGCGAGCCGTCGCGCATCTGCCAGCGGTCCGGCATCCAGAGCGGGAAGCGGTCTCTCCGCGTCGTCTCGAACCCGAGCCGGGCGAGGATCGCCGCGGCGACCGGTGCGCGCTCGTCGAAGTCGTCGACGACGATGTCCATGTCGTCGTGCCGTCGAGTCTGCCTCCCGAGGAGCGCGTCGACGCCCCATCCTCCCGCGAGCCACAGGTCGACGCCGCCCGCACGGAGCGCGTCGACGACGGCGAGCAGCTCGCCGGGCGTGACCTCGCCGCGGAGCCTCGTGTAGCCCGGCGTGAGCAGCTTGCGCACCACCGAGCGCTCGGGCGACTCGGCGACGTACCGGCTAAGCGCCGTGGCGGCCCGCCGGAGCGGGGCCGCCGACATGACGAGCTTGTGGACCGAGCGCCCGAGCCGGTGCGGGGGCGTGGGGAGCCCGCCGGCCTGCCCGGCAGACGGTGCGGCGGTCGACGACGACCCGGCTCCCCCGTGAGCGCGCTGCCGTCCCATGCTCCCCCCGCTGTGCAGCCGTGGTGTGCCGCGGTGTCGTGCGCAGCTGCGTTCACCTGCTGTCGCCGTGCGTTAACTTAGCCCCGTCCGCGCCTTCGGGCAGGTCCGACAGCTGCTCGGTGCCGGGGAGGCCGTCGCACCGGCGTGACAGCGGCCCCGTAGTGTCGCTCCCGTGAGGGAGCGGACCGTCCATCGATGTGGGGAGTGCGGGGCCGTGCACCCGCGATGGTCCGGACGGTGCACCCAGTGCGGCGCGTGGAACTCCCTCGCAGAGGAGCCGGCCGTCGCGCCGGCCCGCGCCCGGTCGGCACCCGGATGGGCCGGCCGCGTCGACGGGGGCACGGACGCGGTCGCGCTGGCCGATGTCCCGCTGGCCGGGGGCGCTCCCCGCGCGACCGGCATCGACGAGCTCGACCGGTCGCTCGCGGGCGGGCTCGTCCCGGGCTCGGTCACCCTCGTCGGTGGCGAGCCGGGCATCGGGAAGTCGACGCTTCTGCTCCAGCTCGCCGCGTCGTGGGCCGCTTCCGGCGGGCGCGCGCTCATCGTCGCGGCGGAGGAGTCGGCCGGGCAGGTGCGGCGCCGCGCCGAGCGCCTCGGGGCGGCGGTCCCGGGGGTGTCCGTCGTCGTGACGACGTCGCTTCCCGTCGCCCTCGACGCGGCCGGGCGCGACGCGCCGGACCTCCTCGTCGTCGACTCCGTCCAGGCGGTCGCCGACCCGGCGGTCGGAGCGGGCGGGGGGAGCGTGAGCCAGATGCGCGAGTGCGCCGCCAGCCTCGTGCACTTCGCGAAGAGCCGGGGCGTCGCGACCGTTCTCGTCGGCCACGTCACGAAGGACGGCGTGCTCGCGGGACCGAAGGTGCTCGAGCACCTCGTCGACACCGTGTGCAGCTTCGACGGGGAGCGCCACCACGCGCTGCGCGTGCTCACGGTCTCGAAGCACCGGTTCGGGCCGACGGGCGAGCTCGGGGTGTTCGAGATGACCGAGTCCGGGCTGCGCGGGGTCGACGACCCGAGCGCGCTGCTCCTCGGCGACCGCCGGTCCGGGGTCGCGGGGAGCGTCGTCGTCCCGGTCCTCGAGGGGCGGCGGCCGATGCTCGTCGAGCTCCAGGCGCTCGTGGCGCGCAGCTCGCTCGCGACCCCGCGCCGGACCGCCCAGGGGATCCCCCCGGGGCGGCTCGCGCTCGCGGTCGCGGTGCTCGAGCAGCGCGCCGGGTGCTCGCTCGCGTCGTGCGACGTGTTCGCGTCCGTCGTCGGGGGGGTGAAGGTCGCGGAGCCCGCGGTCGACCTCGCGCTCGCGCTCGCGCTCGTGAGCGCGGCGACCGGCACGGCGCTCGGGCCGGACCTCGTCGCGTGCGGGGAGGTCGGTCTCGCGGGCGAGCTCCGCCAGGTCGTCCACACGGACCGTCGGCTCGCAGAGGCGGCCAGGCTCGGGTTCACCCGAGCGTGCGTGCCGCCGAGCGCGCCGGACCCGCCGCCGGGGATGTCCCTCGTGCGCGCCTCGACGCTCGCAGGGGCCGTCACGGCGCTCGGGCTCGGCCGTGCCCGCGGTGGGCCCGCCCGGGGGTCGGTCGAGCCCGGGGCGCCCGCGGATCCGGGCTGACGCTCCGGTACGATGCGCGAGTGGGCGCCGACGAGAACCGGTCGCTCGGTGCGCTGCTCGCGCAGGTCGTCCCCGGCTCGGCGCTGCGGGACGGGCTCGAGCGGATCCTCCGGGCGCGCATGGGCGCTCTCATCGTGCTCGGCGACGGTCCCGAGGTGCTCGAGATCTGCTCGGGGGGGTTCCACATCGACGCCGAGATGAGCCCGCAGCGTCTCTCGGAGCTCGCGAAGATGGACGGTGCGATCGTGCTCGACCGGACGGGGGAGCGGATCGCGTGGGCCAACGTCCACCTCGTCCCGGACCCGACTGCGCCGACGAACGAGACGGGGACGCGGCACCGCACGGCCGAGCGGGTCGCTCGCTGCGTGGACGTCCAGGTCGTCGCCGTCTCGGAGGAGATGGGGACGATCACCCTCTACCAGGGGGCGACGAAGCGGCAGCTCCGTCCGACCGACGTGCTCATCAGCCGGGCGAACCATCTCCTCCAGACGCTCGACAGGTTCCGGGCGCGCTTCGACGAGGTGAGCGCGGCGCTCACGGCCTCGGAGATCGAGGACGTCGTGACGGCTCGGGACGTGGTCGCGGTGCTCCAGCGTGCCGAGATGGCCGTGCGCGTCGCGGACGAGACGACGGAGCTGCTCGACGAGCTCGGAGAGCACGGCCGGCTCCTCCGGCTGCAGCTGCTCGAGCTCATGGCGGGCGTGCGCGAGGAGCGGCGGCTCGTCGCGGAGGACTACTTCGTGGACGGGTTCCGGGCGGCCGAGGACGTGGTCGTGCGGCTCGCGTCCCTCACGATCGCCGACCTGCTCGGGCTCGAGCGGCTCGCCGTCGTGCTCGCGGACCCCGAAGGGGCCCCCCTCGACCTCGAGCGGTCGGTCGTCCCGCGTGGCCTGCGCCTCCTGAGGCGCGTCCCGCACGTCACGAGCGAGGTCGTCGGGCGGCTCGTGGACCACTTCGGGGACCTCCACCGGATCATGCGCGCCCCCGTCGCCGAGATCGCGTCGGCCACCGGGATGGGCGACGAGCTCGCCCGGTCCGTGAAGGAGGGCCTCGTTCGCCTCGCCGAGTCGAGCATCCTCGACCGGACGAGCTGAGCGCCGCCGACCGTCCGGCCGGGGCGCGCCGCTCGACGGCGATGGCTCGTGGAACAGGTAGAATGGGGGCCCTGCAGGCCGTCGCCCTGTGGGTCCCCGCGCCCCGCCCGTCCCGAGACGGCGCGCCAGTTCGTTTCTCATCCCGAGGAGCCGCTCAGTGTTCGACGTCGGCGACAAGGTCGTCTATCCCCACCATGGCGCAGCGGTCGTCGAGAAGCGCGAGATGCGCGAGGCCTTCGGGGAGAAGCGCGAGTACCTCGTGCTGCGACTCGCGTACGGGGACCTCACGCTCATGGTGCCGGCGGACAACACCGACGAGGTCGGTCTCCGTGAGGTCATCAACGACGAGGAGGTCGAGGAGGTGTTCGCGGTCCTTCGCAAGAAGGAGGCGCGCATGCCGACCAACTGGTCCCGTCGCTACAAGAACCACGTGGAGAAGCTGAAGTCCGGGGACATCTACCAGGTCGCCGAGGTCGTGCGGAACCTGTCCATCCGCGACAAGGACAAGGGGCTCTCCGCGGGCGAGAAGCGGATGCTGAACCGTGCCCGACAGATCCTCGTCTCGGAGCTCACGTTCGCCATCGGGGTGAGCGAGGCCGAGGCCGAGGAGCGGCTGAACGCCGCGCTCCCGTAGCCGGCTGGGGGAGGCACGGCGTGGCACCCGAGACCTGGGCGATCGTCGTCGCGGGGGGTGACGGGCGGCGCTTCGGCGCCCCGAAGCAGTTCGCGCTCCTCGGGGGGAGGACTGTGCTCGAGTGGTCCGTGTCCGCCGCGAGGACGGTCGCGTCCGGGGTGGTCGTGGTCGTCCCGCGCGCGAGCCTCGACGACCCCCGGGCGGCTCTCGAAGCGGACGTGGTCGTCGCCGGAGGGGCGACCCGCGCCGGCTCCGTGCGGGCAGGTCTCGCCGTCGTGCCCGACCACGCGGAGGTCGTGCTCGTGCACGACGCGGCGCGCCCGCTCGCGTCCCCCGCCCTGTTCAGCGCCGTCGTGCAGGCGGTCGGGAACGGCGCCTCGGGAGCGATCCCGGGGATCTCGGTGTCCGACACCGTGAAGCGCGTCGCCGGGGGGAGCGTCGTCGAGACGCTCGACCGGGACGGTCTCGTCGCGGTCCAGACGCCGCAGGCCTTCCGCGCCTCGGTGCTCCGTGCCGCGCACCGAGGAGAGCCCGAGGCGACGGACGACGCCGCGCTCCTCGAGCTCATCGGGGCGACCGTCGCGGTCGTGACGGGCGAGGAGACGAACGTGAAGCTCACCCGACCGGCCGACCTCGCGCTCCTCGAGTCCTACCTCTCGGGCGTCGACCGGCCCGTCGGCCCGCGGCCGTGACCGAGCATCGCATCGGCCTCGGCGTGGACGTGCACCGGTTCGTCTCCGACCCCGAGCGCGCCGGGGGGCGCGCTCTCGTCCTCGGAGGCGTCGCCTTCCCGGGGTCGGCACCGCTCGAGGGGCACAGCGACGCGGACGCCGTCGCGCACGCGGTCGCGGACGCGATCCTCGGTGCGGCCGGCCTCGGCGACCTCGGGTCGCACTTCCCGGACAGCGACGACGAGTGGCTCGGAGCCGACAGCATCGTGCTGCTCTCCCGCAGCGCCTCGTCGGCCGCGGCGCTCGGGTGGCGGCTCGTGAACGCGGACTGCACGGTCGTGACCGAGCGACCGAGGCTGGCACCGGCCCGCGAGGAGATGTCCGCCCGACTCTCCGGCGCAGCAGGGGGCCCTGTCCACGTGAAGGCCACCCGCCCCGAGCAGCTCGGGTCGCTCGGGCGGGTCGAGGGGCTCGCGTGCCTCGCCGTCGCCCTCCTCGAGCGGGGCGACCCGCCGCGGTGAGCCCCGGCCACCCTCGCCGCCCTCCTGCGGGGGGAGCGCGACGTCGGCCGGGCCGGCCGGGCGGCGCCCCGGGCG
>JAJZBW010000083.1 GCA_021798745.1 Actinomycetes bacterium
TCGCTCTCGTCCCGTGCGACAATCTCCCGGGCAACGGCGAGATCGCGCGGCGTGTCGTGGTCGACCTCGCGGAGCTCCTCGACGCCGCGCTCGCCGAGTGGATCGAGGGCTCCGTGCGTGTCGTCACGACGGTCGTGGACCGCATCACCCCTCGTGTCGGGCCCGCCTCGGGCCTGGAGGGCCGGGCCGGGCGCGGGCGCGACGAGTCGCCCGTCGTGACCGAGCCGTTCAGCGAGTGGGTGCTCTCCGGCGAGTTCCCCGCGGGGCGACCGTCCTGGGAGGACGGCGGGGCGCTCTTCGTGGAGGACGTGGCCGAGTTCGAGAGGCGCAAGCTGTGGCTCGTGAACGGGGCCCACTCGCTCCTCGCGTACGCGGGGTCGGTCCTCGGTCTGCGAACCGTGGCCGAGGCGATGGCGGACGACCGGTGCGTTCGGTGGGTGGAGCAGTGGTGGGCGACGGCGTGCCCGCACCTCTCGCAGCCCGCTCACGAGCTCGCCTCGTACACGGACGCGCTCGTGAAGCGGCTCGCGAACGTGCGGATGAACGACGAGCTCTCCCGCATCGCAGAGGACGGGTCGCAGAAGCTCCCGCTCCGGATCCTGCCCGTGCTGCGGGCGGAGCGAGAGGCGGGTCGCATCCCGTACGCCGCGACCCGGGTGATCGCCGCCTGGACGTGCCACCTCCGCGGCTCCGGCGTGCCCGTGCGGGACGTGCGTGCAGCCGAGCTCGCCGGCCTCGTCGACCGGCCCCTCGACGAGGCGGCGCGCGAGGTGCTCGTGGCCCTCGACCCCGAGTCGGGCTCCGATCCGGCCCTCGTCGCGACCGTGGCCGAGCAGTGCCGCGAGCTCGTCGCACGCTCTTCGGAGCGCGCGACGTCCCGAGGCCGTCCGACCTAGCACCGCCGTCGCGTGCGGCACGGCCCGCTCCCGAGGCGACCGGGCACGTGGCGATCCTGAGACAGCTCGGCTGCGAGCTTGGTGCTCGCTCCCGAGGCGACCGGGCACGTGGCGGCGCGCCGGCCGAGGCTCGCCGCACCTCGGACCGTCGGCCCGCGGCGATCGGCCGTGCAGGCGGGGACGCGTTGACCTCGCTCGAAGGACCCGGTTACGATGCAACCGGTTGCACGGAGATCGAACAGCCCCTCGCCAGCGAATCGAGACGTCAATGAATCGTGGACTCGAGCCCGGCGGACCCCCGACGGCCGGCACGGCCCCCGTCGGCTCCGTGCGCGAGCCGGCCCTCTCCGCCCTGCCCGGCGCGGACTTCTACCGGCGCCACCTCGAGGAGGTCGTTCTCCCCTTCTGGCTCGAGCGCGCGCTCGACGACGAGATGGGAGGGATGTTCACCTGTTTCGACAATCGCGGGGAGCGGCTGCTCAGCACCGACAAGTACGTATGGTCCCAGGGGCGTGCGGTGTGGCTGTTGTCGCGCGCGGCGGACCTCGCGCGGCGCGGGCTTCTCGACGTCGCGCCGACCCGTCTCGTCGTGCCGGCGCGACGGACTGCGGACTTCCTCGTGCGCCACGCGCTCCTGCCCGACCTGACGTGCCACTACCTGCTCGACCGGTCCGGGCGGGCCCGGGCCCCCGAGACTCCGAGCATCTACGCGGACAGCTTCGTCGCCCTCGGCCTCGCCGAGCTGGCCCGGGTCGACGGCGACGTCGCGCTCCTCCGGCGCGCGGCGGACATCTACTCGGGGATCGCGACGCGGGTGCGTTCCGGCCGGTTTCCCTCCGCTCCGTATCCCGTTCCCGAGGGCTACCGGTCCTTCGGAGCCGCGATGATCCTCCTCGGCCTCGCGGAGCAGCTGCGCCGGAGCGCCGACGAGCTGGGCAGCGAGGTCGCTCCGCTGTCGCCGGTCGAGGAAGAGCGCGGCTGGCTGGACGAGATCGTGGGCCGATTCGTGAGGGACGACGGAAGCATCGCGGAGCTCGTCGGAGACGCCCCCGAACGGGAGGAGACGGTGCTCGGTCGCCACCGGACGCCCGGCCACGCCCTCGAGGCGGTGGTGTTCGCGATCGACGCAGGAAGGCACTGCGGACGCGACGTGACCGAGCTCTCCCGTGTGGTGGCGGCTCGCTCGCTCGAGATCGGATGGGACTCCGAGTGGGGCGGGCTGTTCCGGTACGTCGACGCCTCCGGCGGACCTCCCTCCGGGGCGCGACGCGGAGGACCGTTCGAGCAGCTCGTCCTCGAGACGTGGGACACGAAGCTCTGGTGGCCGCACAGCGAGGCGGTCCACTCGCTGCGGCTGGTCGTCGAGCTCACCGGCGACGCCGAGCTCGCACGGTGGGCGCAGAAGGTCCACGACTACACCTTCGCGACGTTCCCGGCGCAGGCGGGGGAGGGGAGGGAGTGGATCCAGATCCGCGACCGTTCGGGAGCACCCGTCGACCGCGTCGTGGCGCTCCCCGTGAAGGACCCGTTCCACGTCGTGCGCGCGCTGCTGAGCCTCGTCGAGCTCCTGGACGAGTCGACCGTCGGGACGGCCGGGCGATGAGCCCGCCGACGACGTCCGAGCCGGCCGGCCGCCGGCGGGCGGGCCTTCTCGACGTGAACGTCTACGCGAGCCGGCGCGAGGCCGGCGTCGCGGCCGCGCGCCTCGTCGAGGACGTCGTCGCCGACCGGCTCGACGGACAGGAGCTCGTGAGGATCGTCTTCGCGTCCGCGCCCTCCCAGCTCGAGCTGCTCGCGGCTCTCCGGGAGAGCACGCGGGTCCCGTGGTCGCGGGTGGTGGCGTTCCACATGGACGAGTACGTCGGCCTCCCGGGAGACGCGCCCGAGAGGTTCTCCGCGTTCCTCTCTCGTGAGCTCTTCGACGCGGTGGCGCCTCTCGTCGTGCACCTCCTCGACCCGTCCGACCCGGAGGCCGAGTGCCGTCGCTACGAGGCGCTCCTGCGCGAGGCGCCGATCGACCTCGTGTGCTGCGGGATCGGGGAGAACGGGCATCTCGCGTTCAACGAGCCCGGCGACAGCAGCTTCGTGGACGCCCGGTGGCTGCGAGTCGTGCCCCTCGGCGAGGTGTCGCGCCAGCAGCAGGTGAACGACGGGTGCTTCGCGACGATCGCGGAGGTGCCGACCGACGCGGTGACGATGACGATCCCGGCGCTGCTCTCGGCGCGACGGATCGTCGGGGTCGTCCCGGGCGCGAGCAAGGCGGCCGCGGTCGCACGCGTGCTCGCCGGGCCGATCGGCGAGGACTGCCCGGCGACCGTCCTTCGCGGTCACGACGCGGCGACGCTGTTCGTCGACGACGCCGCGTGCGGCGACGCCCCGTGAGACGAGCGAGGGGCCGCCGCGGTGCGTGAGCTCGTCGGACGGATGGTCGCGGGCGGGCGCACGGTCGCGATGTCCGTCTCGCACGGGGTGGTCGTCGACGTGGTGCCCGTCGACGACGCGGCATCCGAGGGACGCTGGATCGCTCCCGGGCTCGTCGACCTACAGGTGAACGGGTCCGCCGGGGTCGACCTGAACGGCGACGACATCACGGTCGAGCGCGTCGGGGAGCTCGTCGAGCAGCAGCGGGGAGCGGGCGTGACCGCGTTCTGCGCGACGGTCGTGTCGGCCCCCGAGGACGTGATGGCCCACCGCCTCTCGGTGATCGCGGCGGCCCGTCGCGGGGATGCTCGGATCCGTGACGCCATCCCGGCCGTGCACCTGGAAGGCCCGCACCTGAGCAGGGAAGACGGCGCCCGGGGGGCCCACGCGCTCGAGAGCCTGCGAGACCCCGACCTCGGGGAGTTCGTGCGGCTCCAGGGCGCCGCCGACGGGGCCATCGGGATCGTGACGGTCGCGCCCGAGCTGCCGGGAGCCGTGGAGTACGTGCGGCGGCTGTCCCTCGACGGGATCGTCGTGTCGATCGGGCACACGTGCGCGACCCCCGGCGAGGTCACCCGAGCCGCGGACGCGGGAGCGCGCCTGTCGACCCATCTCGGCAACGGCACGCGGGCAGAGCTCCCGCGGCACCCGAACCACCTCTGGGAGCAGCTCTCCGACGACCGCATCGCAGCGAGCTTCGTGGCGGACGGCCACCACCTTCCGGCCGCGACGCTCAAGGCGATGATCCGGGCGAAAGGCGTCGAGCGGAGCATCCTCGTGAGCGACTCCACGATGTTCGCGGGGATGGCGCCGGGGTCCTACGAGTCGCGCCTCGGCGGGGCGTTGGAGCTGGGCCGGGACCGCCGCCTCTCCATCGCCGGCACGCCCTACCTCGCGGGATCGGCCGTCGGGCTCCTCGAGTGCGTCGACGGCGCCGTCCGGCACGGCGGGGTCACGCTGGGCGAGGCGCTCACGATGGCGTCCGCGAACCCCCGTGCGCTGCTCGGCCGGGCGGGAGGAGTCCTTCGAGTGGGGTCCCGGGCAGACGTCCTCGTGTTCACGGTCGACCCCGAGACGGGTCGCCTCTCGGTGGTCGAGACTCTCGTCGGCGGGCAGACGCGACCCGGCGCCGATCCCGCCGCGCCGGGAGCAGGCGCGTAGGTTCGCCTCGTGGGAAACCGCTCCGCCCGCGCCACGAGGCCTGTCGCGCGACGTCGGCGCGTGCTCTTGTGAGCTTCACGGTCCGCGACGTGGCGCGGCTCGCGGGCGTGTCGCCGTCCACGGTGTCGCGTGCGCTCTCCCGTCCCGAGATGATCTCCGCGGGAACGCGCGAGCGGGTGCTCGACGCGGCGCGCACGCTCGGGTGGGTGCCGAGCAGGGTCGCGCGATCGCTCACGAGCGGGGTCACCCGCAACATCGGGGTCGTCGTGCCGGACATCGTCAACCCGTTCTTCCCCCCGCTCATCCGTGGCGCGCAGCAGGAGGCGTGGAGACGGGGCTTCGGGGTCCTCCTCGGCGACAGCGACGAGGACCGGGAACGGGAGATGCAGGTGGCGGAGGAGCTCGCCGCGCAGGTCGACGGCATCGTGCTCATGAGCTCACGCCTGTCCGGGCGCCAGGTCGCGTCGCTCCGCGAGAGGTGCGAGGTCGTCCTCGTGAACCGGGTCGTCAGGGGGGCCCGGTGCGTCCTCGTCGACTCCGCCCCGAGCGTGCGGAAGGTCGTCCGGCACTTCGCTTCGTGCGGGCACCGAGCGGCCCACTACGTGAGCGGCCCCGAGGGAAGCTGGTCGAACGGGCAGCGCCTCGCGGCGTTCGAGGAGGAGTGCGACGCGGTGGGGATCGCGCAGGCGGTGCTCGCCCCGAGCGTGGGGGCCTTCGAGCGGGGCCGTGCCTGCGTCGACGACCTGCTCGCGGCGGGGGCGACGGCGGTGCTCGCGTACGACGACATCACGGCGATCGGGATCCTCGCGGGCCTCGCGGAGCGGGGCGTCCGGGTCCCGCGGGACGTGAGCGTCGTCGGGTGCGACGACATCCCGATGGCGGGCCAGCTCGGGCTCGCGACGATCGGGGCTCCGGCCGCGACGGTCGGGGCGCTGGCGTCCGGTCTTCTGGTCGACGGGGTGCTCGGCTCGTCGCGCTCCGAGCCCCCGTCGGGGCGGACCGTGCGCGTCCCCACCACCCTCCTCCTTCGCAGGTCGGCGGGACCCGCGACGGGTGCTCGCTCTCGCGCCGCCCGGGACCGGTCGCACCCGGGCGGCAGCGCCGCGACGCGCGCGACCTGATGTACCGTCGCACGGCGGACGAGGCCGCGGAGGGAACGGTACGAGCCCGCAGGTGGACGGGACGGGCCGGTCGGGTCCTGTGCGGGCGGAGGTGCTCGGCGTGACGAAGCGACTCGCAGGGCGTGACGCGAAGCGTCCGAGCGACGCGACGGGCCCGGTCGTGACGGGCCCGGTCGTGACGGGCCGGTCCGGCCCCGACAGGTCCGTCGTCGTGCTCTCGGTCGCGACGATGGTCGCGACCTTCGCGCTCGTCGTCCTCGGGAGCACCGTCCGGGTCACGGACTCCGGGATGGGCTGTCCGAGCTGGCCGCTCTGCTTCGGGCGGATCGGACCCGTCGACCAGTTCCACGCTCTCCTCGAGCAGTCACACCGGTACCTCGTCGCGCTCGTGACCGCGGGCGCGTTCACGACGGCGGTCCTCGCGCGGCGGTCCCGGGTGCGGTCGGCGGCGTTCGCGCCCGCCGCGGTCGCCGCAGGACTCGTGCTCGTCCAGGCGGCTCTCGGGGCGCTCACGGTGTTCGCGAAGAACGCGCCGTGGACGGTCGCCGTCCACCTCGTGGTCGGGGTCGTGTTCCTCGGGGCGACCGCGGTGACGGTCGTGGCGGCGCTCGGGGCCCGGCGCGTCGCGTGGTCCGTGCGGGCGGTGGGGCGTTCGGGAGGGATGCTCCTCGTCGCGACGCTTGCGACGGTCGTCGGGGGGAGCCTCGTGGTGGCGCACGGAGCGGGGGGATCGTGCCCCTCGTGGCCCCTCTGCCCGTCGTCGGCGACCGCGCTCGCGGACTGGCAGCTCGCCCACCGCTCCCTCGCGGGGCTCACGGGGGTCGGCCTCGTCGTGTTCGCGGGAGCGAACTGGCGCAGGACGTCCGGGTGGTCCTCGTGGAGGAGCGGCGCGATCGCGTCCCTCGGCGCGTACGTGGTCGTCGCGGCCCTCGGCGCGGCGAGCGCGCTGTCGCGCGCGGCGGCCTCGTGGCAGGACGCGCACCTCGCGCTCGTCGCCGTCCTGTGGGTCCTCGTCGTCGCGACGGTGAGCGCTCTCGCGGCCGAGCGCACCGGGGACGGGACGGACGTTCCCGAGAGGAGCGGGCCCTAGGGTCGCGGCCGGGAGCGGCCGGCCGCGGGCACGAGCTCTCCGTCGACCCGACGCGGCACGGAGTGGTCGGACGGCGGAGCGTCGAGGAGCTCGGGGGGAAGGAGCTCGTCCGGCACGTCCTGGTAGGCAACCGGGCGGAGGAAGCGCCGGATGGCCGAGGCGCCGACCGACGTGTGGAGAGGGTCCGTGGCCGCGGGCCACGGTCCGCCGTGGTGCATCGCCCAGGCGACCGCGACTCCCGTGGGGAACCCGTTCCAGATCACCCTCCCGACGCGCCCTGCGAGGTCGTCGAGCAGGCCGAGGAGCGAGGACGCCTCCTCCGGCTCGCCGTGCACCGTCGCCGTGAGCGCGCCCGGGAGGCTCCGGAGCAGGTCGCGGAGCTGCGCGACCGTCTCGTAGCGCACGACGACGGTCACCGGGCCGAAGCACTCCTCGACGACGGCGCCGGACAGCGCGGCGCCGTCCGCCTCGAGCACGAGCGCCCCCGTCCCGCCCCCCTCGCTCGCCCCGCGCGCGCGGACGGTCGCTCCCGCGGCCTCGAGCCGTGCGGTCCCGCGGGCGAACGCCTCGGAGATCCGGCTCGTGAGCATCGTCGCGCGGGCGGACGCTCGGACCGCCGCGTCCAGCCTCTCGACGAGGGCGTCGCCGTCTCGCCCCGGGGGGACGAAGACCATTCCCGGCTTCGTGCAGAACTGGCCCACCCCGAGGGTGAACGACGAGGCGAGCCCGTCGGCGATGGCGGACGCCCGAGACCTCGCGGCGCCCGGCGACACGACGAGCGCGTTGAGCGCCCCGAGCTCTCCGTAGAAGGGGATCGGGGAGCTCCGGAGCGCCGCGATCTCCGCGAGCGCGCGGCCACCCGCGACGGAGCCCGTGAAGCCGACGGCGCGGATCTCCTCGTGGGCGACGAGATGCCGACCGGCGTCCTCCCCGAACGCGAGCGACAGGACCCCGTCGGGCGCCCCCGCGGCGCGGGCGCCTTCGGCGAGGGCCTCGGCGCAGGCGACGGCCGTCGCGGGGTGCGCGTCGTGGACCTTCGAGACGACCGGGCACCCCGCGGCGAGCGCCGACGCGGTGTCGCCCCCGGGGACGGAGAAGGCGAGCGGGAAGTTGCTCGCCCCGAAGACCGCGACCGGGCCCAGCGGGCGGAGGATGCGGCGCAGGTCGGGGCGCGGGCCCATCGGCGTCGGGCCCGAGTGGTCGATCGTCGCCTCGAGGTAGGCGCCGTCACGCAGCACGTCCGCGAAGAACCGGAGCTGGAAGCAGGTCCTCGTGAGCTCTCCTTCGAGCCGGGCCGTGCCGAGGGCGCTCTCCCTGTCCGCCAGCGAGACCACGAGGTCGCGCCGCGACTCGAGCGCGTCCGCCATCGCCTCGAGCATCTCGGCGCGGCCGTGCCGCCCGAGCCGGTCGAGCACGGGCGCCACGGAGGCCGCGCGGCGTGCGAGCTCCCCGACCTCCTCGGCGCTCGTGGGGGGTGCGACCTCGGCGACCGCCACCCCGCTCCTCGCGTCCACGCTTGCGACCATCAGCCCTCCCTGTCCGTGTCGGCCGGTCGTCCCGGCCGGTCGTTGCGCCGTGACGAGCCGGCGGCCGGCGGCGTGCGTGCCGGCAGGTTCCTCCACTGTCCGCACGAGCGCGCGCCCTCGAGCGCGGTCCGCCCGGCGCGAGAGGCGCCGGTCAACGCGGCGCCCCGACCCCCGGGTACGGGGGAAGGCCTCGCACGACCGAGGTGACCAAGGTCCCCAGGCCCTCGATCGTCACGCGCACGGAGTCGCCGTCGGAGAGGCAGAACGGAGCCTCGGGGACGAGGCAGGTCCCCGTCGAGAGCACGAAGCCGTCCGGGAAGACGTCCGCCCGTCCGAGGTAGGCGCTCAGCTCGTCGAGCCGTCTGCGGAGAAGGCGGGTGCTCGTCGTCCCGGACCACGCGGTCGTCCCGGCGCGTTCGATCGTGAGCTCGATGGCGAGCGAGTAGGGGTCGGGCACCTCCCAGGCGGGCGTGATCCCCGGCCCGAGCGCGCATCCGCCGAGGTAGACCTTGGCCTGCGGGAGGTAGAGCGGGTTCTCGCCCTCGATCGAGCGCGAGGAGACGTCGTCGCAGATCGTGTAGCCGACGACCTCCCCGGAGGCGTTCACGACGACGGCGAGCTCGGGCTCGGGGACGTCGAGGGTCGAGTCCGAACGGACCGAGATCGTCCCTCCGTCGCCCACGACCTTCCACGGGACGGACTTGAAGAACAGCTCGGGACGCTCGGCGAGGTAGACGCGCTCGTAGACGTCCGCGGACTGCTCGCTCTCCTCGACGCGCGCGTCCCGTGAGATCTCGTAGGTGACCCCGGCCGCCCACACCTCCGTGCGGCCGTCGACGGGGGCGAGCACCGTGACGCCGGGGGGAGCGGCGCGGCGGTCCCCGACCGCGCGCTCGAGGAGCTCGCGCCGGTCGCGCGGGCCGAGTGCCCAGAGCGCGGCGAGCGACGGGGCCTGCGCGAGCGCGAGGATCTCGCCGTCGTGCGACACCCCGACGCGCGGGGTCGCTCCGGCGGCCTCGAGATAGCGGACGACCTGCACGACCGTGCCCCCTCTCAGATGACGCCGTAGGTGGAGAACGCCTCCCAGGCTCCCATGCCCGAGGCGATCGCGAGCCTCACGGTGTCCTCCGCGGAGGCCTTCTCCTCGGCGAGGGCGACGACGCGCTCGCCGAGCGCGGCGGGGACGACGACGACACCGTCCGCGTCCGCGATGACGAGGTCGCCGGGCGCGACGGTCACGCCACCGCACTCGACGTCGACGCCCGTCTCGTCGACGTCGATGCGCCCGAGCGAGTCGAGCGGGTTCACGGAGGCCACGAAGGTCGGGAACCCCATCTCGCCGAGCTGCGCGCTGTCCCGGGTCGCGGCGTCGATGACGGCCCCGACGGCGCCGCGACGGCGGGCGGCGGTACCGAGCAGCTCGCCGAAGAAAGGGCCCTCCGGACAGGTGGAGACGACGAGGACGTCGCCCGGGCCGAGGGAGTCGATCGCGCTCAGCTCGCCGCGGTACCAGTCCTCGCGACGCGCGGGGGGACCGTCGACGGGGTGCGCGTGGACGGTGTGCGCCCGCCCGGCGAGCCGCGCCCCGGGGTAGAGGGGGCGGAGACGGGAGGACATCGCGTGGTCGCGGACCCCGCACTGGTCGAGGCAGTCCGACAGGAGGGCGCTCCGTAGCCGTGCGAGCCGGGCGACGAGCGAGCCGTCCCTCGGAGAGGGGGACGGGGGCGGACCGTGCGGGGCCTCACGCACGCGGGCCCCCGGGCAGCTCGAGGACGACCTTGCCGCGCGCCTCGCCCGGTCGCGGCGTGCGGAGCGACGCGATCGCGTCCCGGTGGTCCTCGAACCCGAACCGGTGCGTGACGAGCCGACCGGGGCTGAGCCGCCCGGCGTTCAGGAGCGACACGACGCGGGACCACGCCGAGGAGGTGTAGGCGAAGCTCGCCCGCACGAGGAGGTCGCCGTTCACGAGGTCGTCCACGGGGACCGGGGTCGTGGTCCCGTGCGGGGGGAGCCCGAGCAACAGGACCGTCCCTCCCCGGCGGGGCGCGCGCAGGGCGCCGGCGACGGAGTCGGGAGTGCCCGCCGCCTCCACGACGAGGTCGAAGGACCCGTCCGCGGCCGCCTCCACGAGCTCGTGCGCGCCGACGGAGCGGGCGAGCGCCTCCTGCTCGGGCCTCCTCCCGGCCACGACGACCCGCGACGGGGACCACAGCGAGAGGAGCAGGGCCGCGAGGAGGCCGATCGTGCCGTCGCCGACGACGAGGCACTCGAGACCGGGTCGCTCGACGGCGCGCGACAGCCCGTGGTACACGACGGACGCGGGCTCGACGAGCGCGGCGTCGTCGGCTGTGACCTGCGGGGAGAGCACGTGCGCGCGCGCGGCGCGCACGACGACCTCGTCGGCGGCGGCGCCGTCGAAGGTGAACCCGAGCTCGGCGTAGGTGTCGCAGATGTTCGTCGCCCCCGCGACGCACCTCGCGCACCGGCCGCACGGGACGATGCCCTCGACGACGACCCGGTCCCCGGGCCGGAACGAGTCGTCGCGCGACTCGGTCACGACGCCGGTCCACTCGTGGCCGATGACGAGCGGGTAGTTGACGTACGCGGGGTCGATCGTCCCGTCGACGAGCTCGAGGTCCGTCCCGCAGAGGCCGACGACCTGGGGCGCGACGACGAGCTCGCCCGGCCCGGCGCAAAGCGCCCCGCGCTCCTCGGTGGAGAGGACCCCGTCGCCCCGCGTCACGAGGGCGCGCGGGCTCACGGGCTCGTCCCGGGAGCGGCGCTGCGGACGCGGTCGGCTCCCGCGACGCCGGCCGCGGGAGGGAGGTCCGCGAAG
>JAJZBW010000002.1 GCA_021798745.1 Actinomycetes bacterium
GCGCCGGCACGAGCGCCGCGGCGCGCGCGCGGGGCGCGAGCGCGGGGCGCCCGCCGCGCAGGTGCCGGGTCCACGTGCCCCGAGGACCGGCCCCCGCGACGGACGCGACGGCGAGCAGGAGCACGAGCACGGCGAGAACCGTCCAGAGCACGTTCACGAGCGCCGACATCGTTCCTCCCGGTTCGGACGACTTGTACCGTCGACCCCGAGGCTGCCAGGCAGATGTTGGCGATCTTGGACGTCAGGCGCGAGGGGTCTGTTAGGGGACCGACGCGAGGGGCGCGTTAGCGTGTCCGTCCATGACCGCACCGGGGCAGGGCCGGGGAGCCGGGGTCCCGATCGCGGAGGTCCCGAGCCCGGGGGAGCCTGAGCGGAGAGCCCCCGGGGAGCCTGCCCGCGACGCGGTCCCCGTCGGCCCGTCCGTGCCCGCGGGGGTCGCCGCGTCCCTCGCCCGGCTCGATGAGGCGCACCGGGGTGGGGCGCTCCGCTCGGTCGAGTCGCGGCTCGCGTGCCTCTCGGACCTGCGTGAGCGCGTCGTCTCGAGCGCTCGCCTCCTCGAGGGCGCGCTCGGCGCGGATCTCGGGAAGCACCCCTCGGAGAGCCTCGTCCTGGAGACGGGGCTCGTGGTCGCCGAGATCGACCACGTGGAGCGGAACCTGAGGCGGTGGCTCCGTCCCTCCCCGGTGCGGGTCCCGCTCGCCCAGTGGCCCGGACGGGCGCGAGTGGTGCTCGAGCCGGTCGGGACGGTGCTCGTCGTGTCCCCCTGGAACTACCCGGTCCAGCTCGCGCTCATGCCGCTCGTGTCGGCCGTCGCCGCGGGGAACTGCGTGGCCCTGAAGCCCTCCGAGCTCGCCCCTCGGGTCGCGGAGGCGCTCGCGACGCTGCTCTCCGGGGGTCGGGTCGGCGAGACCACCGAGGTGCTCCTCGGGGACGCGGCGACCGTGCACGGCGCGATCGAGCACGGGGTCGACCACGTGTTCTTCACGGGGAGCACGCGGGTCGGGAGGATCGTCGCCGCAGCCGCGGCCGGCCGGCTCATCCCGGTGACGCTCGAGCTCGGGGGAAAGTGCCCGGCGATCGTGGACGAGTCCGCGGACCTGCGCTCCGCCGCGAGGAGGATCGCGTGGGCGAAGTTCGTGAACGCGGGCCAGTCCTGCGTCGCGCCGGACTACGTCCTCGCCGACCGGAAGGTCGCGGACCGGCTCGTCGCCGAGCTGGCGGAGGCGATCCACGCGATGTACGGCGCGGACCCGGCGACGAGCCCCGACTACCCGCGGGTCGTCGACCGCTCGCACCACGAGCGGCTCGCGGCGATGCTCGACGAGTCGCGGGGCTCCGTCGTCGTCGGCGGGGGGATCGACGTCTCGCGCCTCTACGTAGGCCCGACGGTGCTTCGCGATCCCCCGGCCCGCTCCCGGGTGATGGAGGAGGAGGTCTTCGGGCCCCTCCTCCCGGTGGTCTCGGTGGGCGACCTCGAGGAGGCGATCGGGTTCGTCTCCCGGCTGCCCCCGCCTCTCGCCGTGTACGCGTTCTCGGCGAGCCGGGCCGCGCTCGCGCGAGCCGAGCGCGCGACGAGGTCGGGGGCGTTCTGCGCGAACGTCGCGCTCACGCAGCTCGGCGTCCCCGACCTGCCCTTCGGGGGGGTGGGGGAGTCCGGGTGCGGCCTCTCGCACGGGCGCGCCGGGGTCACGGCGCTCTCGCAGGTGCGCTCCGTGCTCGAGCGACCGGCGCGCCCGGACCTCGCGGTCCACCGCCCCCCGTACACGAGGATCCGCTCGTACGTGACCGCGCGCGTGGTCGGGGCGGGTCGCGGCCCGGCGCGCGACGGAGGACCCCCGGCTACGGGGTGATCGTGACCGCGCCCTTCAGAGCGGCCGTCGTGTCGAGCACGATCTCGACGAACGTCCGCCCCGGGGTGAGGTCGACCGGCGCGCCGTGCGCGTCCGTGAACGTCGTCATGGCGCTCGCGTTCGGGCGGTGCCAGGTGACGGGGATCTCCTTGCCGTTCCGCAGGATGTAGCCCGGACCGGTCCCGGTGAGGACGCTCTCGACGTCGCCCGTCCCGCCCGGGCTCTCGATGTACGGCCCGATCGAGTACTTCACGACCTGCACGACGACGTTGTTCGTGGAGACCTGCTTGTTCGTGAGGGCGTCGATGTCCGGTCCCGATCCTGCGTAGCTGTGGAGCCAGAGCGAGCTCGCCGGGTTCCAGGTCCACACGCCGTCGGTGCCCTGGGAGAAGTTGATCTCGATGCTCTTCGCGGGCTTCGCGCTCGCCGGGAGGCTCGACGAGTAGTGGAACACGGGAGCGGGCGGTGCCTTCTCGTTCGGGAACGAGGCCCACAGCTGCGCGGTGTCCGTGTAGAGGTTGTCCGGCGGGACGCGGCTCGTGATCCGGGTGCTGTCCGCCGCGTAGGTGCTGAGGAGGTTGACGTCCGTGACGTACTTGACGGAGTCGAGAGCGGTGATGTCCGGCTGGATGCCGCCCGCGTGGACGAGCAGGGGCCGGTTCCGGAACATCGCGAGGATGTGCCAGTCGACCCATCGCAGGGAGCGGACGGGGCCGATCGAGGAGGCGCCCGTGCACTGGTAGACGGCCTCGTACCGCATGATCCCGCCCTCTGCAGGCGTGTCGTAGACGATGTCCGCCTCGTTGAGACCGCTCTGCGGACGGGCTCCCTGGGGCTCGTTCCCGATCTTCACGGCGAGCGCGGGGCGCTTCGGGACGACCCCACCGGGCGCACGGGTGTCCGTGAGCGGGCAGATGCCCGACGCGAGCGACGCGGTCGTCGTGCTCGTCGACGCGTGCGGGGTGCGGCCGGGCGATTTCGCGGGGGACTTCGAGAAGAGGACCGCGAGCACGGCGGCGACGATCACGACGAGGGCGACCGCGCCGAGTACGAGGCGCCGGTCCGGTCCTGATCGGCGGGCGCGGTGCGACGGAGGGGTACGAGGCGTCGAAGGCACGAGGGCACGGTAGTGGGTCGCGCGCCCGAGGTGGTGTCAACCGACCGCTCAGACCCCCATGACGCGCTCGAACCAGGCGGCGCGCCGGGCAGGCCGTCCCGTGCGCTCCTCGGCTCGGTCCGCGGAGGTCATGACCGCGAGCCCCGCGTTCACGCCGAGGTACCGGAGCGGCTCCGGCTCCCAGCGTCGCGACCGGTGGCCGACCCACGGGAGCCGGGTGAGCGGGGAGTCGACGCGAAGGACCAGGTCCGCGACGGTGCGACCCGCGAGGTTCGTCGTCGATACCCCGTCGCCGACGTATCCCCCCGCGCTCGCGAGCCCGCTCGAGCGGTCGAAGCAGACCGAGGAGAACCAGTCGCGAGGGATCCCGAGCGGCCCGCCCCAACGGTGGGTGATCCCGATGCCCGCGAGGGTGGGGAGCAGCTCGACGAGGGCTTCCGCGAGCATGTCGTGGACGCGCGGGACCCGGTCGTGGCTCGGGCGGATCGCCGAGGCGAAGTGGTACGGGGCTCCCCTTCCTCCGAACGCGATCCTGCCGTCGGCGGTCCTCTGCCCGTAGACGACGAGGTGGCGGTGGTCGGCGAACGTCTCGCGCCGCGCGAGCCCGATCTCGCTCCACGTAGAGTCCGAGAGCGGCTCGGTCGCGATCATGAGCGAGTACACGGGAGCGACGTCACGGCGCGCTCCTCGCAGACGCGCCGTGTACCCCTCGGTCGCACGCACGACGACGTCCGCGCGAACGGTCCCGTGGTCGGTCTCGACGCGCCCTGGGGCGATCGCGCGAGCCGGCGTTCCCTCGTATATGCGTGCGCCGAGCCGCTCGACGCTCGACGCGAGGCCCCGGACGAGCCGCGCGGGGTGGATCGCCGCGCAGTGAGGCGTGTAGGTCGCACCGAGAAGCCCGTCCGCGCCGAACCGCTCCCTCGCCTCGTCCGGTCCGAGGAGCGCGAGGTCCCCGGGCCCGACGCCGAGCGAGCGCGCCTGTTCGACCTCGGCGACCGCCCGCGCGAGCTGCGCGGCGTTGCGCACCGCGTGCACGGTGCCGCCCTTCGCGAAGTGGCAGTCGATCCCCTCGAGCGCGGCGACCCGGCCGACCTCGTCCACGGAGTCGTTCATCGCGGCGCGCATCGCGTGCGCCGCCCCGAGCCCGAACGACCGGGAGATCCGACTGTCCGACGCGGCGAACAGCGCCGAGCACCACCCCCCGTTGCGTCCCGAGGCGCCGAAGCCGGCGAACTCCGACTCGACGACCGCGACGCGAAGCGACGGATCGCCGCGAAGGAGGTAGTAGGCAGTCCACAGGCCGGTGAACCCTGCTCCTACGATCGCGACGTCGCACGACTCGTCCCGGTCGAGCGGCTCGCGGCGCGCGACCGGAGCGCCGAGCGAGTCGAGCCAGAAGGAGAGGTCCTCGGGGCGCGCCTCGTCCTGGCGCGAGCCGCGTGAGGTGCGCGCGCTCACCGGGTCCTCCGGAGACCGAGTCCCTCCCTCGCGACGGTCACAGCTGCTTCCACGCCTCCTCGAGAACCGTGCGGAGCACGTGGGATATCTCGGCGAACTGCTCCTCGCCACAGACGAGTGGCGGCGCGAGCTGGATGACCGGGTCGCCGCGGTCGTCGGCGCGGCAGACGAGCCCGGCCTCGAACAGCCGTGGGGAGAGGAACCCGCGGAGGAGCCGCTCGGACTCGTCGTCGTCGAAGGTCTGCTTGGTCCGCTTGTCCTTCACGAGCTCGATCCCGTAGAAGTACCCCGCGCCCCGGACGTCCCCGACGATCGGGAGGTCTCGCAGCGCCTCGAGCTCGGCACGGAACGCGCCTTCGCTCGCGCGCACGTGCCCGAGGATGTCCTCGCGCTCGAACACGTCGAGGTTCGCGAGCGCGACCGCGCTGGAGACGGGGTGGCCCGCGAAGGTGATCCCGTGGAGGAACGTCCGCTCCCCGGTGAGGAAAGGCTCGACGAGGTGGTCGCCGACGATGAGGGCGCCGAGCGGGGAGTAGCCGCTCGTGAGCCCCTTGGCGGTCGTGATCATGTCCGGGACGTAGCCGTACCGCTCGCCCGCGAAGTAGTGGCCGAGCCGGCCGAACGCGCAGATCACCTCGTCCGAGACGAGGAGGACGCCGTAGCGGTCGCAGATCTCCCGGACCCTCGGGAAGTACCCGGGTGGCGGGGTGAAGCAGCCACCGCTGTTCTGAACGGGCTCGAGGAACACGGCGGCGACCGTGTCGGGTCCCTCGCGAAGGATCGCGCGCTCGATCTCGTCCGCCGCCCACACGCCGAACTCCGTCTCGTCGTCCCCGTGCTCGGGGGCGCGGTAGAAGTTCGTGTTCGGCACCTTCACCGCTCCCGGAACGAGCGGCTCGAACACGGACTTGAGGTCCGGTACCCCGGTGATGGACAGAGCGCCCATGGTCGTCCCGTGGTAGGCGATGTCCCTGCTCACGACCTTCCACCGCTGCGGCTGGCCGATCGTCTTGAAGTACTGGCGGGCGAGCTTCCACGCGGACTCCACGGCCTCGGACCCTCCGGTCGTGAAGAACACGCGGTTCAAGTTGCCCGGGGCGAGCGACGCGAGGCGGTCGGCGAGCTCGATCCCACGGGGGTGGGCGTAGCTCCACAACGGGAAGTAGGCGAGCTCGCTCGCCTGCGCCGCGGCGGCCTCCGCGAGCTCGGTGCGCCCGTGGCCGATCTGCACCGTGAACAGTCCCGACAGCCCGTCGAGGTAGCGCCGACCGGACTGGTCGTACACGTACGCTCCCTCGCCCCGGACGATCACCGGGACGTCGTGGTGCGCGTAGGAGGACAGACGCGTGAAGTGCATCCACAAGTGGTTGCGCGCCGCGGCCTGGAGCTCGTCGTTCGTCATCGCCTTCATCTAGTCCCCCAGGTGTAGGTCTGTTTGGTGAGCTCGAGGTACACGAACGTCTCGGCGTGGCGGACGCCGGGGAGAGCGCGGACCGTCGAGTTCAGGATCTCGAGGAGGTGCGTGTCGTTCTCGCACACGACCTCGACGAGGATGTCGAAGCCGCCTGCGCAGACGACCACGTAGTCGACTTCCGGGATCTGTGCGAGCATCGCCGCCAGCGTGCGCACGTCTCCGT
Organism: Actinomycetes bacterium; assembly: GCA_021798745.1. Taxonomy (GTDB): domain Bacteria; phylum Actinomycetota; class Acidimicrobiia; order Acidimicrobiales; family Bog-793; genus JAJZBW01. The sequence goes on from JAJZBW010000002.1 coordinate 6,066, forward strand.
CCGCGCGGATCCCCACCATCGCCTGGCGCGCGAAGCCCACCTGCTTGGGGTCCGTGACCGCGACGACCTGGATGACCCCGGACTCACGGAGCCGCTGGACGCGCTGGCGCACGGCGGCCTCCGAGAGCCCGACCACGGCGGCGATGGCGCTGTACGCCCGTCGACCGTCGCGCTGCAGCTCCTCGATGATGGCCCGGTTCGCCTCGTCGAGCACCTCCACGTCATCCTCCTCACCCTCCACGGTGCGCCATCGGAGGGCCCCGCGTCAAGTGAATCCGTCGCAGAACGCCCCGAGATGTACGAAATCGCTTGTCGCAGCGGGCAAGTTCTGCGAGGATGGCGGGAGCAGTCCGAGAGACGCCGCGGGAGGCAGCGATGGCAGCGCTCGAGCGATTCGAGAACTTCGTCGGAGGGCGGCGCGTCGCCGCGCGCTCCGAGCAGGTGGACGAGATCGTGGACCCGAGCACGGGCGAGCCGTACGCGACCGCCCCGGTGTCCGACGCGTCGGACGTGGACGACGCGGTCCGCGCCGCGGAGAGAGCGTTCCCGGCCTGGCGCGACGCGACCCCGTCGCAGCGGTCGCTCGCGCTGTTCCGGATAGCGGACGCGCTCGAGTCTCATGCGGACGAGATCGCCCGCATCGAGTGCCGCGATACGGGCAAGCCCCTCGCGGTGATGCTCTCCGAGGAGATCCCTCCCTCCGCCGACCAGATCAGGTTCTTCGCGGGTGCGGCCCGAATGCTCGAGGGCCGGGCCGCCGCGGAGTACATGGCCGGTCACACCTCGTACGTCCGGCGTGAGCCGATCGGCGTGTGTGCCGCGGTGACGCCGTGGAACTACCCGCTGATGATGGCGATCTGGAAATGGGGACCCGCGCTCGCGGCGGGCAACACGATGGTCCTCAAGCCCTCGGACACGACCCCGGCCTCGATCCTGTTCCTCGCGGAGCTCATGGCCGAGCACCTGCCTCCGGGCGTGCTCAACGTGGTGTGCGGCGACCGCGACACGGGCCGCGCTCTCGTCGCGCACGACGTGCCCCAGATGGTGTCGATCACCGGGAGCGTGCGCGCGGGGATCGAGGTCGCGACGGCCGCCGCTCCGTCGCTGAAGCGCGTGCACCTCGAGCTCGGCGGGAAGGCGCCCGTCGTGGTGTTCGACGACGCGGACCTCGAGTCCGCGGCCGACGGGATCGCGATGGCCGGGTACTTCAACGCGGGCCAGGACTGCACCGCCGCGACACGCGTGCTCGTCGCTCCGGGCCTCCACGACGCGTTCGTCGCGGCCCTCGCCGACAGGGCGAGGGCGACCAAGGTCGGGGGGACGGACGTGCCCGACGCGGAGGTCGGGCCGCTCAACAACGTGAACCAGCTCGCACGCGTCGCGGGGATCGTCGAGCGGGTGCCCGCGCACGCGGAGATCGTGGTCGGAGGAACGCGGCTGGGCGATCGCGGGTACTGCTACGCGCCGACGGTCGTGGCGGGCCTGCGACAGGACGACGAGATGGTCCAGGACGAGATCTTCGGGCCGGTGATCACGGTCCAGAGGTTCTCCGACGAGGACGAGGCGATCTCCTGGGCGAACGGGGTGCGATACGGGCTCGCGTCGAGCGTGTGGACGTCGAACCACGGTCGCGCCATGCGCATGGCGAAGGCGCTCGACTTCGGCGCCGTCTGGATCAACACGCACATCCCGATCGTCGCGGAGATGCCGCACGGAGGGTTCAAGAGCTCCGGGTACGGCAAGGACCTGTCCGTGTACGGGTTCGAGGACTACACGCGCCTCAAGCACGTGATGTCGAGCCTCGGAGCCTGACGGGGAGCGGCCGGGACGCGGGGCTCGACGTCGTCGGGGTAGCGAGCCCGACGACCGTCGGGAGGGCGGCGGCCACGAAGGCGCCGACCACGTGCGCCGTCGTGAACGGCTTCGGGATCGACCTGCAGGTCGCCATCGGGAGGGCGAGGCGCGCAGCGGGCGGGTGTCGGTCGCCACCCGGTGCGTTCGACCCGTGGAAATCGTCGCCAATAGGTGCTGCCACGACGGATCCGCTTGCAGTGTCCCCGCTCGAGTGCGAGGATTCGCAGGAGTGCGGCGAGGGAGCCGCGGCGCGCCCGCACGGACCAGGCGGGGCACGGAGCGATTCGAGGAGCGACGATGAGGATCGGGATCCCCCGCGAGGTCAAGGACAACGAGTTCCGAGTGTCGATGACGCCCGCAGGCGTGCGCGAGCTCGTCTCGGCGGGGCACACCGTCAGGCTCGAGCGGTCGGCCGGTGTCGGGTCCTCGATCACCGACGCCGAGTACGAGAGGGCCGGAGCGACCATCGTGGAGACTGCGGACGAGCTCTGGGCGGGGTCCGAGCTCGTGTGCAAGGTCAAGGAGCCCGTGGCCGAGGAGTTCCACCGACTGAGGGGCGACCTCGTGCTGTTCACCTACCTGCACCTGGCGGCGTCGCGCGCGTGCACGGACGCGCTCCTCGGCGCGGGGACCGTCGGGATCGCGTACGAGACCGTGCAGCTTCGGGACGGCTCGCTCCCGCTCCTCGCTCCTATGAGCGAGGTCGCGGGGCGAATGGCGCCGCTCGTCGGAGCCGAGCACCTCCAGCGTCCGGCCGGGGGGCGCGGCGTGCTCGTGAGCGGGGTGCCCGGAGTGCGTGCCGCCCAGGTGGTCGTCATCGGGGCGGGGGTGTCCGGGATGAACGCGGCCATGATCGCGGCGGGCATGCACGCCGAGGTGCGCGTGCTCGACCGCGACCTCGCGAAGCTGCGTGCAGTGGACGCGCTGTACCAGGGGCGGATCACGACGCTCGCGTCGAGCGAGCACGCGATCGAGGAGGCCTGCGTCGACGCCGACCTCGTGATCGGGGCGGTGCTCGTGCCGGGAGCCAAGGCGCCCCGTCTCGTGAGCGACGAGCTCGTCGCGAAGATGCGGCCCGGGTCCGTGCTGGTGGACATCTCGGTCGACCAGGGGGGGTGCTTCGAGTCGACGCACCCGACGACGCACTCCGCACCGACGTTCCCCGTCCACGGCTCGCTCTTCTACTGCGTCGCGAACATGCCGGGCGCGGTCCCGCACACCTCGACCCACGCGCTCACGAACGCGACGCTCCGCTACACGGTCGCGATCGCCGAGCACGGGTGGCGGGAGGCGGCACGCCACGACCCCGCGCTCGCGCTCGGGCTCAACACGGTGGACGGGTCGGTCACGTACGCGCCGGTCGCGGAGGCGCACGGTCTCGACGTGCTGCCGCTCGCGGACGTGCTCGCCTGACCGCAGCCCTCGCGCCGCTACTATCCGGCGCGATGCCCCGTCGCGCCCCGTACCTGACCTCCCGGCTCCAGGGGTTCGCGACGACGATCTTCGCGGAGATGTCCGCGCTCGCGACCTCTACGGGGTCGATCAACCTCGGCCAGGGGTTCCCGGACGTAGACGGGCCGGACGAGGTGAAGGGCTGGGCCGTCGAGGCGATCCTCGCGGGCGAGAACCAGTACCCGCCCGGGAAGGGGATCGCCGCGCTCCGGTCGGCGGTCTCTGCCCACCAGGCCGCCTGCTACGGGCTCGCGTACGACCCGGAGGAGGAGGTGCTCGTCACCGCAGGGGCGACCGAGGCCATCGCCGCCGCCCTGCTCGGGATGTGCGAGGTCGGCGACGAGGTCGTCGTGCTCGAGCCCTACTACGACGCGTACGCGGCGTGCACCGCGATGGCGGGAGCGGCACGACGGGTCGTGCCCCTGCGCTACCCGGACTGGCGTCTCGACCCGGACGACCTCGACGCGGCGATCACTCCGCGTACCCGAGTCGTCGTCGTGAACAGCCCGCACAACCCGACAGGGCGGGTGCTGACCCGAGAGGAGCTGGAGCTCGTCGCGAGCCGGTGCGTCGAGAACGACCTTGTGGCGGTCACGGACGAGGTGTACGAGCACCTCGTGTACGACGGGAAGCACGTGCCGCTCGCGACCCTGCCGGGGATGCGGGAGCGGACGGTCTCTATCTCCTCCGCGGGGAAGACCTACTCGTTCACGGGCTGGAAGATCGGTTGGGCATGCGCGCCGGCACCGCTGCTCGCGGCGGTCCGGACCGCGAAGCAGTTCCTCACCTACGTGAGCGGCGCTCCGTTCCAGCATGCGATCGCGCGGGCGCTCCGGGAGAGCGATTGGCACGAGCGCGCGGCCGGGGTGCTCCGGCCCCGGCGCGACCAGCTTGCCGACGGGCTCGAGGCGCTCGGGTTCGAGGTCGCGCGCCCCGAGGGCGGCTACTTCGTGACGACCGACGTCCGATCCGTCGGGTACGACGACGGGCTGCGGTTCTGCGCGTCGCTCCCCGAGCGGTGCGGGGTCGTCGCGATCCCGAGCTCTGTCTTCTACGACGACCAGGATGCGGGTCGCCCGCTCGTCCGGTGGGCGTTCTGCAAGAGCGAGCAGGTGATCGACGAGGCGCTCGGCCGGCTCTCGTCGCTCGCGCCATGAGGTCCACCGGGTCCCCGTCGAGGGCGCTTCGGATCGCCGCGGTCCAGTGCGATGTCGCCTGGGAAGACCGCGCCGCGAACCTCGGGCGCGCGGCGCGCGACGTCGCGGCGGCGGCGGACCAGGGGGCTCGCCTCGTGGTGTTCCCGGAGATGTTCCCGACGGGGTTCTCGATGCGCACGGAGGTGGTCGCAGAGCCCGAGGACGGCCCGACGGCGGCCTTCCTGCACGAGCAGGCGGTGACGCGGGGGGTGCACGTCGGAGGCTCCTTCGCGTGCAGCGCCGCCGGTCGGGACCGACCCGTGAACCGCTTCCTCCTCGCCGCGCCAACGGGCGTGGACACCGTCTACGACAAGCTCCACCCGTTCAGCTACAGCGGCGAGGGCGAGCACTACGCGCCCGGGCGAGAGATCGTGACGACCTCGGTCGACGGGGTCCGGGTCACCCCGTTCGTCTGCTACGACCTGAGGTTCGCGGACGTGTTCTGGGACGCTGCAGCCGACACGGACGCGTACGTCGTGGTCGCGAGCTGGCCCGCGGCACGCAAGCAGCACTGGCGGGCGCTTCTTGCCGCTCGGGCCATCGAGAACCAGGCGTACGTGGTCGGCGTGAACAGGACGGGGACGGGCGGGGGCGTCGCGTACGAGGGGGGGAGCGTCGTGTTCGCACCCTTTGGCGAGGTCGTCGGCGAGGCCGGGACGGGTCCGGAGCTGCTCGTCGCGACGGTCGACCCGGACGAGGTGGGCGAGGTGAGGTCGCGCTATCCGTTCCTCGCGGACCGTCGTCGTGGCGAGGTGGCGCGGCGGCTGCCCGCGAGCTCCTCGTAGAGGGCGCGGGTCTCCTCGGACGGCTCGCCTCCGTCCAGGATCGCGAGCCCGGCTTCGAGGTCGTGCCACTCCCGGCGGAGCGCGTCGGGGTCTCCCGAGAGGTCCGCGAGGATCATCGCGTCGCGAGCGAGCATCTCCGAGCACGGCTCGACGATCCGCCCCTTCGAGACCGCCCAGCTCGCGAGGTCGAGCTCGCGACCGGCGATGGCGAGGGACGCGAGGTGGTGGCTCGCGTCGACGACCGACGACACCATGGTCGTGAGGAGGCCTCGGGACACGAGCCAGTCCCACCCGGACGGCGACTCCGAGCACGGGAGACCTCCGACGAGGTCGAGCGCGCCGGCCAGGAGCTCGATCGCCTCCGGGACCGACGACGTGCGGGCGCGCGTGGACATCTGCTCGAAACGGGTCCAGTCGCAGGTCACGCGCTCGTCGAGCCGGTAGCGCCCGCCCGAGGAGGCGGGGAGCAGGAAGCGCCCCTCCTCGTCCGTGCCGAGCGCCGATCGTGCTGCCGAGGCGACGTTGTGGACACGGCCGAGCGACGCGACTCGGTCGCTCCGCCCGAATACCTGCTCGCGTATCGCGTCGGTCGTCGCGCCATGGCCGGCGAGCGCGAGGTAGGCGACGAGCTCGACGACTCGCGAGCGGTCCTTGCTCGCGAGCGGGGACGCAAGCCCCGTGAGCGACGGGACAGGGGCGAGCACACAGATCTCGACCTGCCCGGGCCCGGCGCGCCTCGACGGCCGGCCGGTCGACGCGACGCCAGGTGCGGGGGCGGCCGGACGCACGAGGAGGGGCCGGTCGAGGAGGTCGTCCGCGAGCGCCGCCTGGAGCGCGGTGGGCGAGCGCGCGAGCAGCTCCACGCCGTCGGGGAGCACGACGAGGGCACCGTGCTCGACGACCACGGTGACGGCGATCTCGGGACCGCCTCGGACCGAGGTCGTCACGATCCCCGCCCTCTCCCCGATCGCCGCGCGGAGGTCCGGCCCGAGAGCGTCGGCGGGCGGACCGTCGAGGACGACGAGCACGTGCTGTGGCTCGCTGCGAACGGCCCGGTCTGCCGCGTCGGGGAGGGGCGAGCGCGCGAGGGCGACGAGCTCCGAGGCGCTCGACGGCGCGACCGTGTGGTCGCAGCGGGACCCTGGGGGAGGGTCGACCCCGAGGAGCTCGACCTGGAGAGCGCTCGCCCACGGGAGGGTGCAGAGCGCGGTGACCATCGCGTCGAGATGGGGACGCAGGGGGGCGCCGTCCGCGCTCCGTAGGAGGAGGTGGCGACGCGGGCCGACTGCGGCGAGATAGGACGCCTCCGCGGAGTCCCCAATCGGCACGAGAGCCGGGACGTGCCGTCGGAAGCCGTCGACGAGTGCGAGGAGGTCGGCGAGCGCGATGTCGGGATCGAGCACCCAGGTCCAGCCTCCGTCGCGTGACAGGAACCCCTCGGGCGGGTCGACGACCGGGGCGTCGAGGAGGAGCTCGACCCCGTCGGGCCCGGCGCGCACGAGGCGCACCTCGGGCAGAGCGCCTCGCCGGTCGCGAAGGGCGCGCGTGAGGAGCCTGTTCGCGCCGTCCACCCAGTCGAGGAGAGTCGTGTCCGCGAGCGGGTCGAGCGCCGCCGCGGCGGAGGCGGTGTGGGGATCCCCCTCCGCGGCGCGCTCGCCCGGTCGGCGCATGCACTCGGTCGAGCGGCGTGAAGATCGGATCTTGCGCGCGAGAGCCGCGGTCGTGAGCATCCCGAGGCCGAGAATCCCGAGCTCGGCGAGCCCGCGCACGGGGATGCCGCCCGGGTGTGGCCCGGTGCTCGGCGGATCGGGGTGCCGCGTGACCTCGAGGGCCCGCTCCGTCCGCCGGGCCGCGACGACCCGCCGACGAGGCAGGCCGGTCGAGCTTCGCTCCGCCGCGCTGCGCTCGGTGGTGGCGCGCGGCATCGTCCTCGATCCTGCTCGACGCGAGACGACGGGTGCCCCGGGGGCAGAGGGGATGGCGAGCACCCATCCGGGGTACACGAGGCTCGGGTCGACGAGACGCCTCCCGTCCGGCTCGTGCCGGTCCTGGTTGAGGCGCCAGAGGGTCGTCCACTCGGCCGCGTCTCCGAGCAGTCGGGCTGCGATCGACGCGAGGCAGTCGCCGGGCCGGACGACGTAGCTGCGCACCGCGGGGGACGGATCACCTGAGGCGACTGCGGGTGTCTCCGCGTGTGCTGCGACGGGGGGACTCGCTAGGGACGGGGCCGCGTACGCGGCGCTCGCGCCGACGGTGAGGCCCGATCCGAGGACGAGCAGGAGCCCGGCGACCCGAGTCGCCCAGCGGGCCGACCACGAGCGCGAGGGCGACGCGAGACGACCGTCGAGGGCGCGCGCGACGTCGCGTACGAGCCGGACGGCCGCGGCGCCCCACAGGGCGGCGACGAGCGCGATCACGAGGTGGTCGATCGTCGCCCGTGCGAGCCACGGCTCGGAGGCGCGCGGAGCGGAGGGAGCCAGCGCCCAGAGCCGGGCGAGGGCGACGGGCACCCCTCCTAGGAGCACGGCGCACTTCGCGAGCGCGACGAGACCCGAGAACGTTGCTCTCGAGCGGGTCGTCATCCGGGGTCACCTCCGCTGCGCCGGGTAGTGGGCGACGAGCGAGTACGACACGACTGCGGCCGTGCCAACGGGCTCGGCGATCGTGACCTCGCAGTTTCCCGGCTCGCCTACCGCAGACACGTACAGTCCCGTCGTCCCCGTTGCCGACCGCGACCCGCCCGCGCACACGACCGAGATCCTGAGCTCGGGAGCTCCGGACCAGGCTGCGGTCGCGGAGACGACGCCGCCCGAGGTCCGGAGCGCGAACGCCGCGGACACGTCGTCCGGGTACTGGAGGTTGCCCGGCCAGGACACGGTCACGACCGCCGGCCCGGGTGGCGTGCTCGGTGGGGGCGCGCCCGCGGACGGAGCGTTAGCCGCGGGACCGGCACGCCTCGTCGGTCGCGCGCTCGGGCTCGTAGTCGCGACTGTCGACGTCCTCGTCGGAGCAGCGGTCGTCGGAGCAGCGGTCGTCGGAGCAGCGGTCGTCGGAGCAGCGGTCGTCGGAGCAGCGGTCGTCGGAGCAGCGGTCGTCGGAGCAGCGGTCGTCGGAGCAGCGGGCAGCCGCGTCGTCCCCGAGGAAAGCGGGCCCTGCTTTGTTGCATACCGCGGCGGGGCCGAGGGTGGGACGGTCGCGCTCCCCTCTCGCCTCCGGCCGCGCGAGGGCTCCGCGGAGCGCTCTCCGTGGACCCCGCTGCGGGAGGCGTGCACGGGGCGTGCGGTCGTGAGAACGACGACGGCAGCGACGGCGATGCCGAGAGCGAGCCACGAGGCGAGCTCGTGACGGGGCCGCCGCTCGTCGGCGGTGCGCCGAGCGGCGCGTCGGCGGCGTCGGCTGCCGGACGACGGTGCGGCGCGTGCGGTCACCGAACCACCGCCTGCTCCGCGAGCCGGCGCCGGTACGCGAGATGCGACGCGCTCTCGCCGGTCATCTCGGCAAGCTCGGCGAGCCGGTACCCGTGGACGCGGGTCGCGACGAGGAGCGCGACGTCGCGTGGGGCGACCAGCGACCCGGAGAGCAGTGCGAGCGCGTGGGCGAGCTCGCTCAAAAGGTCGACGCCCGGCGAGGGCAGGTCGTCCAGGTCGTCTGGCGATCGGCGGCGGGCGAGGTCGCGTCGGTGGCGTTCGAGGTCAGTGCGCAGCGAGCGGCGAGCCCGCTCCAGGATCACCCGACAGGGCCGCTCGAGGGTGAGCCCCGCATGGAGCCGGGCAGAGCGCCAGGCGGCGGCGACGAGATCGGACTCGAACTCGTCCCGGTCCGACCAGGGGCCGCCTTCGCCCCAGTGCAGGGATCTGGCGACGCGCGTGAGCCCGGGGATGAGAAGGCGGACGACCGTCACCCCGACGAGCTCGTCACACTCGAACTGTCGAACGAGTGCTGCGATGGCGGCGTTCACGAGATCAGGGGGAACGGCTCGCGCCCGACCGCTCGTCACGGCGACGAGCTCGGAGAGGTCGCGCGCGTCGAGGCGGGCGACGTCCGGCTCGAGCGCGGCGAGTCGATCGACGACCGCGCGAGCGCGCGGGGACGCCGCGACAAGCTCCCATCTCCGTCGGACCGTGTCGAGGGCACGCACCGTCATCGGGGCGACTGTGCCACCCGCTATTCACGCGTTGCCTCACCTGTCTATTCACGGTGCAGATCACGACCTATCGGCGTGGTCCGACTGCTCACGCCTCACCTCACGCGCTGTGATCACAGGACAGCCTGCTCGGATGATGTCGGCCCAATCGAAGAAATACCACAGCACGACAACGCATCTCCCGCGTCGTCCGGCCGCCCGTGGCACGGGAGGGAGAAGTTTCACCGTTCTTGCCTGTGCCTCGCCAAGTACTCCTTGACGCGAATAGCGCGTCGTAGGTTCACGATACGCACAGGAAGGCGTACACAGTATGAAGGGCCCGTGCACCCGCGTGACTCTGCGGCGAGCCTTCGCGGTCGTCGTCGGCGTGGCGGGCGCAGCCTGCCTCCTCGCGGTCCTCGGTTCCGCACCCGCGGCGGCGTCGGAGGTCTGCGGGACGACGACCGTCGCGTCCGCGTACAACGGCGCGTGCGCGACGTTCGAGGGAGTGTCCGGCTGGTTCGGCACCTACGGGCCGGGGTTCCCGACGGCGACCGGCTGGGCGCTCGCTGCCGGGTCACCGGCCCCGGGCCCCGGCCCCAGCCCTGCGGGCGCGTACTCGGCCGCGGTCGCGCCCGTCGGATCGGACACGGGGTCGCTTCCCGCGCTCGGGTACGCGCTCGGCGAGGCGACCGCTGCCGGCGCGTGGGCTGGCGGCGCGTCGTTCAGCGCGGACGACGCGGCGGTCGCCGCGGAGCTCCTCTACGACCACCTCGTCTGGGGAGCGCCAAGCCCGCTGCTCGCCGCCGGTGAGCTCGCCGCTTACGACGAGCTCGAGGCGTGGTTCGCGGGCGCATCGGGAGCGACGGGGAGCCCGACGCTCGACATGAACACCACGGGAATCGGCCCCGTGCCGACTGCGGGGGCGATCTACCAGGTCCGGCTCGTGTTCCCCGGGTCGGGCGCGGCCGCCTCGGGGGTCCCAGTCACGCTCACGCTCCACGGGGGGACCTTTGCGGGTGGCGCGACGGCCGCGACGCTCACGACGGACTCGCTCGGCGACGTGAGCGCGGAGGTGTACGCGGACAGCTCCAGCACCCCGGTCACGGTCGACGCTGCCGCGTCGGTGGGCGCGCTCGGACTTCAGTTCCTCGCTACGGGCGCCGGTGACGAGGTCGTGAGCCCAGAGTCCCCCGTCACGACCTCGAACTCCGACACGATCGCCCCCTCCGGACAGCCGGCAGGTACCGGGACCGTGTCGGTGGACGAGGGCGGTGACGACGTCGCCTATCTCGGGCTCTCCGGCGGCGTCTACCAGGTCGTGGGCACGGCCGGGACGGTTGTCGCGACGCTCACGACGAACTCCTCGGGCGCAGCCGGCCCAAGCTTGCCTCTGCCGGCCGGGACCTACACGGTCCGCGAGTCGACCGCGCCGCTGGGGTACGCCCCGGGCCCGGACCAAACCGTGACCGTTCTCGACGGGGGCAACGTCACGGCGCATTTCACGGGAGCTAACGAGAACACGGCTATTCCTGCGACACTTGATGTGAACGACACGGATGAACAGACTGGCGTTCCGCTGGCATACGCCACGTTCGATATCAGATTTGATTCCCAGGGCAACGGATCGTTTGGAACTGACCTCGGGACGTGTACGACGGATGCGCAAGGCACTTGCCAGCCTCCTTCCAACGACGGAGCGAGCTTTCTTCCTGGGAAATACCTGATTTCCGAAGTCGGTCCAGCACCTGGTTACGCGGCATCTACGAGCAATTCAAATGTCATAACGCTCGAGCCCGGTGCGACGGTATCTCTCAGCATTCAGGAGCTGTTGCTCGGCTCCCTTACGGTCTCCATGACGGGGAACGACACGGCCTACTACCCGGTCGGTGGGGCGCAGTTCGAGGTGTCCGGGCCCGCTCCGTCGAACGGGCTGGCGGGGACGGTCACGGTCGGGGCGTCCGGGCCGTCGGGAGCGGTGGGAGGTCTCGAGCCGGGGATCTACACGCTCACAGAGACGAAGCAGCCGCCGGGCTACGCGGCTGTGCCTCCGTTCGACACCTCCGTGTCGCTCGGGCACGCGACGACAGTGGCGCACGTGGCGGATTCCGTCGACCCGGGGACGCTCGACGTGTACAACGTCGCGTCGGGGACGAGCGCACCCGTCGTGGGCGGAGTGTTCGACGTGCGGTACGACGCGACGGCGTCCGGCGTGTACGGAGACGACCTCGGCGAGTGCACGACGAGCTCGATCGGGGCGTGCTCTCCCAGCTCGGGAGGGGCCATCGGGCTCCTGCCCGGGCGTTACGAGGTCACCGAGGTGTCGGCGCCGCCGGGGTACGCGCCCGGAGCGGGCGCGACGAGCCGGTACGTGGTGCTCGCGCCGGGGTCGGCGGCGGTCGTCGACTTCGCGGACCCGAGGCTCGTCGCGGTCGAGTTCGCCAAGCACCCGACGGGGAACGTCGACCCCGTCGCGCTGGACGTCGCGGGCGCGCGCCTCGTGGTGGACGCGACGGGCAGCCCGGGGGGCGCGGTCGCGACGTGCACGACGGACGGCGCGGGAACCTGCACGACGCAGCCGGCCCTCGTGCCCGGGGATAGATACTGCTGGGTCGAGACCGTCGCGCCCCCGGGCTTCGTGGCGGGCGAGAGCGGATGTCTCGTGGCCGCGTCGGGAGCGGGCACCGTCGCGGTCGCGGTCGACGAGCCGGGGGAGTTCGTGGAGGTCACCGCCGCGAAGGTCGACGCGATCGCCCCGGGGGGGGACCTGGCGGGGGCGACCCTCGACCTCTACAGGATGGTCGGCGGGAGCGGCCCTCCCGGCCCGCCGCCCCCGGCGGGCGCCCCGACGATCGCGGGGGGGACGTGGGTCGCGTCGGTCACGTCCGGGTCGTCGGGCCCGGCGGTGTTCCCGCTCGAGCTGCCCGGGTACCGGTACTGCGTGGTCGAGGGCACGCCGCCACCCGGCTACCAGGCGGACCGGGCGCCGCGGTGCACCCCGGTCCTCGCGGGCCGGACTTCCGTGCCTCCCGAGACGGCTCTCGTCACGCTCGCCGACGTCCCGCTCGTCGGTCCGGGCGCGCCCCCACCTCCGGCACCGGGCGAGTGGCCGCCGAAGCCCGACGCCCCGGCCCCGGCCCCGGCCCCGACCCCGGTCCCGGCCGGGAGCTCGGGGCCACCCGCGGTCGTGGGGACGGTGACGATCCGGGCGCACAAGTTCGACTCCCTCGCTCCTGCGAGCGCTATCGGGGGCGCGGTCTACGACCTGTACGTGGTCGGACCACCGCTCTCGAGCGTGCCGCCGGTCGAGCCGGGGGACCCCACCCCGCGACGGCGCGCGGGCGAGCACTGGGTCGAGCGCGGCCGGACGGACGCGGCGGGAAACCTCTCGTTCGTCGTGCCGTCCGGCCGCTCGTGGTGCCTCGTCGAGGTCTCGGCACCGCCCGACTTCGTCGCCGACCCCCGTGCGCGCTGCACGCCCGTGCTCGGGAGGGGGAGCCCTCCCGGGGAGGATCGCGTCCTTCTTCCCGAGCGACCGCGCATGGTCGACATCCAGGCGCACAAGTTCAACTCGCTCGAGCCGGACACGGGCATACCCGGGGCGGTGTACGCGGTCTTCTCCGTCGGAGGCCGCGCTCCCGGCGCGCGGCCCGCCCGGGGGTTCCCAGTCCCCCGGGGGGTGCCGGGCGGCGCGTTCTACGAGCTCGGGGTCACGGGGCGGGACGGCGAGATGGTCCTCGAGGTGCCCGCCGGGTACGCGTGGTGCTTGAAGGAGGTCCGCGCGCCGCCGGGGTACCGGTTCGACCCGGCGCTGCACTGCACGGTCCGTCTGACGGCGCGCCAGGCGGTCGCGCCGGTCGAGATAGCGCTCCCGGAGATCCCCTCGCACCTTCCGATGCCCGCCCGTCCCCCGGCCCCTCCCGCCCCGGCGCCGCCGACGCTCCCGTTCACCGGCCTCGACGTCGAGCCGATGGTCGAGCTTGCCGGGGCTCTCGCCCTCGCGGGCGCCGTGCTGCTCCTGACCGCTCGGGGCCGGGGCCGGGGCCGGGGCCGGGGCCGGAGGCGAGGGGAAGTGTGAGGCCGCGAGGGACAGCAGGCCGATCGTCACGGCGGGAACCGTGCGACGCGGCCCGGCCGGGCGATCCGTCGCCCGGCCGGGCGCGCGACGGCGGGGGAAGCGAGACGCCCGGGAGGGCTGCCGTCGTGGCGCGGAGGGGTCGGGGACCCGGCGCCGGTCCGCCGCGTGGTGCAGGGGAACAACCCGTCGTGTCCCGGTGTTCGAAGCTGTGCGCCGCGGGTGGTGCGTCTCGCCCCGGGCCCGTGTCGTCGGGAGGGGACGTGGTGCACGCGCGCCCGTCGCTCGCGTCGCGCGAGCGGATCGCGCGTCGGGACGGACATCCCGGCCCGTCCGGATCGTCAGGAGGTGGGTCCGTGCCTGCAGTGACCGTCGAGGACATCTTGGTGCTCCCGCGGGTGGAGCGACCCGACCCCGTCGCGTCGCGCGAGCGCCCGGTGCGGTCCGTCACGGTCGCCCCGAGCGGGTTCGAAGGAGAGGGCTTCCCCGTCCGTCGCGCCTTTGCGGGAGTGCCCCAGGGCGAGCTCGACCCGTTCGTCCACTTGGACCAGATGGGTGAGGTCGACTACGCGCCCGGAGAGCCGAAGGGCACCCCGTGGCACCCGCATCGCGGGTTCGAGACGGTGACGTACCTGATCGACGGCGTGTTCCGTCACCAGGACTCGATCGGGGGCGGAGGGCGCATCACCGACGGGGACACCCAGTGGATGACGGCGGGCGCGGGGATACTCCACATCGAGGCCCCACCGGAGGAGCTCGTCGTGTCCGGAGGGCTCTTCCACGGGGTCCAGCTCTGGGTCAACCTCCCGGCGGCGAAGAAGTGGGAGCCCCCTCGCTACCAGGACATCGGTCGGGCGAGCCAGACCCTCGTCGCGTCGCACGACGGGGGCGCGCTCGTGAGGATCATCGCGGGGACTCTCGGGGTGCACGGCGGACCGGGCGCCACGCACACCCCGATCACGCTCGTGCACGCGACCGTCGAGCCGGGAGCCCGCGTCGAGCTGCCCTGGCCGAGCGACCAGAACGCGCTCGTGTACGTGCTCGCGGGATCGGGGACCGTCGGGAGCGCGGCCCACCCGGTGAGCACCGGTCGACTCGCGGTGCTCGGGGAGGGGGACCACCTCGTCGTCGGGGCGTCACAGGCCCCGGACGCCCGTGCCCCGAAGCTCGAGGTGCTCCTCCTCGGCGGCGTACCGATCCGCGAGCCGGTCGCGTGGTACGGGCCGTTCGTGATGAACACCGAGGAGGAGCTGCGCCAGGCGTTCGACGACTACCAGAAGGGACGTCTCGGACAGGTGCCCGCGACGCACATCGGGTCGTGATGGGCCCGGCGTAGGCAAGCACCGCGCACGGTCCGTCGCGAGACCGCGCGCGCGGAGGCGACTCGGTGCGTCACTCCTCCGAGCACCTCGGGCAGCGTCCCTGGTAGACGATGTCGACGCCCGTCACGACGAAGCCGTGCGCCTCGCCTGCCCCGAGCTCGGGCACGGATCCGGGAGCGGGCACGTCGCGCAGGTCTCCGCACGAGGTGCACACGAGGTGGTGGTGGGGGGTAGCGACGTTCGGGTCGTACCGCTTCGGCCCGGCGCCCGCGGACACCTCGAGCACCTCGCCCATCGAGACGAGCTCGTTCAAGGTGTTGTAGACGGTCGCGAGGCTGATCTCCGGGAGGATGTCGTGGGCGCGTCGATGGACGGTCTCGGCGCTCAGGTGCACGTGGTCTCCGTCGAGGACCTGCGCGACCGCACGCCGCTGCGGCGTGACCCGCCAGTTCCTCTCTCGAAGCCGCTCCAGGAGATCGCTGATCGTCGGCCCCTCGCCGTCGGCCGGGCGCGGCCAACGCGCCCGGGTGCGCCGCGCACCTTGGAACGATTCTAGCGGGGCGCGTCCGGTCAGCCGGCGAGCAGGACCCCGAGGACGAGCGCGACGAGAGAGGCGAGCGCGGTGACCGCCCCGTACGCGGCGAGGCCGGCACGCGACCGGGCACGCTGGTGGAGCCAGGCTGCGAGGCCCGCCGCGAGCGCGACCGCGATCTTCGCCGCGAGCACGACCTTCCAGGCCGTGCTCTCGTGGGACGGGTGGGTCGCGAGGACGTTCCACACCCCGGTCGCGATGAGGAGCGCGAACGCGGGCCATTCGAGCCTTCCGAAGGTCCGAGCGATCGCACGCGGGGCACCCTCCCCGAAGCCGCGCACGGTGCCGAGGAGCCCCGCGACGGTGATCTGTCCCCCGACCCACACGGATGCGGCGAGCACGTGGAGCGAGAGTCGGAGCGCCGTCATGGCCGGTGCGAGCGCGGCGAGCGTGTCCGTCGAGGGTCCCAGGGGCACGTGGGGAACCTACCAGCTCGGACCGGCCCGCCGGCCAGTGTCCCGGGTCGTGCACGGTTAGGCTCGCCCTGTCGCTCCGGTCGTGGCCGGGGCGCGCCGACCACGACCGGGAGCGCCCGATGTCGACCGCCCTCAGGACGGACCGGTACGAGCTCACGATGCTCGACGCCGCCCTCCGCTCCGGCGTGGCGGGTCGCCGCGCGGTGTTCGAGGTCTTCGCCCGTTCCCTTCCTCCGGGCCGGCGGTACGGGGTCGTCGCCGGGCTCGGTCGGCTCCTCGAGGCGCTGGAGGAGTTCCGGTTCGGAGCCGAGGAGCTCGCGTGGCTCGAGAGGGAGCGCGTCGTGTCCGAGCAGGCGCTCGACTGGCTCGGCTCGTACCGTCTCTCGGCCACGGTCGACGCGTACGGAGAGGGGGAGTGCTACTTCGCGGACAGTCCGGTGCTCACCGTGGACGCGACGCTCGGCGAGGGGCTGCTCCTCGAGACGCTCGTCCTTTCCGTGCTCAACGCGGACAGCGCGGTCGCGTCCGCGGCGGCACGGATGGTCGTCGCGGCTCGAGGTCGTGACCTCGTGGAGATGGGGTCCCGGAGGGTCCACGACGCGGCAGCGCCGGCGGTCGCGCGCGCCGCGTACCTCGCGGGCTTCTCCTCGACCTCGAACCTCGAGGCCGGGAGGAGGTTCGGAGTGCCGACGGCCGGGACGGCGTCGCACGCGTTCACGCTCGCGTACCCGAGCGAGCGGGACGCGTTCGACGCGCAGCTCGCCTCGAGCGGCCCCGCCACGACGCTCCTCGTGGACACCTTCGACGTGGAGTCCGGGGTCGAGCACGCGGTCGACGCGGCGCGCCGCGCGGGCGCCTCCGGGCCGGGGGCCGTGCGCATCGACTCGGGGGACCTCGCCTCGCTCGCTCTCTCCGCCCGCCGGCAGCTCGACCGGCTCGGTGCGAGCGCGACGCGGATCGTCGTCAGCTCGGACCTCGACGAGCACGTGCTCGAGTCGCTCGGCGGCGCACCGGTCGACGCGTACGGGGTCGGGACGAGCGTCGCGACCGGCGCAGGCGCCCCGACGGCGGGGTTCGTGTACAAGCTCGTCGCGGTCGCGCCGTCGGGCGCTCCCGGCGCGGAGCTCCACCCGGTCGCGAAGCGATCGGTCGGCAAGGCCGGTCTCGGAGGACGGAAGCTCGCCTACCGGGTCCTCGACGCCTCCGGGACGGCGCGCGGCGAGCTCCTCGCGCTCGTGGGTCGCGACCTCGACGGGCCGCTCCGTGCGGCAGCGGTTCGGGTCGCGGGGAAGGGTGCGTCGCTCCGCCCGCTGCAGCGTTCGGTGCTCCTCGCCGGGGAGCCGGTCGGGAGAGAGACGCTCGACGCGGCGCGTGCGCGTGCGCGCACCTCTATCCTCGAGCTCGACCCGGTCGCGCTCGACGTCCGACCGGGTGATCCCGCGATGCTCGTCGAGCACGTGCAGGCTGCCGGTCCCGGGCCGAGCGGGTAGGCCGCCGGACCCGTCCCGGGCGGCCGGTCGTGAGCGTCCGTGCGGGCGAGCGCGAACCGGGGCGCGGCTCTCCGGGCAGAGGGTTCCTACTCGAGGAACACGCGTGCGACGTCCTCGACGAGCGACCGGCCGACCCGCTTGAGCTCGCTGGTGGCGTCCTCGAGGGTCACCCTCTCGACCGAGCCGCCGTGGAGCGCGACCATCTCCCCGAACGCACGGTCGTGCGCCGCGTCGACCGCAGCGATCCCAAAGCGCGTCGCGAGGACGCGGTCGAACGCGGAGGGGGTCCCTCCGCGAAGGACGTGCCCGAGGATCGTGACCCTGCACTCGAGCCCCGTGAGCCCCTCGAGCTCGCGTGCGACGACGCTCCCGATACCTCCGAGCCGCTCGTGGTCGTACTGGTCGATCTCGGCGGGCGGGAGGTCGAGGGTCCCCTCCTTCGGCTTCGCCCCCTCTGCCACGACCACGATCGAGGCGAAGCGGCCCTTCTCGTGGCGGCGAGCGAGGTGCCCGGCCACGAGGGAGAGGTCGAAGGGCTCCTCGGGGACGAGCACGACCGCCGCGCCCGCAGCGAGCCCGCTGTAGAGGGCGATCCAGCCCACGTGGCGGCCCATCACCTCGCAGACCATCACGCGGTCGTGGGACTCCGCGGTCGTGTGGAGCCGGTCGATCGCCTCCACGGCGACCTGGACGGCCGTGTCGAACCCGATCGTGAAGTCCGTCCGGTTCACGTCGTTGTCGATCGTCTTCGGGATGCCGATCACCGGGACACCCTGCCGGGAGAGCTGGCGCGCCGCGGAGAGCGTCCCCTCGCCCCCGATCGCGACGACGGCCTCGATCCCGTGGCGCTCGAGGTTCGCGATCGCCCGGTCGACGCCACCGGGGACCTTGAACGGGTTGTATCGAGAGGTGCCGAGCATCGTCCCTCCGCGTGGGAGGACCCCGCGGCAGCGCGCGACGTCGAGCGGGAGCGAGTCGTCCTCGACGACGCCGCGCCATCCGTCTCGGAACCCGACCACCTCGTCCGAGTACGAGACCGTCGCCTTGCGCACGACCGCTCGGATCGCCGCGTTCAGACCGGGACAGTCGCCTCCGCCGGTAAGGACAGCAACGCGCATCTCCTCGGACCCTCTCCGCTCGTGGCTTCTCGCGTCACCCGGACCGTCGCGGCGGAGCGCGGTGCCACCACGGTCGGGCGGGACGCGGGCGTCGTCGCAACCCTAGTGGCCACGGGAGCGGGCGCGAGGTGACCGGTGGGGTCGTCACGTCCGGTGACCGGTGGGGTCGTCACGTCCGGCTCCCGGTCGGATCGCGAGATGTCCCGCGTCCCGTTACCGATTGTTCAGCGAGCGGTCACGTCGAGGTGGACCGAGCGTAACGGTCGCTTCCTAAGGTCCCCGGCGTCGCTGTGAGACGGAACCGACGCTCGACGGGAGAGAGAACGTGACGAAAGTAGCGTACGGATCGACGCGCCCGAGGCGCCCGAGACTCGTGCCGCAGGTCGCTGCGCTGTCCGCGGCGGGAGCGCTCGCTGCGACGCTCGGGGCAACCGCGGGGGTCGCCTCCGCGAGCTCGGTGCACCGCTCCTCGGGGCGCTCGAAGGTCGTCCCCCTCGTCGTGTACTCGGCACAGGGCTACGACAAGCTCGCGACCGAGGACTTCTCGAAGAAGTACCACATCCCGGTCCAGCTGGACGACAACTCGACGGGGCCGCTGCTCACCCAGATCGAGGCCTCGAAGAACAACCCGAAGTGGGGGCTTCTCTGGGTCGACGGTGCGACCGCGTTCGCGGGCCTCGACACCCAGCACCTCCTCCTTCGCGGCTACGAGCCCCGCGTGTCGTGGAACTCCCTCGGGCTCCAGGCGCTCCCCAAGGACAAGAGCTACGTGCCGACCGGGGTGACGCTCGCGGGCGCGATGGCCTACGACGCCGCGAAGGTGCCGAACCCGCCGTCCAGCTGGGCGGACCTGCTCGCCGCGAAGTGGAAGGGCCAGATCGGGACGAACGACCCGAGCCAGTCGGGTCCGACCTACCCGTTCGTCGCGGGGATGATGAACGACCTCGGCGGGATCGGCGCGGGGGAGACGTTCTTCTCGGACCTGAAGGCGAACGGGCTCGTCGTGAACCCGACGAACGGCCCGACGCTCGCGGCGCTCGCGTCGGGTCAGATCAACATCGCGCTCGTCCAGAGCTCGGCCGCGGTCGGGGCGACCTTCTCGGACAAGAACCTGAAGGTGCGGTACCTCGACCCGGTCACGATCCTCCCGAGCGCGATCGGGATCGACGCGAAGGCCCCGAAGCAGGAGCAGGTCGAGGCCGAGGAGTTCGCCTCCTACGTGCTCTCGCCGGCGGGTCAGAAGGTCATGCAGACGGGCGACCCGACGGGCGACTCCCTCTACTACCCGGTCCTGAACGGGATAGCGCCGCGAAAGGCGCTCCCTCCGCTCACGGGTGTGAAGACCCAGAACATCGACCCGTACGTGTGGGGGCCGAAGGAGAACACGATCAACGCGTGGTTCGACCAGAGCATCGTCCAGTAGAGACGGAGGACGAGACGGCGCGCTCCGCCCGCCGATGACGCTCGCCGCCCACGAGAGCCCGCCTGCGAGAACGGATCTCGTCGGAGGGCGGGACGACGCAGAGCCAACCGCCTCCGGCACCTCGTCCGTCCCGGGCCCCCGCGGCCCGGGACGGGAGGGGCGCCGGGTCGGGAGCACGCGCCGTTCGGACCTGTGGACGCTCTCTGCGGAGGGCCTGGCGCGGCTCGGGCGGCCCGTGCTCTGGCTGTCGATCGTCGCGCTCATCCTCGCTCCGAGCGCGTGCTTCCTCGTCCTCGCGGTCTCTCCGAGGCTCTTCGGGCAGGGGAGCGCGTGGTTCACGCTCTCCTACCTGCGCGCCGTGCTCACGGGGGGGACGGCGACGGCGCTCGTGAACTCCGTCTGGGTGTCGTGTGCGGCAGCGGCGCTCGGCCTCGCGGTCGGGTTCCCGATCGCGTGGCTCGCGAGCCGGACGGACCTTCCCGGCCGTCGGGTCGTCGCCGGAGCGATGTGGTTCGTCCTGCTCCTCCCGTCGTGGCTGCCCGCGATCGGTTGGCAGCGGCTCGTCCAGCCGGACGGCGTCATGTACCGGATCGGGCTCGACCTTCCCGTCGTGACCCATCTCGTGATGGGGCCCGTCGGGGTCGTGCTGCTCCTCGGGATGCGGTGCGTTCCGTTCACGTACCTCGCGGTGACGGCGGCTCTCGCGGGGCTCGGCCAGGAGTTCGAGGACGCGGCCCGTGTGCACGGGGCGACCCGGACGGGCGCGATCCGCCTCGTGGCTCCGATCCTCGCACCCGCGATCACCTCGGCGCTCGCGATCGGGTTCGCGGAGACGGTGAGCGACTTCGGGGTGGCCTCGACGCTCGCGTACTCGTCGCACTTCCCTCTCGCGACCTACCAGCTGTACGCGGACGTGAACGGCTTCCCCCCGAGCTTCTCGGGGGCGGCCGCGATCGGGTGGCTCCTCGTCGCGTCGGTCGCGGTGCCGCTCGCGTTCCAGGCGCGCGCCCTTCGGGGGCGCTCCTACGCGGTGCTCTCCGGTCGGACGCGGCCGGTCGTGCGGCGCGAGCTCCGCCCACGAGCGAAGCTCGGGGCGGTCGCGTTCGTGGCGCTCTTCTACGGCGCGGCGCTCGGCGTCCCGGGATTCGGCGCGCTGAGCTCGTCGCTCCTCGCCGACTTCGGCGCGAGCTTCCGCCTCACGCTCGTGAACTACCGGCTCGTGTTCGCGAGCTCGGGGCTGTCCGGCCCGCTCGAGCGGTCGCTCGCGTACGGGGCGATCACGGCCTCGGTGACGGTCGTCGGCGGGTTCGTGTTCGCGACGATGCTCGCCCGGAAGCGGACGGCGACGACGAAGATCCTCGACTTCCTCCTGCTCGCGGCGGTGGCGCTTCCGAGCGTCGTGTTCGCGGCGGGGTACATCTTCGCCTACAACCTGCCGTTCCTGTCGCGGATGGGGATAGACATCTACCAGACCGTCACGCTCCTCGTCTTGGGCTACGTCGCGTCGAGCCTCCCGACGAACGCACGAGTGCTCGTCGGAGCGGTCTCCCAGGTGCAGAGGTCGCTGCACGAGGCCGGACGCGCCCACGGTGCGGGCAGCGTGCGCGCCTGGGCGCGTGGGGTGTTCCCCGTGCTCTCGCGCCCGCTCACGATGGCGTGGCTTCTCACGTTCACCGGGATATTCCTCGAGCTGCCGATCTCGCAGCTCCTGTACGCGCCCGGATCGCCGCCGTTGTCGGTCGCGATCCAGGACAACCTCGGCAACTACCACTTCGGCACGGGAATGGCCCAGGCGGTCGTGGCGGTGCTGTTCGCGCTCGTCGCCGTCGGGGTCGTGCTCGGCGGATATCGGCTTCTCGCGCCGAAGGGATGGCGGCGGATCGGAGGAGGGGCACATGGGTGAGAGAGTCGTCGTCGGGTCCGTCGACAAGCTCTACGCGGGAGCGAGCCGAGCTCTCGACGCGGTCTCGATGGAGGTCGACGCGGGGACCGTGCTCGTTCTCCTCGGGCCCTCGGGCTCGGGCAAGACGACGCTCCTGCGCTGCATCGCGGGAATCGAGCGCGTGAGCGCGGGGGAGATCGTCATAGGAGAGGTGCCGGTCGCCGCCGACCGGGTCCACCTCCCGCCCGAGAGGAGGAACCTCTCGATGGTCTTCCAGGACTACGCGCTGTGGCCGCACATGGTCGCCCGGGACAACGTCGCGTTCGCGCTGAAGCGCCGTGGGCTCGCGAAGCAGGAGGCGCGCGCACGCGCGCTCGAGATGCTCGCACGTGTCGGGCTCGGGCATCTCGCGGGCCGCTACCCGAGCGAGCTCTCCGGAGGGGAGCAGCAGCGCGTCGCGCTCGCACGAGCGCTCGTCGGCGGCACCGGACTCGTGCTCTTCGACGAGCCACTCTCGAACCTCGACGCGGATCTGCGCGAGAGGATGCGCATCGAGATCTCCTCGCTCGTGCGCGCGGCGGGGGCGACGGCCATCTACATCACCCACGACCAGTCGGAGGCGTTCGCGCTCGCCGACCGCGTCGGCGTGCTCGAGAAGGGGCGCCTCGTCCAGTTCGGGGTCCCCGAGGAGATCTACGCGGCGCCCGCGTCCCCGTTCGTCGCACGGTTCACGGGTCTCGCGGGCGAGCTCGCCGTGCGCTCGCGGGGAGAGGAGCGAGGCGACGGGACCCTCGAGGTCGAGGCGACGTCCGCCTCCTCCGTCCGGGCTTTCCGGGCGCGCGTCGGGCAGCGCGGTGCACGTGTCGAACGCGGGACGGTCATGATCCGCCCGACCGCGGTTCGGATCTGCCACCCGGAGGGGGACGAGCACCACCTCGTCGGGCGGGTCGCGGATGTCGCGTTCCGCGGGCGCGGCTACGAGCACGCGGTCGAGCTCGCGTGCGGGACGCAGCTGAGCAACGTGTTCGCGGACGTCCGCGTCGAGAGGGGCGAGAGCGTGGCGCTCCGTCTCGAGGTCGCGGGGTGCATGGTCTTCTCCTCCGACGAGTTCGCTACGATGGGAGGCGACACGCCGAGCGCCGCTCCGGCCGAGACGCGTCCCTCGGGCGATCCGGGCGGTGACCCGACGCTCGTCGCGGTGCTCCATGCGGGAGCGGTGGAGGAGATCGGGTCGTGGAAGTGACCGGGTCGTGCGGGACGCGGAGGGAGGTCGGACCCCTGTGACCTCGACGGTCGTTCTCATGCTCGCGGTGTTCGCCGCGAGCGCGGTCGAGATGGTCGAGGCGCTCACGATCGTCGTCGCGGCGGGCACGACCCGAGGCTGGCGTTCGGCCTTCGAGGGGAGCGCGGTCGCGGTCGTCGCGCTCGCGGCGATCGTCGGCGCGGTCGGGGTCCCGCTCGTCCACCTCGTCCCGATAGACGTGCTCCGGGTCGTGATCGGCGCGCTCCTCCTCGTGCTCGGGCTCGCGTGGCTGCGAAAGGCGATCCTCCGCTCGAGCGGGCACAAGGAGATGCACGACGAGGACGCTATCTACGCGAGGACCGTCGCAGAGCTCGCCGGCGACGAGGAGCCCACGCGGGTGCGCCGCGACGCGGTCGGGTTCGTCGTCGCGTTCAAAGGGGTGTTCCTCGAGGGGATGGAGGTCGTCCTCATCGTGCTCAGCCTCGGCTCGAGCGCCCACAAGCTCGGGCTTGCGGCGGCGGCCGCCGGCGCGGCGGCGGTCGTCGTCGCTGGCGTCGGGGTGCTCGTCGCCCGTCAGCTCTCCGAGGTTCCGGAGAACGCGATGAAGATGGGCGTCGGGATCATGCTCACGAGCTTCGGGGTCTTCTGGGCGGGAGAGGGCTCGGGCGTGCGCTGGCCGGGGAGCGACCTCTCGATACTCGCGCTCGTCGCGTTCTTCGCGGCGGTGACCGCGCTGTCCGTCATGGCGATGCGGCGCGTGCTCCCGGGCGCCGTCGGGCGAAGTCGGGACGGGGTCGCGGCTCGGCTCGACGAGGTCGCGGGGCGGTGACCTCCGCGCTCGGCAGGTACGTCGTCGCGTTCGGGCGGTTCTGGTGGGACTTCCTCGTGGGCGACACCCCGGAGGTATTCGTCGGGGTGCTCGTCGTCGTCGGCGCGGCCGTGGGCCTCCGCCACGAGCGGACCGGCGACGTCGTCGTGACCCCCCTGCTCACGGTCGCGGTGCTCGCCCTCAGCACCTACCGGGGCCGCCGGCGCGCCTGATCCCCGTCGCCCCACGGAGGTGCGGGTCCTGGGACCCGTTCGCTCAGGGGTGCCGGTGGACGACGCCGACCCGGACCTGGTCGCGCGGGCGGATCACCATCTGGTCGACGTCGACGTGGCTCGGGCGGCTCACGACGAACGCGATGCACTCGGCGACGTCGTCCGCGCTGAGCGGGGTCATCCGCTCGTACACGGCCGTCGCGCGAGCAGCGTCGCCCTCGAAGCGCACGAGCGAGAACTCCGTCTCGACCATCCCCGGGTCGATCTCGCTCACCCGTACGGGCTCGCCGAGGAGCTCGAGACGGAGAACGTCCATGAGCGCTCGCGTCGCGTGCTTCGCCGCGTTGTAGCCGCCGCCCCCGACGTAGGGCTCGAACGCGGCGACGGACCCGACGGTCACGACGTGGCCGTCCCCCGACGCGACGAGCGCGGGGAGCAGCGCTCGGACCATCCGGAGCGTCCCGAGCACGTTCGACTCGAACATGGCGCGCCACTTCTCGACGTCCGCGTCGGCGACGCTCTCGAACCCGAGGGCGCCTCCGGCGCAGTTCACGAGAACCCGGCACTCGGTCAGCGCGGCACAGAACTCCTCGACCGAGCGCTCGTCGGCGACGTCGAGCCGGTGGGCCCGGGCGGACGCGCCGATCTCGGCCGCGAGCGACTCGATGCGCTCGACGCGGCGCGCCCCGAGAACGACCTCGTAGCCGGCCGCGGCGAGCGCTCGTGCGGTGGCGGCTCCGATGCCGCTCGACGCTCCCGTGACGACGGCGACGGGACGTGACATGGGTGGGTCCTCCATCCGACCAGCCGTCCGGCGCCGGCCGGCCGAGCGAGAACGTAGTGGCCCGCAGGCTGCTCCCGCCACGCGTCGGGATGCGGGACGGGAAGGTCGCGAGCCCTCCCCGGGGTCACCCGGCGTGCACGGCTGCCCGGCGGCGGGCCGCGGCGGGCCCCCAGAGGTCGGCGCACGCCTCGCAGGTCGCCTCGGAGACGAGACCGACGCGCATGAGCACGCCGAACAGCTGGCACCCGACGCAGAACCCGAGAGCGGCCTCGAGGAGCGCCGGGAGGGCGAGCACCGCGAGCAGGACGTAGGTCGCGACCGGAGCGCCCGCGGCCCAGCAGCCCGTGGCGGCGAGGGTGAACGCCGCCCCGATCCCCTGGGCGAAGCGCTTCGGGGGGCCGGGGACGAGCTTCTCGTGCGCGGCGAGCCGCGGTGCGACGAGCCGCGTCGCGACCTGCGCGAGCGGGCTCAGGCGCGGGCCGCTCACGACGCGTGCGAGGAACCCGTAGGCGAGGGGCGCCGCGAGCCACGCCTGGCGCGTCGCGAGCGCCGTGACCGCCGTCGCGAAGACGCCGGACGCGACGGTGCGGGCCGCGACGTCGTTCACCTGCTCGGGGAACCCGACGAGCGACGCGGCGGCCCGGACCGGGCGTGCCGCGGTGCGTCGCGCCCGTGCGAGGCCATCTCCTCCAGCCATCACGCCCTCCTGCTCGACCCTCCGTGCGCCCGGCGGCGGATCGCTGCCGTCGCACCCCGTGCTACCTGCCCGGACGTCCCCAGCGTGTCCCCGACCGGACGTCCGTCCCCGTGGTCACGCAATTGTTGACTAGCTGGATCATATATCGCGTCCGGAGCCGGTCGGCGCGAAGGTCGTCCCGCAGGCTCGGGAGCGGAGAGAATGGTCCGGTGCCGTGCCCCTCCGAGCGCCCGAGAAGCCGCGCGTGAGCGGGGCGGGCCACCACGTCGGCCACCGCCGCGCGGAGCGCACCGAGGAGCAGGACCGGCGGGCCGACGCGCTCGTCGCGGCAGTGTCCGGAGCGGTCGCCCTCGCCGCCGTGGTCGGGGGCTCGATCTACGGCAACGTCCGGCCGAGCGGTCCCGGGGACCACCTCGAGGCCGAGGTCGCTGCGTGGAGCTCGGCGGCCGTGCTCGCGGTCGCCGGGGTGCTCCTGACACGGCACGGGTCGAGCGTCCTCGGACGTCTCGTGGCCCGCAGGACGATCCCGGCGGCGGGCGTCGCGATCCGGATCGTCGCGTCCGTCGTCGGGTACGTGGTCGTCCTGTTCACCGCCCTCGGGCTCCTCAGCGTGTCCGTGAGCCACATCCTCACCGCGGGCGCCATCACGGGCGTCGTCGTCGGGATCGCCGCGCAGCAGAGCCTCGGGAACGTGTTCGCCGGGCTCGTCCTGCTCCTCGCGCGCCCGTTCACGATCGGCGACCACGTCCGGGTCCGCTCCGGCTCGCTCGGAGGGCTGTTCGACGGGGTCGTGCTCGAGATGAGCCTCACGTACGTGACCCTCTCCACCGACGACGGGCCCCTCAAGGTCCCGAACGCCGCGCTCCTCGCGTCCGCCGTGGGCCCGTACCGCGACCGGCTCCCGGTCGCACCGACGCCCGGGGACGGACCGACGCCCGAGGTCGGCCCTCCCTCCGGCGAAGGATCGACGTCCGGTCCCACGTCCTCCGGGGACGGGCCGGAGGCTCCGGACGCGCGTCGGGAGGGGAGCGGCCCGGCACCCGGAGCGGCGGAGTCCTGACTGCTCTGCACGCATCTCGTGCCATCTCATGAGTTGCTCGCATGGACAATGTCCATTCCAGGCGCATGTTCGACCGAGTCGCTAACTTTGCGTTAGCAATTCGATAACGTTGGTCGCGGAGAATCCGGGGGACCTCGGATTCACAGGCTCGCAGGATGCGAACCGGGGCGACACAGGAGGAGGACCGTCCATGGAGATCGTCGATCAGAGCGCGCGCTCCCGGCCCCGGTCGAGCCGACGGCTCCTCCTCGGGGCACTCTCCGCAGGTCTCGCGTGCACGCTCGGGGCGTCGCTCGCGGCCGTCGCGGGCGCGTCGGCCGCGCGTCCCGCAGACCGCGGTCACCCGGGTCACGGTGGCGACGGGCACGGCGGCAACGGCGGCTTCGGGCACCGGGGGCTCCACGACGCGATCTCCGGGACCGTGAGCGGCGTCGCGGCGGACGGCTCGAGCTTCACGCTCGCGACGGGCCGGAACGGGCTCCTGCAGCTCACGGTCGACCTGCAGGCGACGACCGTGTACAGCGAGGGCGGGGCGTCGTCGTCCATCACGGCTCTCCGGACCGGCGTGAAGGTGCGCGTGCGCGGGACGATGACCGCCGCCAACACGATCACGGCGGCCTCGGTGGACATCGCGGCGTCGAGCTCGGCCACGCCGACGGTGTCGGTCGAGGGGACGGTCACCGCGGTCGCGGCGAGCTCGTTCACCCTCGCGACGGGGGACAACGCGCTCGTCCAGATCACGGTCGACGTGAGCCCGACGACCACGTACCGCACTTCCGGCTCGGAGCCGCACCCGTACGGTCCGTGGTGGGGCACGACGACGACCACGACCTCGACGACCTCCACCACGACCTCGACGACCTCCACCACGACGACCGTCGCGCCTCCGCCGCTCGGAGGCGTCGCGTTGGGTGACCACGTCGAGGTCCGGGGCACCGTGAGCGCCCCGAACACGATCACCGCGACGGTCGTCGACATCCGGTCGACCGGCGGCGTGGAGGTCACCGGGAGGGTGGGCGTCGTCGGGTCGAGCAGCTTCACGCTGCTCCACGGGAGGAGCTCGCTGAACCAGATCACGGTGGACGTGACGTCCTCGACGACCTACTCGACGTTCACGCCCGGCCCGTGGCGTCTCGAGCCGACCGAGGAGGGGACGACCACGACGACCACGCTGCCGGGCACGACCACGACGGTCTCCCCGACCACGCCCGGGCTCGGGTCGCTCGTGGCCAACGACCTCGTCTCGGTCCGGGGGACCGTGAGCGCGCCGAACACGATCACCGCGACGACGATCGTCGTGCTCCCCGCGTCCGGAGCGTTCCCCGGCCGGCACGGCGACTGAGCCCGGGCGCGCCGCGCCGCGGCGCCCGTCGCACGCCCGCCTGTCGCGCTCTCCCGCGGCGGGCGGGCGTGCGGCGCGCCTGGCACCCTACATACCCATGGGGGTAAGGTGCAGCGACCGTCGCCGAGGAGGGAAGGGAAGGGCGCGCATGTGCCACGCAGTGAGGTGCCGGACCTGTGGGAAGACGACCTGGGCGGGGTGCGGCCAGCACGTCGACCAGGTGATGCGCCGCGTCCCGGCGTCGCAGCGGTGCGAGGGCCACGCGTCCGAGCCCCGGAGCACGGAGTCGATCCTCACGAGGCTCCTCGGGAGGCGGCGCACCCCCTGAGCCGTGCGGCGGCCGCGCCGTCAGCGACCCGCGGCGACCGTTCTGAGCTCGCCGGCGACCGAGCTGCCGGCGCCCGGGAGGCGCCCGCGGCTGCCCGGCGTCTCGGGACGCGCGGGCGCCGACGGGGCGACTAGGAGGGGCTCTCGGCGGAGGCGCCGCGCCGGCCGGTCGCGGAGAGGCGTCGAACCGCCCAGAACGCGATCGCGGCGACGATGAGGACCCCGAAAGCGATGCTCACGGGGGTGAACGCCGAGGAGACGCTGCTCCAGTTGGACGCGAGCGCGTCGCCGGCGAGCGCGAGCGCGAAGGTCCACGGAAGGCTGCCGACGAGGGTGAGGACGCTGAACGTGCCGAAGCGCATCTCGGCGACACCGGCGGGAAGGCTTATGAAGGTGCGCACGACCGGGAGAACCCGCGCGACGAGGACCGCGAGCGCTCCCCGCCGGGCGAAGAACCGCTCGGCGCGGTCGAGGTCGTGGCGGCGGAGGAGCACGTAGCGCCCGTAGCGCTCGACGAGCGGGCGGCCGCCCACGCGCCCGACCGCGTAGGCGATCCACGACCCGACGAGGTTCCCGGCCGTGCCGGCGAGAGCGACGCCGACGACGTTCAGGTGGACGTGCACGCCGGCGAGGACGACGCCTCCGGCGAGGGCGCCTCCGAAGAGCATGACCGCCTCGCTCGGGATCGGGATGCAGGCCGACTCGAGGACCATGAGCGCGAGGACCGCGAGGTAACCGTGCCGACTGATCTCGGTCACGACGAGGTGCTCCATCGGGCTCCTTCGAGATGCGGTGCCGGCTCGGGCGCGACGAGAAGGTGCCCGGCAAGGTAGCACAGAGCGCGACGCCCATCTCCGTCCCGATCGCGCCCCGTAGAGGGCGCCGCACGGGCGCGACCGGCGCCCTCACGGCGGTGCTCCGGGCGCCGGTGGCCCGTCCCGCCGCGCAGGAGCGCCCCGCGGGCGACGCTGAACGAGCGCTCAGAGCATGTTCATGGTGCGACGGAGAACGTTCAGGAGCGCTCGTCGCGCCGGGCGCGGGCGCGTCATGTTGCCTCTCTACGGTGTCCCCGGCACGACCGACCGGGGGGGCGGTCCGCCACGAGCTCTCAGCCCACCACGACAGGAGGCACGATGACGTTGGACCGACGCCACCGACCGCACCCCGGCACTCCGACCGGTGCACACGCCGCTCGCAGCGGCACGCTCGGAGCGGCGCGGCGCCGCGCCGCGCTCGTAGCGGGAGCCGCGTCCGTCGCAGCGGTCGCCGCTGCCTCGGGAGCGGGGGCCGCGACACCCGCTGCCCGCCCCCTCGCGCGCCGGGCAGGCGTCGCGCCGGTGGTCGTCCAGCTGTGGGAGTCGCACAACGGAGGCCCCGTCGGCGCGGCCATGACGGCGCTCGTGGACAGGTTCGACGCCACGCACAAGGCCGTGCGGGTGACGATCGTCGTGACGAAGGCCTCGCAGAAGCTGGCCGCCGCGCTGCCGGCCGGCGATGCTCCGGTGCTCGCGGAGATAAGCCACTACGACGGGATCTACGTGAAAGCGGGCGCGCTCGTCTCGTGGAACTCCTTCATGGCCCACAGCGCCGTCGTGAACGCGTCGAACGTGCTTCCGGCCGTGTGGGCGAACGGGCTCGTCCACGGTCAGCACTACCGGCTGCAGGCAGACCTCAAGGTCTCGGAGGTCTTCTACAACGAGAGCCTCTTCGCCAAGGCCGGGATCACGTCGGCCCCGACCACCTGGACGGGGCTCGCCGCCGACGCGTCGAAGCTGAAGGCGCTCGGGGTCATCCCGATCGGATGGAAGGACTCGTCGGCCCACATCCTCCCCGCGTTCATGAGCAACGGGGGGACGCTCCTCGAGGGAGGGAACTCGGTCGGCACCGCGGCGAACTTCGACAGCGCTGCGGGTAGGAGGACGTTCTCGTACTTCCGGTCCCTGTACGCCTCGGGAGAGCTGCAGCTCCACCACGGGACCACTCTCAGGGAGGACCTCGCCGCAGGCAAGATGGCGATGATCGACGGGACGTCCGCCGGCTACGCGAAGGTCCTCGACGCCGTGGGAGGCAAGTTCCGGGTCGGGGCGTTCGTCGAGCCGGCCGGCACGACGGGGCACGCGGCGAACATCGCCCAGGGGCTGGGGTTCGTGCTCCCGAAGGGGCACACGCACGCGCAGGACGAGGCGGCGTGGACGTTCGTGCAGTGGTGGTTCGAGCCCGCACAGCAGGCGCTGTGGGCCGAGCGCACGGGGTTCGACCCCGAGGACCGCTCGGGGATCGCGGCGGTCCCGGCCTCCTACCTGCGCACCCACCCGGGGCTCGCGGCGTCGATCTCGGCAGCCGAGTCGCCCGACACGCTTCCCCGCCCGGTGAGCGACAGCTACAACGAGGTCCAGGCGTCGATCGACGCGGAGTTCTTCGACGCAGTCACGGCGAAGCAGTCCGTGTCCAGCGCGCTCGCGACCCTCGAGCAGCAGGCGAACGGGTACCTGAAGGGTGCGAGCGAGCTGTGAGCCTCCGCTAGCAGGGAGGAACCGGCGCGGCCGGCCCCGACCCCCGCGTGCGCGGGCCGGGGCCGGCACCGCGGCCGAGACGCGCTCGCACGAGCGCCGGACCGACGAGACGAGACGACAGGACCCACGAGAGATGCGGGACACGACGACGGCAGAGGCTCCGAGCGAGCTGCACGACCCCGAGCACCGGCACCGCGACGTCCGGAAGGGAGGTGCACGGGCCGCGGTGTTCGGGGTGAGCGACGGGCTCGTGTCGAACGCGTCCCTCGTGCTCGGCATGGAAGGGGCGCATCCGGCGGTCGCCGCCGTGCGCCTCGCGGGTCTCGCGGGCCTGTTCGGCGGTGCTCTGTCCATGGCCGCGGGGGAGCTCATCTCGATGCGCGCCCAGGCCGAGCTCCTCGAGCGCGAGCTCGAGGTCGAGCGTGCGGAGATAGCGCGTCACTTCGACGGGGAGCACCGCGAGCTCCAGATGATCTACGAGCGTCGTGGGATCGCTCCGGCGGTCGCCTACGAGCTCGCGAGCGAGATGATGGCGACGCCCGAGCGCGCGCTCGAGACCCACGCACGCGAGGAGCTCGGGATCGACCCCGACGAGCTCGGCTCGCCGGTCACGGCCGCAGGCGCCTCGTTCGCCTCGTTCGCGCTCGGCGCGCTCGTCCCTCTCGTCGCGGTCCTCGCCGTCTCGGGCGCGGCGGGAGCCGTCCTCGCGGTCGTCGCGAGCGGCGCCGCGGCGCTGCTCGTCGGCGTCACGCTCGCCTACTTCTCCGGCCGCCCGCCGTGGCGGTCGGCCGTTCGCCAGCTCGCCGTCTGCGCAGCCGCCGCAACGGTCACGTTCGGCATCGGGACGCTCGTCCACCACCTCGGCGTGCTGTAGGCGCGCCGGTCGCATCGGAAGGCGTGAGTCGCATGACACGTATCGACCTCGACGGAGTCGAGAAGACCTTCGGGGCAGACCGGGTGGTCGACGGCGTCGACCTCACGATGGCGGCGGGGGAGCTCACCGTCCTCCTCGGCCCGTCGGGCTGCGGGAAGACGACCACCCTCCGGATGGTCGCGGGGCTCGAGCAGGTCGGGGGTGGCGAGATCCGCTTCGACGGGCGGCGGGTCAACGAGGTGCCGCCGGACCGGAGGCGCGTGGGGATGGTGTTCCAGAGCTACGCGCTCTACCCGCACATGACCGTCGCCGCGAACCTCTCGTTCGGGCTCGAGTCGCGACCGGACCGAGGTCCGCGGCGACGCGCGAGGTCGGACGAGCGCGCCCGTGTCCTCGAGATCGCCCGGCTCCTCGAGATCGAGCACGTCCTCGAGCACCGCCCGCGGGAGCTCTCCGGTGGCCAGCGCCAGCGAGTCGCGCTCGGGCGTGCGCTCGTCCGGGAGCCGGAGGTGTTCCTCCTCGACGAGCCGCTCTCGAACCTCGACGCGAACCTGCGGGAGCGGATGCGGATGGAGCTCGCGCGGCTCCACGCCGAGCTCCCGATCACCACCGTGTACGTCACCCACGACCAGGGAGAGGCCCTGACGCTCGCGGACCAGCTCGTCGTGATGCACGCGGGTCGGATCCGCCAGGCGGACTCGCCGGGCACGGTCTACGAGCGCCCCGCGGACACCTTCGTCGCGGGCTTCCTCGGCTCTCCCGGGATGAACCTCTGGGCGCTCGCGCCACCCGGGGGGGGCCCGTCGCGCGAGCACGGGGACGTGTCGCTCCCGGCCGACCTGCTGCTCGCGCACGGGGTGCCGGGAGCGACGGTGACGGTCGGGATCCGCCCGGAGCACCTCGAGATCGCACGCGAGGACGCGTCGCTTCCCGCGCGGGTGCGCTGCGACGTGCGCGTCGTCGAGAACCTCGGGAGCCACCTCCTCGTCCACGGCGCCCTGTGCGCCGACGCCGCGGCGCGCGTCGTCGCGAAGCTCGAGGTCGGATGCGGGGTGCGCCGGGGCGATCGGATCACGCTCGGCGCACGGGAGGAGCACGTCCACCTGTTCGACGCCGAGACCTCGGCACGCCTCGGGCGGACAGGTCGCGAGCGGGTCGCCGTCGGGGCGGCACGGGCGGGCGCGCGGGAGGAGGCGGTGGCCCGGTGAGGACCCTCGCGGACCGACCTGCGGTGGCGGACGGATCGCACGGCGGGACCGCCCGACGGGGCGCGGCGGACCGGCCGGCGTCCGCGACCGTCTCGCGGCGAATGCGAAGCCTGAAGGAGCACCTCGTCGCCTACGGCCTGCTCGCCCCCGCGATAGCGGTGTTCACGGTGTTCTTCTTCGTCCCCGCCGTCTACCTCGTGTACATCTCGTTCTTCCACTGGGGAGTGCTCTCGTCCGCGACCCAGTTCGTCGGGCTGCAGAACTTCCGGCGGCTCGTCGAGCAGCCGCTCTTCTGGCACTCGCTCGTCACGAGCGCGTACTACACGGCCGTGATGATCCCCGCGACGGTGCTCCTCGCGCTCGGGATCGCGCTCGTGCTCCGCGAGGCGGTGACGGCGCGGCGAGGCGGCGTGTGGCGGGCGGCGGTCTTCCTCCCCCACGTGACCCCGGTGGTCGCGACCTCGATCATCTGGATCTGGATCTTCAATCCACAGTTCGGGCTCGCGAACTTCGTGCTCACCTCGCTGCACCTTCCCGCGCTCGGGTGGCTCGACACGACGCAGTGGGCGCTTCCTGCGGTCATGATCGACTCGCTGTGGCACTCGCTCGGGCTGTACGTGATCGTCTTCCTCGCGGGGCTCGCGAACGTCCCGCGCGAGCTCGTCGAGGTCGCCCGGCTCGACGGGGCGCGCCGGAGGAGGATCTTCTGGCGCATAATCTGGCCCCTTCTCTCGCCGACGACCTTCTTCGTCGTGGTGCTCGCGACGGTGAACAGCTGGCAGGCCTTCTCGCAGATATACACGATGACGGGCGGCCCGCACGGAGGGGCAGGAGGGCCCGCGTTCTCGACGACGACGGACGCCGTCCTCGTCTACCAGACGGCGTTCGGATTCGACCACTTCAGCCTCGCGGCCGCCATGGCGCTCGTGCTGTTCGTGATAATCCTCGTGCTCACGGTCGTGCAGAAGTGGATATCGAACAAGGTGGTGTTCTACCGATGACGAGCGCTCGCGTTCCCACGAGGCGGTCGCCGCACCTCGCGCCGTTCACGGTGCTCCGGTGGGCGGCGGTGGTCGTGATCGCGGTTCTGTTCGCGTTCCCGCTCTACTGGGTCGTCGTGACGGCCTTCCAGAGCCGGACCGGGGTGTTCTCGCTCCCTCCGAGGTTCCTCCCGGCGCTCCACACCGCGCCGTTCCTCTACGTGGTCGAGCACACGGACTGGGTCCGGTTCATGGTGAACACGGTGTTCGTGGCGGGAAGCACCGTGCTGCTCGTGCTCGTGACGTCCGCGCTCGCCGGCTACGCGCTCGCGGAGCTCTCGTTCCGGGGCCGGGGCGTCGTGTTCTTCCTCGTGCTCGCGGTGATCATGCTCCCGAGCCAGGCGCTCCTCATCCCGCAGTACGCGGTGGCTCTCCACCTCCACCTGCTCAACACCTACGCGATCCAGATCGTCCCGTTCGCCGCGAGCACGTTCGGGGTGATCCTGTTCCGCCAGTTCTTCAAGGGCCTCCCGCGCGCGTACTGGGAGGCTGCACGACTGGAGGGGGTCGGGCACCTGCGCTACATCTGGCGCGTGGCGGTCCCGCTCGCCCGCCCCGCCGCGGTGACCGTGGCGCTGCTCACGTTCATAACGGCCTGGAACCAGTTCCAGTGGCCCCTCATCATGACGACCTCGTCGTCGATCCAGCCGATCGAGGTCGCGCTCGGCCACTACATGCAGACGTTCGAGGCGAACTGGCGCAAGCTCTCCTCGGCGGTCCTGCTCGCCCTCCTTCCGGTGGTCGTGCTGTTCCTCGTCCTCCAGCGGCACATCGTCTCGGGTGTCGCGGGGAGGGACAGTGGTGTCAACACCTGAGGGGCCCGCACGGTGAGCGACGCGCCGGGGGGCCCCGAGGGGGACGGCCGAGCGCGGCGCTCCGGCGGGCACCGGGTGCTCGTCGTCGAGGACGACGAGGAGCTCCTCTCGGCCCTCGCGCGGCACCTCGGCGAGGAGGGGTTCGTGGTCGAGCTCGCCCGCGACGGAGAGGAGGCGCTCGACGTGCTCCTCCGGCGCGGCCGGGGGACGCGGCCGGGGGACATCGAGGCCGTCGTGCTCGACCTGCTCCTGCCCGGTCTGAACGGGCTCGAGGTCTGCTACCGGTTGCGTGCGGCGGGGTGCTGGGTGCCCGTCCTCATGGCGACCGCCTTCGGAGAGATCGAGGACCGCGTCCAGGGCTTCGCGGACGGGGCGGACGACTACCTCGTGAAGCCGTTCAGCCTCGTCGAGCTCGTCGCCCGCCTCCGGGCGGTCCTGCGCCGCGCCGCCGGACGAGAGGACGGGGACCTCGAGGTCGGCGACCTGAGGCTCGAGCTCGCCGGTCACCAGGCGTGGCGAGGGTCCTGCCCGGTCGAGCTCACGCGACGGGAGCTCGCGGTGCTGCAGGTCCTCATGCGACGACCGGGGATCGTGCTGAGCCGGCACGCGCTCATGGCGGCCGTGTGGGGCCGCGACGCGACCGTCTCGGAGAACCTCCTCGAGCAGTACATAGCGCGGCTCCGCCGCAAGCTCGACGTCCCGTTCGGCAGGAGCGACATCGAGACGCTTCCGCGCGTCGGCTACCGCATCCGGTCACCGCGGTAGGCGGCACGGTGTCGATCCGCCTCCGTCTCGCGCTCGTGGTGGCGCTGATCACGACCGTCCTCGTCGCGACGGGAGGGGTGGTCTCCGAGGCGGTCCTCTCCTCGGGGATGCGCGCCACGCTCCAGGACGACCTGCGCCGGAACGCGGCACGGCTCGTGAACGACCTCGAGACGAGACGGCTCGTCCTCGGCGCGGCCGCGCCGGTGGTCGACCCCTCGAGGGACCAGAGCGTCCTCCAGGTGGTCACCTCGAACGGTCACGTCGGGTACACGACGGTTCGCGCGGGGACGACGAGCATGCTGAGCGGCCCGGAGCGCGCCCGGGCCGGGGCGAGGCGCATCTACGTGGTCCGCGATCGAGCCGGTTGGCGCAGCCCGCGGCTGCTCCTCGCCGAGCCCGCGCCGGCGCACCCGGGGTGGCTGATCGTCGTCGGCGCGTCGCTCGACGAGCTCGACGACACGACTGCTCGCCTCGAGCTCCTCCTCGTGGGCGGAGGGGCGGCGCTCGTCGTGGTCGCGACCGCGGGCGGGTACCTCCTCGCCGGTCGCGCCCTGCGCCCCGTGGACCGGCTCCGTGCCGAGGCCGAGGAGATCTCCGCGACGCTCCCGTCCCGGCGCCTCGCGACCCCGACGACCCGCGACGAGCTCGCGAGGCTCGCGGAGACGCTCAACCGGCTGCTCGACCGCCTGCAGGGGACGCTGTCGCGTCAGAGGGAGTTCGTCGCGGTGGCGAGCCACGAGCTGCGAACCCCCCTCGCGGTGCTCCAGGCCGAGCTCGAGATGGCGCGTCGCCCCGGACGGAGCGTGGAGGAGCTCCGCGGGGCGCTCGAGGTGCTCGGGCCACGGGTGGACCAGCTCGCGCGCCTCGCCGACGACCTCCTTCTCCTCGCGCGGGGGGACGAGGGGGCGCTCGGGATGCGGGTGGTCCGCCAGCCGCTCGAGCCGATCGTCGCGCAGAGCCTCGCCTCGCTCTCCCGGGTCGCCGAGGCGCGCGGGGTCGCGCTCGCGCTCGACGCGGACGGGGACGTCGCGGCGCCCGTCGACGCGGGTCGGTTCCAGCAGGTCGTGGAGAACCTCGTCGAGAACTCGCTCGAGCACGCGGTCGGCGGGCGGCTCGTCGCGGTGCACCTGCGGGAGGAGGCGGACCACGCGGTCCTCGAGGTCCGCGACGAGGGTCCGGGCTTCGCGCCGGACGTCCTCCCGAGGGCGTTCGAGAGGTTCACCCGCGCCGAGGCGCCCGCTCGGCGAGGGGGCAGGCGAGGAGCAGGTCTCGGGCTCGCGATCGCGCGGCTCGTCGTCGAGGCGCACGGGGGGAGCGTCGAGGCGAGGAACCGTGCCGCGGGAGGGGCGTGCGTGGTCGTGCGCCTGCCGGTGAGCCCCGCAGGGGCGGACGGATCTCCCGAGGTGCAGCAGGGAGCAGGGAAGTCGACGAGAGGAGCGCGTCCGTGGACGTCGTAGTCGCCGTGAAGCAGGTCCCGAGGAGCGAGGTGCTCGCTCTCGGCCCGGACGCCCGGCTCGAACGGGAGGGCGTGCCCACCGAGATGAGCGCGTACTGCAGGAGGGCGCTCGCCAAGGGGATCGAGCTCGCCCGGGCCACCTCGGGACGGTGCACGGTCGTGAGCGTCGGCCCTCCCTCGGCCGCGACCGTGGCGCGCGACGCGCTCGCGTGCGGGGCAGACGAGGCGATCCTTCTCAGCGACCCCGCTCTCGCAGGGTCCGACACGCTCGTGACGGCGCGCGCGCTCGCGGCGCTGCTCGCGACGCTCGGGAGGGTCGACCTCGTGCTCGTGGGCAAGGCCTCCCTCGACGCGGAGACGGGCCAGGTCGGGCCCCAGCTCGCGGAGCTGCTCGACCTCCCCTTCGCGGGAGCCGTGCGCGAGCTCGAGATCGACCTCGGCGAAGGCGTGGCGCGCACGGTGTGCGAGCTCGACGACGGTCGGGAGGAGGTCACGGTCGCGCTCCCTGCGGTGCTCGCGATGGCCGAGCGGAGCTGCAGCCCGGCGAGGGCGGACCCGTCTGTCGTCGCGACCATCCCCCTCGCGCGGGTCCGCCGGGTCGACGTCGGCGCGCTCGGCTCCCCCGGGCCGTGGGGCGCCGCGGGCAGCCCGACGAAGGTGGACAGCGTCGTGCCGGCGAGCCGCGCCCGTCGGGGAGTGGTGCTCGCCGGGACGGTCGAGGAGCAGGTCGACGCGCTGCTCGAGCTGCTCGTCGCGCGAGGCGCCCTCGAGACGACGGCGCGACCCGGACGTCGCGCGGAGGACGCTCGCCCCGTCCCGGCTCCGGCCGGGGCCGGGTGGCGGGACGCGGGTCCCCGGGGAGCAGCGCCCGGCGACCGGGTCGCGGTGCTCGCGCTCCTCGAGCCGGGGCAGCCGCGGCTCGCCGCGGAGATCGTCGGGGGAGCCGCGAGGATCGCGGCCGAGCTGGGCGGCACGACGAGCGCGACGGGACCCGGTCAGCACGACGGGCTCCTCGCGACACGCTGGGCCGAAGGGGCCGACGAGGTTGTCGACCTCGTCGGGTCCCCGATCGCCGAGGACGTCGCCCGGGCGCTCGCGTCCTACGTCGGGCTCGAGCAGCCCGAGGTGCTCCTCGCACCGTCGACGACGTGGGGGCGCGAGGTCGCCGCACGGCTCGCCGCGCGGATCGGGGCGGGACTCGTCGGGGACGTCGTCGACCTGGAAGTCGTCGGTGGTCGGCTGCGGGGGGTCAAGCCCGCGTGCGCGGGCGGGCTCCTCGCGACGGTCTCGGTCACCTCGGCGGTGCAGCTCGCGACGGTGCGTCCGGGCGCGCTCGTCGTGCCCGAGGGGCGGACAGGAGGGGGGCGGGCGAGCCGACGGGTGGTCGAGGTCGCCGCGCGGGGCCGCGTCGCGACGGGGTCGAGGTCGCGTGACGACGAGGTGGACGCGCTGGAGCGCGCGAGCGTGGTCGTCGGCGTGGGGCTCGGCGTCCCGCCCGAGGCGTACGGGGAGGTGCGCCGGCTCGCCGAGCGGATGGGCGCCGAGCTCGGCGCGACCCGCAAGGTGACCGACCGGGGCTACCTCCCTCGCTCGCGTCAGATCGGGATCACCGGACGGAACGTGGCTCCGGGCCTCTACCTCGCGCTGGGGGTGAGCGGCTCGCCGAACCATCTCGCGGGCGTCCGGAGAGCGGGGACCGTCGTCGCGGTGAACAGCGACCCCGGTGCTCCGGTGCTCGCGGCGAGCGACGTCGGGATCGTCGCCGACTGGCGAGACGTCGTCGCGACGCTCCTCGAGCGCCTCGGGGAGGAGGTGCCGCGCCCGGCGGCTCCCGTGGCCTGAGACGCGACGGAGACGGGCGAGGCGATCGGCCTCCCCCCTCGCACGGGCCCCGTCGCGAGGAGCGCGTGCCCGCCCGGGCGCGCAGGTCGGCGAGCTCGCGGCGCTCCGTGGCGATCTCCGCTTTCGGGCCACCGCCCCGTACGGCACAGTTGCGGGCGTGAACGAGGCGGCGTGCGCGTGACGAGCCGGTCCGCGTCGCTCGGCCTCGTGGCGGCGGCCGCCTGCTGGGGGTCGACCGTGGTCGCGATCAAGGTCGCCGAGCGCGGGCTCCCGAGCCTCGGGGTGACGGTCGTCGAGACGACGATCGCGATCGCGACGCTCGCGGTCGTGTCCGCCTACCGGCGGCAGGTCCCCTGGCGGGTCCCGTGGCCCGCGCTCGCCGCAGGGGTGCTCGAGCCGGGGCTCACGTACCTGCTCATCAACCTCGGGCTCGCCCGGACGAGCGGGCTGGACGGGGCGCTGTTGATCGGGACCGAGTCGCTCTTCATCGTCCTGCTCTCGGCAGCGTGGCGGAGGAGGATGCCCTCGGCGGCGTCGCTCCTCGGGCTGTCGATCGCGCTCGGCGGGTCGGTCGGGCTCGCGAGCAGGGGAGGGCACGCGAGCGTCGTCGGCGACGTGCTCGTCGGGGCGGGGAGCCTGGCGGCGGCGGGATACGTCGTGGTCACGCACCACTACGCGTCGGACGCCGACGCGGTCGCGGTCACGACCGGCCAGTTCGGGGTCGGGGCGGTCTTCACCCTCCTCGTGGCCGGGGTCGCGGGAGCCGCGGGCGACGACCCGTTCCGGCACGCCACTCCGGGGGCGGTGGTCGCTGCGCTCGTCGCGGGAGTCCTCGGGTCGACCGTGGGCTTTCTCGCGTACAACACCGCGCTCGCTCGCGTGAGCGTGACCGAGGCGGCGCTCGCGGTCGCGCTCATCCCGGTGTTCGGTGCCGTGTTCTCGCTCCTCGTCCTCGGGGGCGGTGTCACGGCGACGAACGCGGTCGCGGGTGTCGCGATCGTGACGGGCGTGACCGTCGCCCAGTGGGCCGAGACCCGGCCGGCGGCAGAGCCCACCTGAGGTCGGCGCACCGGCAGCTGCCCGAGGCGCGATAGTACGTACGCAATGACGTCTCGCCTCGTGCCCGAGCCCGGATCGGTGCGCCACGAGAACGAGAGCGGGCCGTGCGCGCTCCGGGTCGCGGCGCTCGGGCCCGTGGCGGGCTGACCCGGCGTCGTGTCGGGGAGCGGCGGACGATGACGAAGGCGCGCTCGGTGGACCGCGGGAGCCCGGTCCCGCTGTGGGCCCAGGTGCTGTCGGACCTGAGGGGCCGGGTCGCCGCGGGCGAGTTCGACGAGCGGTTCCCGACGGACGAGCAGCTTCGGGCCGAGTACGGGGTCAGCCGGCAGACGATCCGAGAGGCGGCCCGGCGCCTCCAGGGCGACGGGGTGATCGTGCGGGAGCGGGGACGGGGGAGCACGCTTGCGACCTCCCCCGTGGAGCAGCCGCTCCACACGCTCTACAGCCTGGCGCGGACCGCCCAGGA
This sequence comes from Actinomycetes bacterium, assembly GCA_021798745.1. Taxonomy (GTDB): domain Bacteria; phylum Actinomycetota; class Acidimicrobiia; order Acidimicrobiales; family Bog-793; genus JAJZBW01. The sequence goes on from JAJZBW010000002.1 coordinate 46,326, forward strand.
ACAGGGGTTGAGCGAGCACAGCGAGGTTCGCCGCCTCGAGAGGATCCCGGCAGGGGAGTCCCGCGGGCCGCTCGGGCTCGCGGACGGGGACACGGTCGTGTACGTGGAGCGCCTGCGCTTCGTAGGAGACGAGCCGCTGTCGCTCCACCGGTCGTGGCTGCCCTACGAGCGGGCCGAGGGGCTGCTCGACGCGGACCTTCGAAGCGGCTCTCTCTACGACGCGCTCGGCGCGTGCTGCGGGGTGCGGGTCACGGGCGGATGGGAGCGGATACAGCCGGAGCTTCCGACGGGCGCGATGCGCCGGCTGCTCGGCGTCCCGGACGGCCAGGCGGTGCTCGTCGTGGACCGGCTCGCGATCGCGGGGAGCACCCCGGTCGAGTGGAGGCGGAGCGTGGTCCGGGGCGACCGGTACGCGTTCCGGGCGGAGTGGTCCGCGACCTGACGCGCACCGGGCCGGCACCGCGCTGCCCTCGCGGCCGGTCCGTGGCTCCCCGCCCGGCGCGTCTCGGGCCGGGTCGCCTGTAGGGAGCGGTCCCCCGTGGGCCGGAGGCCCGGCGCGAGTCGTGCCGGTCCCCGGCGCTCCGGTACCGTCGGTCCGTGCGGGCCTACGTGCGAGACACCCGGCGGAGCGCCGTGGACGGGTCGTCGCGCCGCGCGCTCTGGTCGGGCGTCGCTCTCGCGGTGCTCGCCGTCGTGGCCGCGGGAGCTGCCGGGACGACGCGCTTCTCCGGTCCTCGCTGGGTGCCCCACTGGAGCACGCGTCCAGGCGCGGCTCGCGCGGGGCGCGGCGTGTCGCCCGGGGCACGCGTGCCCGTGGCGACCGCGGCACGGACGTCGGTGCGGGTGCCGCTCGCGCCCGTTCTGTGGGTGCTCGCCGGGCTCGCCCTCCTCGGAGCGGCGCTCGTGCTGTGGCGGTTGTGGTCGCGCCGCTCGTCCCGCCCCGCGCGTGACGTGCACGCGGCTGCGGTCGCTGCCGCGCGGGACGCTCCGCCCGAGCCCGCGCCCGAGCCCGAGCCCGAGCGGATCCTCACGGGGATCGAGCTCGCGCTCGAGGCGCTCGACGGGGAGCGGCACCCGACCGACGCGGTGGTGCGCGCGTGGCTCGGGCTCGAGCAGACCGCCGCGGAGTCCGGAGTCGTGCGCCGTCCGTCGGAGACGCCGACGGAGCTGACGGAACGGATCCTCGGGAGGGTCTTCAGCGACGACCGCGCGGTGCGGACTCTCCTCCGTCTCTACCTCCGGACGCGATTCGGCGACCACCCGGTGACGGCGTGGGAGGTCGCTGCGGTCCGCGGTGCGCTCGGAGAGCTCGTCCGGAGCCGGCACGGTGCCGAGCGCTCACCGTCCGCGGCGCGCTGACGTGGTCGCACGCGCCCTCGGAGAGCTCCTCGCGCGCCGGGGTGGCCGGGCGATCGCGGAGGTGACGGCGACCGCGGTCGTGGCCGGTGCGATCTGCTGGTACTTCGGGGCGGACGTGTGGCGGTCGCTCGTGCTCGGGACCGCGATCGCGGCGGCGGCCGTGGCCGGGCTCGAGGGGCTCGCGCTCGGGCTGTCGCCGGACGACGACGACTCCTCGTGGCGCGAAGAGCGAGGGATGCGGCGCAACGGGGCGCGCGGCGACGTCGCGAGCCTGGCCGCGTCCGTGCGAGGGCGGGGCGGACGAGCGAGCCTCGCGCGGGGCCCGGTGCACCAGATCGCGCGTCGTCGCCTCGCGACCCGTCAGCTCGACATCGAACGTCCCGAGGACCGGGCCGCGATCGAGCAGGTTGTCGGTCGGCGCGCGTACAGGCTGCTCGTGCGCGACCACCGTCGCGGGCTCTCCGAGCGGTCCCTCGTGCACTGTCTCGACGCTCTCGACGCGCTCGGTCCCCCCGCGGCCGGGGCGGATGCGCGCCCGAACGCGCCGGAGCGCGCGGGAGCGGACGTCTCGCGGCTGTCGCATCTCACGAGGAGGGCCCGTGAACGCTGACGTCCGTCCGAGGAGATCTGACGGCGACCCGTCACGCCCGGAGGTGCCCGGGGCGCTTCCCGTCGCTCGCATCGCGCAGCTCGCCGAGGAGATCCTCGGACGGGTCGCGACCGTGGTGGTCGGGATGGACGAGGCGGTCGAGCTCGCGCTCGCGAGCATCCTCGCGGGTGGGCACGTGCTGTTCGAGGACCTTCCCGGACTGGGAAAGACGCTCGCGGCGCGAAGCCTCGCCGCGGCGCTCGGGCTCGACTTCCGCCGGCTCCAGTGCACGCCGGACCTGCTCCCCGCGGACATCACGGGGTCGTTCGTCTACAGCCCCGCGACGAGCGAGTTCGCGTTCCGGCCCGGACCGGTGTTCACGGGGCTGTTCCTCGCCGACGAGATCAACCGGACGTCGCCGAAGACCCAGTCGGCGCTCCTCGAGGCCATGGCGGAAGGTCAGGTGAGCGTCGAGGGGCAGAGCTTCCGTCTCCCGCCCCCGTTCCACGTGGTGGCGACGGCGAACCCGATCGAGTACGAGGGAACGTATGCGCTGCCCGAGGCGCAGCTCGACCGGTTCCTCGTCCGTCTCGAGGTCGGGTACCCGGACCGAGACGGGGAGACCCAGATCCTCCTCAACCGTGTCGAGCGCCGCCGCGAGGTCGCGGACGTCGATCCCGTCGTCGACTCCTCGACGCTCCTCGCGATGCAGCGCGGCGTCGAGAGCGTGTACGTGGAGCCGGACGTGGCCCGCTACTGCGTCGACGTCGCGGCCGCGACCCGCCGGCATCGGGCGATCGAGGTCGGGGCCTCCCCGCGGGGATCGCAGGGGCTCATGCTCCTCGGACGGGCGCTCGCGGTGGTCGACGGGCGGGACTTCGTTACCCCGGACGACGTGAAGCGGGTGGCGGTCCCCGTGCTCGCGCACCGGCTCACGCTCACGACCCAGGCGTGGGCGGACGGGACGCGCACGGCCGACGTGGTGTCGGCGATCGTCGCGGACGTCTCCGGGCCACCGACGGTCGGTCGGCGCCCGCCCGCCGGGCCGCGGTGAGCGGGTCCACGTCCGGGCGCGCCGCCCCCGACGGGTCGA
>JAJZBW010000084.1 GCA_021798745.1 Actinomycetes bacterium
CGCGGTAGGAGCCGTCCGGCCTGCGCATCGCGGCCACGACCTTCGTCGTCGTCGCGCTCGCCGAGCTCGGCGACCTGACCCAGGTGCTCATCGCGAACCTCTCCGCCCGCTACCGCGACCCGCTCAGCGTGTTCGTCGGGTCGGCCGCCGCCCTCGTCGCGGTCAGCGCGCTCGGCGTCGCCGCGGGCCGCACGGTCGTCCGGGTCGTCCCGCTCTCGCTCGTCCGGCGCCTCTCCGGGCTCGTCCTCCTCGGCTTCGGCGTCGCGAGCGCCGTCGCCGCCGCGGGCGGCTGAGAGTGGGACGCGCCGAGGGCATCCTCGCGGTCGCGCGTGCGACTCCTGGCTTCATGCCCGACGAGGAGGGCGTCGCGCTCCACCTCCTCGCGCGCCGCGCGGCACGCTCGGGGCTCGGTCCCGTCGTCGAGGTCGGCTCCTACCGCGGCCGCTCGAGCCTCTACCTCGCCTCCGGGGTGGCCGCGTGCCCGGGAGCGCCTCGTCCGACGCGTGTCTACTGCGTCGACCACCACCGCGGCTCGGAGGAGATGCAGCCGGGATGGCCGCACCACGACCCCTCGGTCGTCGACCCCGCGACGGGCCGCATGGACTCGCTCCCCTCCTTCCGCAGGGCCGTCGAGCGCGCCGGGGCGGAGGACCTCGTCGTCGCCGTCGTCGGGGACTCCGCAGCCGTCGCCGCGGACTGGGGCCACGCCGCGAGCCTCGTCCTCGTGGACGGCGGCCACGGCGAGCTGGTCGAGTGGTCCGACTACCTCGGCTGGTCGCCCCACGTCGCCCCCGGGGGGTGGCTCGCGATCCACGACGTCTACCCCGATCCCGCCGACGGCGGGCGCACCCCGTACGAGTGCTACCTCCACGCGCTCTCCACGGGCGAGCTCGTCGAGGAGCCGGGCTCCTCGCGCGGCAGCCTCCGTGTGCTCCGGCGCACCACCCCGCGGCCGCGCGACGCGGCCTTGGGGGGCCGGGAGGGGGCCCTATTGTCCGTACTAGAGAATGTACGTACTATGGTCCCGTGACGCCGCTCGACTTCGTGGTCTCCCTCGCGCTGATCTCGGTCGCGGCGGGAGTGCTCGGCTCCCTCGTCGGGCTCGGCGGCGGCGTCGTGATCGTGCCGGTGCTCACGCTCGTCTACCACGTGGACATCCGGCTCGCGATCGGGGCGAGCATCGTCTCGGTGATCGCGACCTCGAGCGGGGCCGCGGCGGCGTACGTGCGCGAGAAGATGACGAACCTGCGCGCCGGGATGTTCCTCGAGGTCGCGACGACCACCGGTGCGCTGAGCGGCGCCTACCTCACGACCGTGCTCCCGACGAGGTTCCTGTTCGTGTTCTTCGGCCTCGTGCTCGCGTACTCGTCCTACGCGACGTTCGCCCGGCGCCACGACACGGAGCCGCTCACGGTGTCGAACGACAGGATCGCGAACTACTTCGACCTCCACGGCTCCTACTACGACCCCGCCGAGCAGCGGGAGATCTCCTACAAGGTCGTCCGGACCAAGCTCGGGCTCGGTCTCATGTACCTCGCCGGCCTCGTGAGCGCGCTCCTCGGGATCGGGTCGGGCGCGCTGAAGGTCCCCGCGATGGACAGCGCCATGCACCTGCCCATGAAGGTGTCCTCGGCGACCAGCAACTTCATGATCGGCGTCACCGCGGCGGCGAGCGCGGGCGTGTACTTCGTCCGCGGCCAGATCGACCCGATCATCGCGGCTCCCGTCGCCGCCGGCGTGCTGCTCGGGGCGACGGTCGGGGCGCGGGTCCTCGGTCGCGTGACGAACAAGACCGTCCGGATCGTGTTCGTGGTCGTGCTCGTCGTCATCTCGCTCGAGATGCTCCAGAAGGGGGTGTTCGCATGAGCGACACGGGCGGACCGGGCGAGCCCCGGCCGGCCGGGGGTCCCACGGACGAGGGCGTGCCCCACCGGACCGGGCGCCGCGCGCTCAGCCCCGAGGAGGCGGCCGAGATGGCGGAGACGGTCCGCAAGGTCGAGCTCGCGATCAGCCTCGTGCTCCGGATCGGCGTGGTCCTCAGCGTCGCGATCGTCGCGGTCGGGCTCGGGATGATGTTCGCCCACCACAGCGCCTACGTGTCGGTCACGGGGAGCTTCTCCTACAAGGAGCTCACCTCACGGTCGACGCCGTTCCCGCACACGTTCCGCGCGCTCGGGCACTCCATAGCGACGGGCGACGGGCGCGGGATCGTCGTGCTCGGGGTGCTCGTGCTCATCCTCACCCCCGTCCTTCGCGTCGCGGTCGGGGTGCTCTCGTTCATATACGAGAAGGACCCGCCGATGGCGCTCATCACCCTCTACGTGCTCGCGGTGCTCGTCGGCTCGTTCTTCCTCGCCGGGGCGTGACCCCGGGGAGCGCGCGTCGCGCTCCCCGGTCGACGCACCGGGCCGTGGGGCGCGCGTCACGCCGGGAGAGGGCGAGCCCGCTCGCGGGCGAGGAGCGGGAGAGTCGGGCCCGCCGCCGGGATCAGGCGTCCGTGAGGTCGTAGTGCCGCTTCGTGGCGGGCTCCGCGAGCATCGAGCGCAGACCGTCCTGCTCGACGCGCCCGGCACGCCACGCGCTGTACGCGTCGGAGTGCGCCCGGCTCGCCCACCGCTCCTCGACGACGAACGAGGTCGGCCGGTCCTCGTCCTGCCAGACCGTGACGCCCTCGCAGCCGTCGAAGGCGCGCGTGTCGACGAGCACCTCGCGGAGCTTGTCCCGGACCGCGCCCTCGCGCCCGTCGGGCGCCTCGCAGCTCAACAGGACGAGGATGCTCATGTCGACCTCCCGGCGGGGGCGCGCCGCCGAGCGCGGCGCCCGCCGGATCGTACCGTCGGGGCGGCTCGACACGCGGGGCGGGCGGGCGGCGTCGAGCTCGACGGGGTCGGCTACGAGGCAGGATCCGCACGCGTGGGGGCGAGCACCTCGACGGTCGCCGGCCGGCCCGCGAGCACCTCGGCCGCGAGCACGACCGCTGCGGCCGAGTACGTCGTGCGCTCGCCTCGCGGGAACTCGTCCCGTCCCGGGTGGACGAGGCCCGTCACGTAGGAGCCGTCGTCCCCGCGGTGCGCCCGGGTCCAGCAAAGGAGCGCCGCGGCCGCGCCGACGCGGCCCGCCCGGGCGCAGGCGATCGCGCACTCCGCGGTCTCCGCCGTCGTGACCCACCGACGGTCGCTCCTGCAGAGCACACCGGACCCCTCGAGCACGAAGGTCCGCCAGCCCCGGTCGAGGCGCGCGCGGGCTGCGTGCCCGCGCACGGCGCCCGCGAGCACGGGGTAGTACCAGTCCATGGCGAACTCGCCCTTCGGGGCGAACGACCACGGCCTCGTCGCGACGGCCCGCTCGAGGAGCGCGAGCGAGCGCTCCCAGCGCGGTCGCTCGATGCCGAGCGCGTGGGCGACGGACACGGCGGCTCGCACGCTCGTGCACAGCGAGGAGCTCGCGGCGAGGAGCGCGAAGCCCCCCGGGGTCCCGTCCGGGTCGACCGCCCACGGCACCTCCCCCGAGGTGCGCTGCGACCGGAGGGCGAAGCACACCGCGGCCTCGACGACGGGCCACATCTGCTCGAGGAACGAGCGGTCCCCGGTCACGAGGTGGTGGTGGCGGACGCCCGCGGCGACGTACGCGGTGACGTTCGTGTCGAGCCTCGGCTCCTCGACGTCGCCGTCCGGGCCGTAGTACGCGTGCCACGCGCCGTCCGGGCGCTGGGTCGCGCGGAGCCACTCGTAGGCGCGCTCCGCCGCGGCGACGCGCCCGGTCGCGCTGAGCGCCATGGCGGCCTCGACGTGGTTCCAGGGGTCCGCGTGCCCGCCCGCGAACCACGGGAGCATCCCGTCGCGGTGCTGGACGGCCTCTATGGACCCGGCGGTCGCGTCGAGCTCGGGCGCGGAGTACCCCGCCGCCTCCTCCCAGGCGAGCTCGCTCACCGCGCGGGAGCGGCGCCCTCGCGCCGGTAGTACGCGACGAGGCTCTTCCCGAGAAGAGGTCGGAGCAGCCTCTCGAGGACGCGCATGGAGCGCGGGGACGCCGTCATCTCCCACACGAGGAGCTCGTGGAAGGCGGCGACGAGCGGGTGGTCGGGACGGTCGACGCCGACGAGGCACCGGAGCCACCAGTACGGCGAGTGGAGCGCGTGCGCGTGGTGCGTGGCGACCGGGACCATGCCCGCCGCGCAGACGCGCCGGCGCAGCTCGGACCGCCGGTAGATCCGGACGTGGCCGCCCGGGGACGTCCGGTACTGCGCCGACAGCGCCCAGTTGAGCGCCTCCGGCCACAGGCGCGGGACGCTCACGGCGAGGACGCCTCCCGGACGCAGGACCCGAGCGAGCTCGGCGATCGCCGCGCGGTCGTCTCGCACGTGCTCGAGCACCTCGGCCGCGACGACCCGGTCGAAGCTCGAGTCCGGGAACGGGAGGCGCAGGGCGTCCGCTCGAACCACCCCCGCCCTCGTGCCGGAAGCGACCTCCCCTTCCGAGCGCATCGCCGCGAGCATCCCGGCGACCCCCGAGCACTCGGACGCGTCCGCGTCGAGCGCGACGACGTCCGCGCCGGCGCGTGCGACCGCGAACGCGTGCCTCCCGCCCCCGCACCCGAGGTCGAGCACCCTCGCCCCCGGGGCTATCCCGGCGCGTCCGAGCTCGACGGTCAGCACGGGAGCGCCCGGTGCGCGGGCCGCGGTCGGCCGTCGAGAAGCGCCTCGTACCGCTCGACGGTGCCGAGAGCGGCCGAGCGCCAGGTGAACCGCGCGAGGACCCGCGCCCGCCCCGCCGCCGCGATCCGGCCCGCGAGCGCCGCGTCGTCGAGGAGCTCGCGGATCGCGCACGCGAGCGCCTCCACGTCGCCCGGCGGGACGACGAGCGCGCTCGACCGGTCCTCCCCGACGACCTCGGGGATCGCCCCCCCGCTCGTCGCGACGAGCGGCACCCCACAGGCCATCGCCTCGGCGGCGGGGAGCGAGAACCCCTCGTACAGGGAGGGAACGACCGCGACGCTCGCACGCGCGTACCTCTCGACCAGCTGCTCGTCGCTCTCCCCGCCGACGAACTCGACGACGCGCGCGAGCCCGAGCCGCTCGATCACCGCCGCGACCGGGCTCCGCTCCCGCAGGCGCCCCACGACGACGAGACGGGCCTCGGGGTGGTCCGTGCGCACCTTCGCCAGCGCCTCGAGGAGCGGGACGAGCCCTTTCAGGGGCATGTCCGCGCTCGCGGTCGTCATGAGCAGGCCCGGGACGCGCCCGGTGCCGGGGAGCGGCCGGTGCAGGGCGGGGTCGACCCCGACCGGGACGACCGACACACGCGCCGGGTCGACCCCGACGCGCGAGACGATGTCGTCGCGCGAGCGTCGCGACACGGTGAGTATCTCCGGGAGCCGCCGCGCGACCCGCGCCTGCATGGCCGAGAACCCGTACCACCGGCGGACCTGGGCGCGGCGGGCCCAGCCCGCCACGTGCTCGAGGTCGAGCTCACGGTCGACCTCGACCGGGTGGTGGACCGACGCGACGACCGGCCAGCGCGCGTCGAGGAGCCGGAGGAGCCCCGTCCCGAGGCTCTGGTCGTCGTGCACGAGGTCGAACTCGTCGCGACGCGGCGCGAGCACGCGCGCGGCGCGCAACGAGAACGTGCGCGGCTCGGGGAACCCTCCCGTGAGCATCGTCGCGAGCTCGAGCGCGTCCGTCGCGCTCTCGATCTCGCGGGCGCGTGGCCTCCGGAAGGGGTCAGGCTCGCGGTAGAGGTCGAGGCTCGGGACGCGCACGAGCTCGACTCCGTCGACGAGCTCCGGGTACGGCTGACCGGAGAGCACGGTGACCCGATGCCCGAGCGCGGCGAGCTCGCGGGTGAGGTGGCGCGTGTACACGCCCTGCCCTCCGCAGTGCGGGTTCCCCCGGTAGACGAGGAACGCGACGCGCAGCGCGCCGCCGGGGCCCCGTGCCGTCACCCCTCCGTCCCCTCTCAGTGGTGCACGGTCCCGAGCTGGACGGCCTTCACCACGAGGAGGACGACCGCGATCACGAGGTACCCGCGAAGGGCGGCCATCGACCACCGGCGCGACCGGGACCAGCGCGGCCGCTCGAGGAGCGCGAGGGACGGCATGCGCCACGTGTCGCGCGGGAGCTCCGGCTCGTCCGCGGCGCGGGCCGAGCCGGTCCGGCGGGCGCGGAGCACGACGAACGCGGCCACGGCGATGCACCCGCCGAGCACGACCCCGATCCCGTCCACGAGCGTCCTCGCCGGCACGCCCGGGAAGACGGTCGTCGCCATGAGCACGAGCGAGAGCGCGACGAGCACCGCCACGATCACGCCTGCGAGCACGTTCAGCCACAGCGAGTTCACCCACGGCCCGAGCACGGCGCGGTCGTTGCACAAAAGGAGCAGGAACACCGTCGCGCTCGGGAGGAGCACGCCCGCGAGCGCCTGGACGGACGTCGTGATGAGCCCGAGCGGCGCGTGGGGAACGAGGACGACGCCCGCGGCGACGCACACGAGCGCCGTGAAGCTCGCGTAGAACTGCTTCGCGTCCGCGACCCCGCGGTGGAGCGAGTGCTTCATCCCGAACATGTCGCCGAACGCGTAGGAGGTCGCGAGCGTGACCGCAGCGGCCCCGATGATCGACGCGTTGAGGAGCACGACCGCGAAGAGCGCGCCCGCGCCGTTGCCGAGGTAGTGCTCGAGGCCCCGTGCGACGGACCCGGCGTTGTGGAACTGTCCCGCGAGCGGGGTCCCGGAGAACGCGAACGCCGCGGTCGCGACGATGAGCGTCGCAGCGAACACGGTCACGAGCGACCCTATGACCGTGTCGGCGCGCTCGTAGGAGATGTACCGGGGGGTGATCCTCTTGTCGACGATGTTCGACTGCTGGAAGAACAGCTGCCACGGGGCGACCGTCGTCCCCACGATCGCGATCACGAGGAGGACGGCCGTCGACGTCACCCCTCCCCGGACCCCGGGCACGAGGAACCCGTGCGCGATCTCGCCCACGTGCGGGTGGCTGAACACGACGAGGGGGACCACGAGGAAGTTCGCGACGACGAACAGGAGCATGAACCGCTCCCACCTGCGGAAGCTCCCCGTCGCGGTCATGGCGACGAGAAGGACCGCCGCGACGGGGACCGACACGTAGCTGCTCACCCCGAAGTACCCGAGAGCGAGGCTCACCCCGATGAACTCGGTCACGATCGTGAGGAAGTTCAACAAGAACAGGTCTCCGACGGAGAACGCCCCCCAGAACCTCCCGAACCGCTCGTTGATGAGCCGCGCGTGCCCGACCCCCGTGACCGCTCCGAGCCGGACGACCATCTCCTGGTTCACGATGAGGACCGGGACGAGCAGGGGCAGGGTCCAGAGCAGGCTCACCCCGAAGTTCTGACCCGCCTGCGCGTAGGTCGAGACGCCTCCGGCGTCGTTGTCCCCGACCATGACGATGAGGCCCGGACCGACGATCGCGAGGAGCGTGAGGAGGCGCGCCCCGACCGAGCGGCGGGCGGACGCGTCGCCGACCCGGATCGTCCCGAGGGCGCCCTCGATGTCCCCGAGGTGCGCCTCGTCGAGGACGGCGCCGCGGTCGTCCGCGCCCGGCGGCGCGCTCGTGCGGATCTCCTCGGACATGGGCGGGTGACCTCCCTTCGGTTCGGGCGGTGCGGCGTGGGTGGCAGGTGCGCGCACGCCCGGGGGAGGTCACCGACGGCCAGGTGGCGGAGTCAGGTCACCTCGCGAAGGGCGCGCGCGGTCGACGGGTCGGATCTCCGACTGTCCGCGCTCAGGGCTCCTCCTCCGACTGCCCGTCCACCAGGCGCACCTCCGGGAGAGGTGGCGTCCGCTGGGCGACGGACCCGCCGCGGCTCTCGCCGCGACGCACCTCTCTCGTCAGAGCTTTGGCGCCCGCCGGCGTAGGAGGCAGGGCCTCCAGCCACTTTGGACCACCCCTTCGTCCGGGATGGCCTGGTCTGACCCGGAGTGTCTCTCGACAGGTGGGGTCAGTGGCCTGTGTCCGACGAGCCGCCTCACCGAACGAGGTGCGACTGCTTGCCCGCCGATGCTACCGCTCGGGGCGCCCGCGCTCCACCTCGGGCGCGGCTCCCGCCCGCCGTGGCCCGGCCCTACTCCTCGACGGCGGTCATCCCGAAGTCGCGGCGCCACCCGGTCGGCATGAGTAGCTCGAGGACGTCGTCCACGGTCACGACCCCGAGCATCTTGTGGTCGTGGTCGACGACCGGGGACGCCGCGAGGTTGAAGTCGGACATCTTCCTCACGATCGCGTGGAGGTCCGCGTCGGGGCGCACCGTCACGGGGTCGCGCTCGGACACCGACGCGAGGATCTCGTCCGGGTCGGACTTCACGAGGCCCACGACGGACACCGTCCCGACGAGCCTCCCCTCTGCGTCGCTCACGTAGATCGTCGCGAGCGTCTCCGGGGCCGCCTCGCTCGCCCGCACCGCGTGGAGCGCTCCCGCGACCGTCGTCTCCTCGGACAGGGCGAGGAAGTCCGGGCTCATGAGCCCGCCCGCGGTCTCGGGGTGGTAGCTGAGCAGTGCCCGCACCTTCGCCTGCTGCCGGGGGGGAAGGGCCTCGAGCACGGGCATCCGTCGCTCCTGGTCGAGGTCGGCGATGAGGTCGGCCGCGTCGTCCGCGGCCATCGTCGCGAGCAGGCGGGCGGCGTCCTCATCGGAGCGCGCCACGAGGAACTCGCGCTGGTGCTCGGGGTCGAGCTCCTCGAACACGTCCGCCTCGAGCTCGTGGTCCTGGCCGACGGCCTCGATGATCTCCTCCCCCTCCTCGTGGGAGGCGGCCTCGACGAGGTCGGCGATCTGCGCCGGGCGCAGCCTCGCGAGCTTCCGGTACGGGATCCGCATCCGGGCGGTCGGCACGTGGGCGACGAACGGCTCGATGCTCTCCCAGTCGACGACCGGCCCCGGGCCGATCCGGCGGGCGAGCGCGCGAGGGAGCAGCCTCCGGACGACCCCGCGCCCCGACGGGTCGACCCCGACGACGCGCCACTCCGCGTCGACGGACGCGAGCTCGATCTCGTTCGCCCGGATGAGCCGAGCGCCGACGACGTTGATGAGGTGCCGCGACGAGAGGTCCCGTGCGAGCAGCAGCTCCCCGGGCCGTCGCTCGAAGCGCCCGAGGTTCACCGAGTCCCCCTCGAGCCGCGACCCGCCGGGGGTGAGCTCGGACACGCGCCAGATCGGGACGAACAGCTCCCGGCCGGCGACCGCCGCGACGACGCCGGTGACCTGCGGGTGGGCCTCTCCGCCGGGCCGGACGATCACGTCCTCGACGCGCCCGACGCGCTCCCCGTGCGCGTCGAGAAGGGGGCTCCGGACGAGGTCGGACAGGTGGACGATCGGTGGTGTCATCCGCGCGACGCCGTCCGGACACGGCGCCCAGTGTCGGCCACGGTCCGATCGTAGTAGCCGGTACGCGCGCTCCGCTCCGGCGGGACCACGGGACGCGCCCGGCGGACCCCGGTGGGTAGGGTGGCCGAATGCGCTACCGCACGCTCGGATCGACGGGGATGAAGGTCTCCACCTACTGCCTCGGGGCGATGATGTTCGGCGCCTGGGGCAACACGGACACGGACGAGTGCGTCCGGATCATCCACGCAGCGCTCGACGCCGGCATCAACTTCGTCGACACCGCCGACGTGTACTCGGCGGGCGAGTCCGAGACGATCGTCGGCAAGGCGATCGCGTCGAGGCGGGACGAGGTCGTGCTCGCGTCGAAGGTCCACGGGGCGATGGGCGCCGACCCGAACGAGCGGGGGAACTCGCGCCGGTGGATCATCCGCGAGGTCGAGGCGAGCCTCCGGAGGCTCGGCACCGACCACCTCGACCTCTACCAGGTCCACCGGCCGGACCCGGACACCGACGTCGAGGAGACGCTCTCCGCGCTGACGGACCTCGTCCACCAGGGCAAGGTGCGCGCCATCGGGAGCTCCACGTTCCCCGCCGAGCTCCTCGTCGAGGCGCAGTGGGCGGCCGAGCGGCGCGGACTCGAGCGGTTCCGGTGCGAGCAGCCTCCGTACTCGATGTTCGTCCGCGGCGTCGAGGCGGGCGTGCTGCCGACGTGCGCCCGCCACGGGATGGGGGTCATCGTGTGGAGCCCCCTCGCGGGCGGGTGGCTCGCGGGCAAGTACCGGAGCGAGAAGGACGTGGACCTCGCGAGCGGCCGCGCCAGGAGGATCCCGGTGCGCTTCGACCTCGCGATCCCGGGCAACCGGCGCAAGCTCGAGCTCGTCGGCGCCGTCGACGAGCTCGCCCGCGACGCGGGGCTGTCGCTCGCGCACCTCGCGATGGCGTTCTCCGTCGCGCACCCCGCGGTGACCGCGGCGATCATCGGTCCGAGGACGATGGAGCACCTCGAGGACCTCCTCGCGGGTGCGTCCGTCGAGCTCGACGACGAGGTGCTCGACCGGATCGACGCGATCGTCCCCCCCGGGACGAACGTGAGCGCGATCGACGGCGGCTACGTGCCGCCTCCGCTCGAGAGCGCCTCGCTCCGCCGGCGCCCCGCCGGAGCCCGGGCCGCCGGCTGAGGTCCGGAGCGCCTCGGGCGAGCGTCAGATCGCTCCCGCGCGCAGCGCGTACGCGATCGCGTGGCACCGGTTCCGGAGCCCGAACCTCTCGGTCACCTCGTGGAGCACGTTCTTCACGGTCCGCTCCGAGCAGAGCAGACGCCGTGCGATCTCGGCCGTGCCGAGCCCGTCGGCGACGAGCCCGAGCACCTCGAGCTCGCGCGGCGTGAACGGCGACCGCA
>JAJZBW010000085.1 GCA_021798745.1 Actinomycetes bacterium
CGGGCGGCGGGCGACCTGCTCCTCGCAGCACGCGACGACGGCGCGGGGCTCTCCCGGCTCGCGAGCGCGGCGACGCGCAAGTCGTCGCGCACGGACCTCGCGACGGACGCGGACCGAGCGAGCGAGGAGCTCGTCCGGTCGCGGATCGCCGCCTCCCGCCCGGGCGACGCGATCCTCGGCGAGGAGGGGGGCACGGTCGCGGGGACCACGGGGCTCACGTGGGTCGTCGACCCGCTCGACGGCACCACGAACTTCGTCTACGACCTCCCCCTGTGGACGGTCTCGGTCGCGGTCGCCGACTCCTCGGGGACCCTCGCCGGGGCGGTCCACCATCCCCTCGGCGACGAGACGTTCTCCGCCGCCCGCGGCCTCGGCGCCGCTCTCGGCGACCGGCCCCTTCGCGCGCGCGCCGCCCCCGTACTGTCCGAGGCGCTCGTCGGGACAGGCTTCTCCTACGAGTCCCGCCGCCGCTCCGACCAGGCTCGCGTGCTCGGCTCCGTCCTCCCCGCCGTGCGCGACATCCGCCGCGGCGGCTCGGCCGCGCTCGACCTGTGCTGGCTCGCCGCAGGCCGGATGGACGCCTTCTACGAGGCGGGGCTGAAGCCCTGGGACCGCGCGGCCGGGCTGCTCGTCGCGCACGAAGCAGGGATCGCGTCCTGCGACCTCGACGGGCCCGCCCCCGGCGAGACGACCCTCGTCGCCGCGCCTCCGGGCCTCCTCGACGAGCTCGCCGCGCTCCTCCACGGAGCGTCCCCCGCCTGCTGACTACCATGTCCTCGGCTGACCGGCCATGGCCCCGCCGGGGCGTCCGAGGAGGGCACAGTGGACTTCGACGTCGTCATCGAGATTCCGAAGGGTCAGCGCAACAAGTACGAGGTCGACCACGAGACGGGCCGCATCCGGCTCGACCGCACGCTCTTCACCGCGACCCACTACCCCGCCGACTACGGGTTCATCGAGGGCACGCTCGGCCAGGACGGCGACCCGCTCGACGCGCTCGTGCTCGTCGAGGTCCCCACGTTCCCGGGCTGCGTCATCGGATCGCGGCCCGTCGCGATGTTCAAGATGACCGACGAGAAGGGACCCGACGACAAGATCGTGTGCGTCCCGGCCGGGGATCCCCGCTACGACTCCATCCAGGACCTCGAGGACCTCCCCGAGCTCGAGCGGGCGATGATCCAGCACTTCTTCGAGGTCTACAAGGCGCTCGAGCCCAACAAGCGCGTCGAGAGCGCGGACTGGGCCGGCCGTGCGGACGCCGAGGCGGAGATCGAGGCGTCACGCCTCCGCCACCACCGCGCGTGACCCGTCGCGGCGACCCGCTCTCCGGCGCACGGGTCGCGCCTCTGCCCCGCTCCGGCTGAGCTCGGCGCACCGCAGCCGGCCGCCGCGCGCGGCACCACCTGCTCCCGCGCTCACAGCCGCACCCCCCACGCACGTTCCATCGCCGACACCGCCGCGCGCGCGAGCAGGTCCGTCCCGCCCGGCGCGTCCACGTGGATGCCGTCCGGGTCCCGGACCTGGACGAGGTTCCCCGAGCGGTCGGGGAGGTACTCGGCGTACGCGCCCGCCGGCGTCGCGAGCACCCTCCACGTGGACAGGAACGTGACGCCCGGGTGCACGCGCGCCTCGGCCGCGTAGAGGGCGTTCTCCGTGCGCATCGCCGCGTTCGAGAGCGACGCCGCGGGAGACATGATCGGCATCCCGACCCACAGGACGTGCGCTCCCGCCGAGGTCGCCTCCGCCATCATCGTCGCGACCCGGTCCCCGTACACGCGCTGCCACAGGGCCGTCCCGAAGCCCACGTAGCGCGACCCGACGTCGAAGCTCTGCGCGTCGTTCCCCCCGAGCATCACGACCACGACTCCCGGGTGATACCGGCGGAGCTCCACCTCGAGCTGCGCCGGCCAGTCGTAGTAGCCGACGGCCGCGAGCCCCGTGGACCCGACCGCGTCCTGCACGACGTGCACGTACGGGTCGGTCCCGAGGACGTCCCCGAGCCCGAGCCCGAGGTCCTCGCCGATCGAGTCCCCGACGGAGAGCACCGTGAGCACGTGCCCGGGGCCCGGCGGCGCGAGCGGTCCCGGGCCCGCTCGGCGCGGCGGCGGGGGCGTCGTCTCCACCGGTCCGGTCGACCCGCCGCCCGCCCGACGGGTCCCCGAGCCGTGCTCCTCGACCGGCGCCGAGGCGGGTCCCGAGGCGACGACCGAGGCGGGTCCCGAGCCGTGCCCCGGGCCGAGCACGGACCCCCCCGGAGTCCCTCCGCGCCCGAGCGCCCGGTCGGCCGCGCGCCCGAGGAGGTCCACCCCGATCGCCTCGCTCAGCCGCGCGACGGGCCGCAGCACGGTCACCGCGACCGTCCGCCTCGCTCCCAGCGGCGCGGAGAGTGCCGACACGTACAGCGAGCGCGCGTCGGGAAGGAGCCAGGTCGCGAAGCACACGAGCCCGATCCCGAGCGCCTGGCCGGCCGCGACGACGCGCCTCCCCTTCGTCGTCCGCCGCCCCCCCGATGGCGCTCCTCGCGGTCGCCCGATCGCCCGCACGTCAGAACCGGAAGTAGATGAACGGGGCGACGCCCGAGGGCCCGAGCGTCGTGATCACCATGAGCGACGCCCCGAGGACGACTCCCTTCGCGACGGACCCGAGCCCGACGAACACCGACTCGACGCGCTCGCGCCACCACCGCGGCGCGTACTGCATCGCGATCGCCCCGAGCACGACCGCGACGACGGGGGGGCGGACGAGATGGGCGGGCTGTCCCCAGGTCGTGACGAGCCGGTCCACGAGCTCGAACGCCCCACGGACCGAGCTCGCGTCGAAGAACAGCCACGAGAGGCTCACGATCCCGAGCGTCGCGACCCGCTGCGCCCACACCGCGAACGGACGGTCCGACTGCGCGGGGAGCCCCCTTCTCACCCTCCGGCGGCGGTGCAGGTGGCCGACGCACTGCGCGACCCCGTGGATCGCCCCCCAGATCACGAACGTCCAGGCCGCCCCGTGCCAGAGCCCTCCGAGGACCATCGTGATCATGAGGTTCCTGTAGAGCATCCCCGTCGAGCCCCTGCTCCCCCCGAGAGGGATGTAGAGGTAGTCCCGGAGCCAGAACGACAGGGTCATGTGCCAGCGCCTCCAGAAGTCCTGCATGGAGCGCGCCGTGTACGGGCGGTCGAAGTTCTGCGGGAACTGGAACCCGAGGAGCATCGCGCACCCGATCGCGATGTCCGTGTACCCGCTGAAGTCGCAGTAGATCTGGACGCTGTACCCGTACGCGGCGAGGAGGATCTCGGGGGCGCTGTGGAGCGACGGGTTCGCGAACACGGGCTGGACGATCGCGCTCGACACGTAGCTCGAGATCACGACCTTCTTGAACAGCCCCCCGAGGACGAGGAACGCGGACTCCGTGACGTCGACGCGCCTCGGGTCGCGCTGCTCGGCTCGCGCGATCTGGGGGAGGAGCTCGCCGCCGCGCACGATCGGGCCCGCGAGCAGGTGGGGGAAGAACGACTGGAACACCGCGACGTCGAGGAGAGGCGCCGTCCGGAGCGAGCCCCGGTAGATGTCGATGACGTAGGACATCGCCATGAACGTGAAGAACGAGATCCCGACGGGAAAGACCGCCCCCGCGAGGAGCGGCACCGGAGTCCCGTGCAGCCCGAGATGCCGGAGCGCGGCGTCGATAGCGAGGGACGCGAACCCGTAGTACTTGAACCACCCGAGCAGGCCGAGCTCCGCGACGACGGACGCGACGAGCCACGATCGGCGCCCCCTCCCCGGTCGCTCCCGCTCGACGAGCCGGCCGCCCACGTAGGTGACGAGCGTGGAGGCCACGAGCAGGAACACGTCCCGCCAGTCCGCCCACGCGTAGAACACGTAGCTCGCGACGAGCACGAACCACCGCCAGGCACACCGGTGCGGCGCGAGGAGCCAGTTCCCCACGAACACGACGCCGAAGAAGATGGCGAAGTCGGTCGTCGGGAACAGCACGGGACTCCCTCCACCGGGCCACGCGGCCGTCGAGACGTGCACACTACCGGCTCGGCTCCCCGGGCCCGCGGATCGGTAGTGGGTCAGTTTGAATCGGGGGTCCGCCAGTGAGCAGCGAGCACCAGCGATACTTAGGGGCGATGACACTTCTCGCAGACAGAGCGATTACCCCAGACCTGGGGCTACGATCCGGTCCTGCTGCCTGGGGAGGCGAGGGGGATCTTGTGTATGCCATCGCGTTTGACATGGACACCAACGAACTGAAGGCCCGCGGGGTATACCCCGACGCCTACAGGCGCATCAGCGAGTACCTCGCCGCCCGGGGCTTCGGGCACAAGCAGGGTTCGGTCTACATGGGCGACCGAGCGAGGGGCGTTGATGCCGTGGCAACCATCATGACGGTGATGGACTTGACCCGGGAATACGACTGGTTCGCCCCTTCGGTCAAGGACATCCGCATGTTCCTGATCGAGGATACGAACGACTTGATGCCCATCGTTGAGCGCGCGAGCGGGGGCGCCATCAGCAAGCTGGCTACCAGCGAGCAGGCGACGGAGGCGACCCTGTTCAACTACCTCAATCGAGAAGACCCGCTAGCTGGGTAAGGCTCCACGGGTATTTGGCCACACCAGCAGCCATCGCCGGCGTCCGCTTGATCGACTTGCCGTTGACGTCCTTAATCGTCAACGACTCATGGACGCGGCAGAAGTTGTAGTACATGAAGTGGAGGCTGACCGCGTGGGCCAGGTTCTCGACCTTCTTCGAGAAGGCGTTGGTCAGCCGCGTGAAGCGGCGCATCCCCATCCGCATCGTGAGGTTCTGACGCTCCACGTAGCTCGTGGAGATGCGCGAGGGGTCTGGGTTGCCGGCGCGGATCCGCACGTCGGTGCCGGTGCACACGGCCGGGCTGTACTTGTGCTCGGGAGTGTCCTGAGCGCCGCCGCCGTAGACCTTGATGAGCTGCGCGAAGTCGATGGTGTCGGCCCAAACCCCGTCCACGACCGTCAGGTAGTGGCTGAGGCCATCGGTCGTGAGCTGGATGCGTGCCTTCTTGAGACGCATCCGAAGGTCCGCCAGGAAGGTGTAGCAGTCGGCCAGCGTGCGCTCCCCAACGAGCCACGAGGGGACGAGCTTGGTGTCCGCGTCGATGGCCGTCCAGGTCCACACGTCCCCGTAGCCGAAGGTGTCCTTGTACTCCTCGGGGACGTTCTTCTGCTTGGCGTAGCAGTAGGCCCAGATCTCGTCAGCCTCGATCACCGAGCAGTTGAGGTTGCGGAAGGCCAGGTCCTGGTACTCCGAGCAGGCTTGGCCGAGGTCAGCGAGCAGCTTGACGATGGTGTTCTTCGCCACGCCGGTCACCCGGACGGTGGAGCGGATGCTCATGCCCTCGACGAGGCATCCGATGACCTGCGCCCGCTTCTCGGTACTGAGCCTGTTCATACTGACCATTCTACTTGACCGGTCCCGGAATGCAACATTGGTTGTAGAAACTCTACTGCTGATGTAGCATGTCGGCATGGAACGAGTCGAGCTGGACCCCATCGCTGAGATCCTCGTGCAGTCCTACTTCGGTACTGCCAGCTACAGCCGACAGTTCAATGACGAGCACCAACAGCCTCCAACCGCAGCTGCCAAGGCGCATCACTTACGGTCCGTGGCGCAGGCGCTCATCAACCAAGACAATCGATTGAGGCTCGATCCCGAATACGCCGAGTACGGTCGCCTCAGCTTTATGGATGTTGAGTCCGGTGAGACGTACCTGGTTCGCAGCAGCGCGGCGGTGAGGATCGAGGCCGAAGTACAGGCTCGACTTTTCGATATGAAGCCGTATCTCAGGTCAGCCGTGACGCTCCTCGTGTATCGCTTCCACGAGCTGGGTGTCGACCTTTCCTCTACGGGCACTCGGCAGGTTCGCGGGCATCGTCGGCTCGTTCCTTCGGGCACTCCGGAGTTCGTGGGAATGTGGCCATACGCGACTAGCTCGCCCCCTCCGTTCGACCAAGGTCCTGGGTCGGCATGGGACGATCTCGGAGAGCTAGGTCATGACGCGGAGCAAGAGGGGGATGAGGGCGAAGCGGTATGAATCGTTTGCGCGCCTATCGCGATATTGAAGGATTGAACCAGGAAGACCTTGGGACTCTTCTTGGGATCTCGGGCCAGATGGTTTCGGCTATCGAAAGTGGACGGCGCTCGTTTAACGGAAGCCTCGCTCCGCTCGGGTACGCGGACGAGCGGCTCGTCTTACCTGAGATGTCTGAGCCTCTCCACCGGCAGCGTGCCTCGACTGGTGCCGCAGCGAAGAAGCGAGCGAAAGAACTTCTGCGCTTGGCAGGTGAGGTGTTCGGCGAGTTGCTACGCGTTACCAGCAACACGCCGCAATGGGCGCTCGAGCGCCACACCGGCGTGAGTTCCTTCGACGAAATCGAAGATTACGCCGTCGAAGTACGTTCCATGCTTGGGCTTGAGGAGTCAGCCCCAATTCAGAACTTGACCCTTAGCGTAGAGAGGGCAGGTGTTTGTGTCATCCCAATCGACCTTCCGGGAGTTGACGGGATATCCGCATGGGTCAACGGCTTGCCGGTAGTCGGCCTATCTCCTACCGCCCCAGGCGATCGCTTCCGCCTTAGCATCGCTCATGAGTTGGGCCACCTGCTAATGCACGCTCGGCGTACGGACCTCACGGAGGGCGAGGCGAACCGATTTGCTGGTGCGCTGCTCTTTCCGCTTTCAGAGTTCGATGCTGCAATGCCGGATCGTCCCCAGCTGCGAGATTTTGTGTCTCTCAAGTCAGCGTGGGGAGTCTCCGTCGCCGCTCTCGTTTACCGAGCACATGAACTTGGTTACCTGGATGATCCGAGGTATCGCGCCCTGCAAATCCAGATGGCAAAATGGCGCAAGTCTGAACCGGGAAGGTTTGAAGCTGCTTATGGTTCTCTCCTCGGTCGCCTCATAGAGGTAAACGGTGGCGTACCGCGGGTGGCAGACGACCTAGGTCTCAACCGAACTCATGTTGCCGAGCTCGTCAACTGGTCGCGTCTACGGCTTGTTGGCCCAACGGGCTAACGCCGCACGGCGCGCTATTTCCGACCTCTCCTCGGACGTGAGCTTCGCCGCCCGCGCCTTCCCACCCTTGAGCCCACCGCGCCGCCCCAGCTCCACGGCAGCGGGGTTCTTCCCTTCGTAGGGGTCCTCGTCGCCCTGCGGCTCGTCGGACGTGGCATCGTGAACCAGGCGCGCGGCGAGCTGGTTGAGGTCCCGGGGCTTGCTTGACCGCTTCTGCATAGCCTCAGCCTACGGGAGCCGATCAGCGGTTCCCACGACGGCCCGAGTCAAACTGACCCACTACCCGCGGATCCGCGCGCCCGGGGAGCCCGCGATCGGGCAGCTCAGCCGCCCTCGACGCGAGCAGTCCGGCGCCGCACGCGATCCTTGCCCACCCGGCAACACAGGCGTAACATGTCGCCCGCCAGCTGGTGCCCTCCCGGGTAGGTAGGGGGGTGTGTCACGGGGAACGGGAGCGGGGGGCCGCCCAGCCTTGTGAACGCGTGCACAAGGCTGGGTGTGTGCGCCACGGCGGCGCAGAGGTTCGAGGAGGCGACGTGGCCCTCAGCTGGAACAGGTCGATCGACTGGGACGGGGACTCCTGGCGGGAGCGGGCCGCGTGCTGCGACACCGACCCCGACCTGTTCTTCCCCGTCGGCACGACCGGGCAGGCGATCGACCAGATAGAGGCCGCGAAGGCCGTCTGCCGCGTGTGTGACGTCCAGTCCGGCTGCCTCGAGTTCGCGCTCGCCACGAACCAGGAGTCCGGAGTGTGGGGCTGCACCTCCGAAGAGGAGCGTCGCAAGCTCCGCAAAGCCTGGCTCGCCCGTCAGCGCCGGGCCTCCTGAGCGCCCGGGGGCGCCCGCACGACCACCCGTCGGCCCCGGCGGGGCGCGCTCAGTCGTCGTCGGCTCGTCGGTCGAGCGGGACCGTGAGCCGGACGGTGGCCCCGCCCGCGGAACCGATCTCGATCGAGCCCCCGAGCTGGCTGCGGACGAGGTCGCGCACGATCGCGAGCCCGAGGCTCCTCGTCCGGTCGATGTCGAACCCCTCGGGGAAGCCGGTCCCGTTGTCGCGGATCTCGACCTCGAGCACCCGCGAGTCGTTCGCGAGGGCGAGGTCCACTCGCGGCCCGGTGACCCCCCCGACGAACGCGTGCTCCACCGCGTTCTGGAGGAGCTCCGCGATCACGACGGCGAGCGGCGTCGCGACGTCCGCGACGAGGTCCCCGGCGTCGCCCGTCACCGTGACCTCCACCTGGGACGCGGTCATGTTCGCGTCCTTCGCGAGCTGCACGAGGGCCGGGACGATCTCGTCGAAGGGCACCTGCTCGCCGGGCTCGCGGGCGAGGATCTCGTGCACGAGCGCTATCGCACGGATCCTCCGCTCGGCCTCGAGCAGCGCGACCCGGGCCGTCGGGTCCTCCAGCCGGCGTGACTGGAGCCGCAGGAGCGACGAGATCGTCTGCAGGTTGTTCTTCACCCGGTGGTGCACCTCGCGGATCGTCGCGTCCTTCGACAGAAGCAGACGGTCTCGTCGGCGGAGGTCCGTCACGTCGCGCAGGAGCACCGCCGCGCCGGTCACCTCACCGTCCTGGACGAGCGGGATGCACCGAACGAGCACCATGACGTCGGGCTTGCGCTCGATCTCCTCGATGACCGGCACGCGGCGCGCGAACGCCTGGGAGACCGCGTCGGAGTCGACCCCGAGGGACTCGAGCGTCGACCCGACGATCGCGGACACGAGCCCCATCCGGTGGAGGGCGTTCACCGCGTTCGGCGACGCGAACGTGACCTTCTGCTCCGCGTCGAGCACGACCACCCCGTCGCCGACCCTCGGCGCCTCCTCGGCGGCGTCCTCGTCCGTCACGAACGGGTACAGCCCGCTCGCGACCATCGTCGCGAGCCGGTCGAAGAGCCGGAGGTAGACGCGCTCGAGGCCCCCCGTCCGGCGTCCGACCGACGGCGACCACACGCGGCTCAGCACCGCGACGACGTCCCCGTTCCACCGCACCGGGACGCACTGGTAGAGCACGGGCCCGTCCTCCGTGCCCGCCGGTCGCTCCCCGGTCATGATCGTCCCGCGCCTCCACGACTCGAGCACGAGAGGGAGCTCCGCCGCCGCGACGACCTGCCCGAGCAGGTCGAGCTCGAACAGCGTCTGGCTCGTCGTCGGTCGCATCTGGCCGAGCACGACGAAGTGGAGCCCCGTGAACGACGTCCCGCTCTCCGGGCGCGGGCCCCCGTCCCAGGTCTCCACGCCCGCCTCGGCGACCGCGAGCGAGTACTGGTCGATCGGGACGTACAAGAGCAGGTCGGAGAACGAGAGGTCCGCGAGCATCCCCCAGACGGCCATGAACCGCTCGAGGTGGCTGCGCGCCCCGATGTCGAGACCGGTGTACTCGCGTGCCAGGTCCGCGGGCGAGGTCACCTCGGACCCCCGCAGCTCACGTGCCCTCCCGTCCGTCCGGGGCCCCGTCTCGCCCCGGCCCCGAGCCGACGAGGACCCGGACGTCGTGCGGGCGCCTCGCGCGGAACGCCCGCACGGAGGTGTACCCCGCCGACGTCACGACGTTCGCGAGATCGGCCGAGGCGTGCCCGACGTCGGCTGCACCGTGGCTGTCCGACGCGGTCGTCACGGGCACGCCCGCCGCACGGAAGCGCTCGAGGAGGCGTCGCGCCGGGTACTGCTCGGCGGCCGGCTTTCGCCAGCCCGCCGAGGAGACCTCGGCGGCCATCCCCGAGCCGGCAGCGGCGCGCGCCATCCGCTCGTGGCACTCCTCGAGAAGGGACTCCGGCGGGCGGCGCCCCGTGACCTTCACGACGTCCGGGTGCGCGAGCACGTCGCACGCACGCGTCCCCGCGAGCTCCTCGAGCGCGTCCGTGTAGCCACGCCACGCCTGCTCGACCCCCCGGACCCGCCACTGCCGCTCCGCGACCTCGTCGCCGAGGACGTCGAACATCCAGGTCCCTATCCAGTGGACGGACCCGAGGAGCACGTCGAACGGGTACCCCGAGAGCAGCCGGGAGACCGCGTCCATCCTCCCCGCATAGTAGTCGACCTCGAGCCCGAGCACGACGGGCAGGCCCGCGCGCTTCGCGGCGAGCACCGACTCCACGTACTCGTCGAGGTCCGCCGTCGCGTGGTGGTCGAAGTACGCGGACATCGAGGACCGGAGCTCTGGGTCCGGCTCCTCGCGGTAGAAGTCCCCGACCGCCGCACGCCCGGCACGGAACCGGAACAGGTGCTCTGTGAGCGCGATCTCCTCGACTCCGGCGCGCGCCGCCGTCGCGCAGTACTCCGCGATCCGCTCGAGCCCCAGCTCGGCCGGATCGGCCTTCTCGGGGTGCGGCCAGAGGTGGACGTGGTAGTCGAGCAACGGCCACATGGTAGGCCGCCCGCCCGGTCCGCCCGGGCCCCGCCCACGTCGCCGTCCGCCCCGGACGGGCCCTCCCGGCGCGGG
Organism: Actinomycetes bacterium; assembly: GCA_021798745.1. GTDB lineage: Bacteria > Actinomycetota > Acidimicrobiia > Acidimicrobiales > Bog-793 > JAJZBW01. The sequence goes on from JAJZBW010000085.1 coordinate 10,490, forward strand.
CCCGGCGCGGCCCGCCCTCAGCCCGGCGCCGCGAACACGTGGCGCCCGATCTCGAGCAGCCCCGAGAGGTCGACGACCTCGCCGCGCAGGTGCGGGACCGTCGCGGTGACCTCGTGGGCACGGGACATCGACTCGAGGAGCTCCGACTCGTGCCGTGCGACCCGCTCGAAGTTCGCGTAGCAGATCG
>JAJZBW010000086.1 GCA_021798745.1 Actinomycetes bacterium
ACATGTTGTCGTCCGCCTCCGCGAGCGCCGCGTCCACCGACGCGCCCTTCCGGAGAGGCGCACGTCCGACCGAGCAGCTCACCGAGGCGTCCGACCCGTCCGGGAGCTTCACCACGAGCGACTCGAGCCGGACCGCGATCGACTCGAGCTCCCCGCGCCCGTCCGCGCGGGACACGACCGCGAACTCGTCCCCTCCGAGGCGCGCGACCTCCGTTCCCTCCCGCGTCTCGGACAGCACCGACGCGACCACCCGCAGGACGGCGTCCCCCGCCGCGTGGCCCCACGCGTCGTTCACGCTCTTGAACTCGTCCACGTCGAGGACGAGCAGCTCGAAGTCCTCCGCGGGCGGGGTCGCCCACAGCTCGAAGAACCCCCTCCGGTTGAGAAGGCCGGTGAGCGGGTCCTGCCGGACGAGCTGCTCGAGGCGCTCCTGGACCGCCGCACGGTCCGCGACCTCGCGAGCGAGCTCCCTTCGCGTCTGGCGCACCTCTACGAGCAGCTGCCGGACCCGCTCGCTCGCCCGCGCGAACGGGAGCGCGACGATCGGGGCGACGAGGAGAGGAGTGACGACCGGAGCGAGCATCATCACGAGCCCCCCCGTGCCTGTCCCCGGCATCCGTAGTCCGATCGCGAGGTACGCCACGTAGCACGCACCGGTCGACCCGGTGACCGCGAGCGCGGTCTCCGCGAGGACGCGCTTCCGCACGCGGCGGCGTCCCGCCACCTCCTCCCGGTCGCCGGCAGGCGCGATGTCCGAGTCGACGTCCACCTCACCCGAACGGCCAGATCGCGCGCGCCGTTGAGGACGCGCCCCCGGCGCACCGCTCGTCACGAGCGCGCGGCGCGACCACGGCCGTGCGCGGACGGACGCGACGCCCCGTCGCGCGACCCGCTACCCCTCGGTGTCGAGATCTCCGATGCCCTGCTCGCCTCCCCCTCGCGCGCCCGACACGACGGGGGCGGCGAGCGGGACCGCGACGCGGCGGCTCCGCCGCGTCCGGCCGGTGCCCGGGTGCCGCCCGTCGCGAGAGCTCGCGTCGCCCTGCGCGGCGCTCGTCACGCCGCACCGACGAGGACGCGGCCGATCTCCATCTCGTGCGCGACCACACGAGCCTCGACCACGAGGCGACGCGGCGACCCGCCGATCGCGACGACGGACTCGAGGACCGCTCCGGTCACCCGCGTCCTGCTCCCGACTATCGTCACGTGGACCGGGGCGAGCCAGGTGAGCTGGCCTGCGAGAGGAGCGATCGCCGCGAGCGGCACTCCGGGGGCCATGACCGCCCACGACGACGCGTCGTGGGCGCGCGCCACGACGATCGTCGCCTCGAGCAGATGGGTCGCCGCGTCCGAGGCCTGAAGCGGGCGGCTGGAGCTGAGCCAGCGTGCCTCGTAGCGACCGTCGAGCGAGAGGGTGCCGAGTGGTATGCCCGCGCGGGTCGCGTCGAGGTGGAGCGCGCCGAGCGCGGGAGGCAGCGCCGCGGTGACGGTCGGGAGGGGCGTGGGAACGGGGAGGACGGCTCGGGTGGCCTCGACGGTCGAGAGCCGCGCGACGACGACGAACCGCTGGGTCGTGTAGAAGAGCGCGTCGGTCGGCCAGCACGTCACGAGCACGACGTGGGCACCGGCCCCGGCGGGCACGGGCCGACCCTGTCCGACGACCGAGGACGCCGAGATCCGGTACCGCCACGTGCTGCACGGCCCGACGAGAAGGATCTGGTCGCCACGGTGCAGCTCGTCGATCGAGCGGAAGAACGTCACGTCGTGGGCGTCGAGCACGGTGTTGCCCCCCGCGCCCGGCCAGGGCGAGCTCGCGAGGTGCCCGACGGCCACGGCGAGGGTTGCGTTCGCGGTCCCTTCGAGCACGGGCGCGATCTCGTGCAACGCGGGGATGTCGAGGAGCATCCGCGCCCGGCCCGTCGCCCCCGGCGCCACCCGCGGGCACGCCGCACCGAGGGGAGGGGAGGGACCCCGCGTGCGAGGCGCCGCCGCCACGCCCGTCTCGAAACCGCGTACGAGCGCGTGGGACGTGGTGCTCGAGTGACGGAGGAAGCCCACGATCCGATATGCGACGCTCGCACCCGCGGCGATCAGCACGACGCCCGCCGCGACGAGCCACCAGCTCCGCCTCGGCGCGCGGTGCCGTGCCCTCCTCATCGTCCCCAGAGCACCGACACGATCGACGAGTAGCCGAACGGGTAGCCCGCGGCCGCGTCGATCCAGGACTGGAAGTAGACAGGCTGGCCCTGGGGCGAGGTGTCGCGGACGTGGAAGGTCGCGACCCCCGACCGGTTCGTGCGCGCGTACACGGGAGTCTCGCCCTGCGGAGCTCCGTTCATCACGGCCTCCGCGGGGATGAGCGCGCTCTGGCCGTAGATGAGCTGGCCGAGAGCGACCTTCACGCCCGCGTCGTGCACGACCCCGCCGAAGCTCGACCGGAGCCCGACGCGGAACGTCACGGACGCGCCCGATCGGAGGACGCTGTCGACGTAGCCGGGCTCGATCTCCGCCGTGTACGGCTGGGGGACGAACAGCGCGCTCGAGGAGACCGTCGCGGGCGTCGCGGTCACGCACTGGAGAAGGAACGGCGTCGTCACGCCCGGCATCGACCCGTGGTTCGTCGCGTCGAGCACGTAGCGCGCGGACTGTCCCGGGCCGAGCACGCGCGGGCCCGAGAGCCGGTCGTAGAAGCTCGTCGCCTGACCCATGAAGTTCGTCGCGAACTCCGGCGCGAGCGCGTTCCTGCTGTGGTTCGTCACGCGCGCGACGACCTGCCAGACGGACTGGAGCTGGCCGTTCGTCTGCACGCCGACGATCGATATCGAGAGCGGTGCCGGAGTCGCGAGCGCCACGGACAGTGCCGCGAGCGACGGAGCGACGCCGCACGCGACGACGAGCCACCGGCGGCCCCTCCGTCGATGCACAGGCGCGCACGGCAACGGCACTCGCTCGAAGTCGTCGCGCGACGTGGTGACGAGGCTCACGACGACGACCGCGACGAGGGTCATGAAGTACTCCGCGAGCGAACGCGTCGTGAAGAAGAGCGCGAGCGTCGGGAGCGCGAACGCAGCCCGTCCGAGGCGCGGGAAGAAGACGTAGTAGAGCACGAGCGCGCCCAGGTACGCGAGCAGTCCGGCGACGCTGTAGGCAACGAGGCTTCCGCCTCCGATGTGGAAGTACAGGCTCAGGTCGACGAGCCCCTGACCGTAGGGAATGGCGTGCTGGGTGATGGGCCCGAGCACCCCGGCGAGCCACGCGCGAGGGCCGAGCACGACGAAGGGCCCGTTGAGCACCGCGAAGGTCGCGATCGCTCCGGCCACGTAGCGCGCGGCGACGCGAGCAGCGCCTCTCGGGCCGAGCTCGTGTCGCCGGAGCAGGTAGATGCCGACGACGACGAACGGCGCGATGATCCAGGCCAGCTGCTGGGTCGAGATCGCCAGTCCGAGGCACACGCTTCGCGCGACGTCTCCTCGCGAGAGCCGGCCGCCACGGCCGACGGCCGACCATCGGTTCGCGACGACGAGGAGGAGCGCGGCCACGATGATCGCGTTCACGCCGGCGACCGCATAGCCGAACAGGATCGGCAGGCCGATCGGCACGAGGACGGCGAGCGCGCGCCACGGCCGCGCCAAGAGCGAGTGCATCACGACGACGGTCGCCGCGAGCGCGACGACGTCGAGCGCTATCACGGACTGCACGCCGTGGGTGATCGGCACGAACGCGGCGACGAGCAGCACGGGCAGCGACGGGTAGCCGAGCGTGTGCACGACACCCCCGCCGAGGAGGTACGTCGCGTACTGGATCGGCACCCGGTACATCGAGAGAGCGGGCGCGAGGTTCGCTCCGTAGGGATCGTGGCCGTGCAGGAGGAGCCGGGCCGCGTACTGCTCGAACGCGGCCTCGTCCGTGCCGTAGCCCGGCTGGGAGTAGAGGTTCGAGGCGGCCCAGCCCACGAGGAGCGCGAGCCCGAGCAGGAGCACGGCGCGGTCGACCCAGACGAGCCGCTCCTCGCTCACGGTCAGGCACGCGACGACGAGCACGAGCGCGACCGCGAATCCTGCGACCGACGCCACCCCGGTCGAGGGAACCGAGATGATCGTCGACCACGTGGCGAACGCGACTCCGAAGAGCCCGAGGACCGCGAGGAGCGTCACGATCCGATGGACGCGTCCCTCGGACGTGCGAGCAGGAGGCCTCGGCGTCGGCTCCTTGCCCGGCGCGGGCGCGCGTGACGCGAGCGGACGGGGCTCGAGGTCGATCACCGTCAGGAGCCGGCTCGCACGCGAGTGGGCCGTAGTCGCCGCACGCGACCGCCCGTGCTCCGGTGTCGGGCGTTGGGCACTCCGGCGACGCGGTTCGCTCGCCGCACCCGCGGATCCGTCGCGAGCGGCGTCGTCACGCCCACTTTCGCGTCGGGCGGCGGCGGAGCCCGAGTGCGAGGAGGAGCCCCCCGACACCGGCCAGTCCGCCGGCGACGATGCCCTCGCCGAGGAACGGCTCCCCCGTGTGGACCGCGGTCGCCCCCGACGACACGGAGCCCGCGGTCGGCGAGCTCAGCACGACGACGTCGGGGTCGGCGAGGATCGAGAACGTGATCCGTCCGTGTCCGAGGGTGCTCGGCAGCCGGACGAAGCTCGACGGCCCCGTGATCTCGACGACCACCTGGCCGGCGAGCCCGAGGCCCACTCCGGTCAAGGTCACCGTGATCGGGTGGGCGAAGTGCCCCGTCAGCTTCTGCCCGGACCGCGTGAGCAGCGAGATCCCCATCCCGCCGACGGCCGTGAACTTCGAGAGACCGAGCGTGGGCAGCGAGCGCTCGACCGACGTGAGGCTCGGCGCCGTGATCTCGACCTCGACAGGGCTCGTGAAGTCACCGGGTGGCACCTCCACCTGGAGGCTCCCTCCCGGCACCGGAGCCGAGACCGAGCCGCCCGTCACCGTGAGCGTCTTCGCGGTCACGACGTTCGAGAACCCTCCGGGGACGTTGACGGGCCCGGCCTGCGGCGGCCCGTAGCCGGAGCCCGACGCGGCCGCGGGGCCCGCTCCGAGCACGAGGAGCGCGCCTGCGGCGAGTGCGCCTGAGGCGATCTGGGTCGTCCTCCGTGATGCGATGGTGCTCGGCCTCATGTTCATCGCTCCCTCCTTGGCGGCGCGAGCGTCACTGTCGAACGTCCGGGCCGGCGATAGCACTGCGTACGGCACGATGCTCTTCAACTCCGCCCACCAACCAACTCCCTACGGCACGATTTGCATGGACCTGAAGGGAGATCCGCGCGGTGGTCGGCAGTTCCTGTGGCTCCGATCGGCGGATCGCGCCGGCCACCCGGCTCACGCTGTCTCGGGCCCGTCGTGACCGGCGACCGCCTGACGAGCCGTCGTGACCGCGGACGCGAGGTCCTCGCCTCGCACGGGGCGCGAGAGGAGGTAGCCCTGGGCCGCATCGCATCCGAGCTCGTGGACCACCTCGAGCTGGGAGCGCGTCTCGACACCCTCTGCGACGACGCGCATTCCGAGGCCGTGCGCGACGTGGATCATCGCCTCGACGAGGAGCCGGTCGGCACGGTCCACGTCGAGCCCCGCGATGAAGCCGCGGTCGATCTTCACGACGTCGACGGGCAGGTGCTTCACGTACGCGAGCGAGGAGTACCCGGTGCCGAAATCGTCGATCGCGACCTCGACGCCCGTCTCGCGGAGCGCGGCGAGGACTCGGTAGGCGTCGTAGTCGTCCGTGGCGACGAACGCGGACTCCGTGAGCTCGACGCAGACCGACGTGGCCGGCAGCTCCGACGCGGCGCACGCCGACGCGAAGCGCTCGACGAGATGCACGTCGTGGAGCTGGCGTGCCGAGAGGTTCACCCCGACCCGTGCGTTGCCGTGCGCCTCGCGACGCCAGCTGGCCGCCTCGGCGATCGCGTGCTCGATCACCCACGCGCCGAGCTCGACGATGAGACTGCTTCGCTCGGCGAGGGGGATGAACCGGTCGGGGCCGACGGACCGGTGGCCGGCGCGGTCCCATCGAAGGAGCGCCTCGCATCCGACGACGTCGAGGGCCTCGAGGTCCACGAGGGGCTGGTAGCAGAGGTACAGCTCCCCGAGCCGGATGGCCTGTCCGAGCGCCTGCTCGATCTCGAAGGCCTCGAGCGCGTGCCGACGTAGCTCCGAGTTGGACACGATGAAGTGCCCGCCACCGCGCTCTGCGGCGTGCCGCATCGCCGACGACGCGTCACGCACGAGGCTCGACGCGTCCCCGCCGTCCGCGAGCGCGACGCCGACCGCAGCGGTGCTCGAGTGCTCGCGCCCGCCCGGCAACGTGAACGGTCGCGCGAGCGCGGCGGTGACCGAGGCGGCGAGCGCGAGGATCGCGTGCTCGTCCGAGGACTCGCACACGAGCGCGAAACGCCCGCCGCCGAGGCGTGCGAGCATCTCCACCGCGCCACAGCACGCCCGGAGCCGCTCGGTGGTCGTGCGGACGACCGCGTCGACCGCTTCGTCGCCCGCGCTCGCGGCGAGCATCTCGAGACCGTCCAGGCCGATCACGACCACGCCGACCTGCGCACGTCCGCGCGCCGCCCGCGCGAGCGCCGTCGCCGTCCGCTCGGTGAACAGCGTCGTGTTCGCGAGACCCGTTCCCTCGTCGTAGAGCACCCGGCGCGAGAGCTCGGCCTCGAGACGGCGGTAGCTCGTCACGTCGTGAGCGACCACGAGCGCGGCGAGGCGCCCGTCCCAGTCGATCAGGTGCGAGCTCACCTCCACGTCGAGCAGCACGCCGTCCGAGCGCCGGTGCCGCCAGCTCCCCGAGCGCTGGAGGACCGACCCGCGACCGGCGACGCGCTCCCGAAGCGCCGCGCGCTCGTGCTCGGGCTGGACCTGCTCGATCGTCATCGCGAGGTACTCGTCGCGCGTGTAGCCGTAGTCGACGACCGCGGCCTCGTTCACGTCGAGGAAGCGAAGAGTCTCGACGTCGAAGACCCACATCGGGAGCGGGCTCCCGGCCAGCAGGAGCGCGAACGTCCCGGCGAGGTCGTGCCGGGCGCCGGCCGGCATCTGCTTCGGTGATCGTCGTGAGCCGTCGTCGGGCATGGAACCTTCTCGGGCCGTGCCTGCGCGCAATCCCCCGGATGGGGCGAGCACGTCGCGTAGTGGCACAGATGCGCACAGTGGTGTCAGCCCGGCGTCGCGCCCACGGTGACCCCGGGACGAAGGTGGCGCGGCGTCGCGAGATCCCGCGCCCTGGTGCCCCCGGCAGGACACGGTCCAGTCCTCCGCAGGGTCGTGCGGCTCCAGAGCCGCCTACCCTTGCGGTGAAGCAGGTTGGCAGTCGCCCTGGCCTCGACCACGCGTCGCTCAGGACTTTCGCTGAGCCGGTGGCATCTCGGCCAACCGAAGCCCGGACGAACATCCGTTCGATAACATGGCGCCACGGATCACAGACGTGTAGTTTATTACCACGGAGGATCGATCGGTGCAGGTCAGAGCGTTGCCAAGCCCAGACCAAGAGGATGCTCTGGATGACATTGCTGCGCGCAAGGCCCGGGGTGCCTTCTTCACCCCGCCACTCATTGTCGATTTCCTGACCAGCTTCGCAGTGCGCGGTGACCCGTCCGCCAAGGTCCTCGATCCCACCTGTGGCGACGGCGAGTTCCTCCTGTCTGCGGCCGAGCGTCTCTCTCGGCTTGGTTGCGATATCGCTGATCTCGACGAGCGTGTATTCGGCATTGATATCGACGGCCCCTCTCTGCAGGCTGCATCCACTCGACTCGAGGACGCTGGTTTCGACGCCCATCTCCTCGAGCGCGACCTCTTCGAGGTGCCAACACCCGAGCAGCTTGGCTGTCCGCTACCGCAGATGGACGCGGTAGTCGGCAATCCCCCTTTTGTCCGGTATCAGGAACACAGCGGGCCGGCCCGAAAGCGCTCGGTCCGCGCCGCGCTCCAGCAAGGAGTGCGCCTCTCGGGCCTGGCGTCGTCGTGGGCCTCAGTTCTCGTGCACGCGTCGGCCTTTTTGCGTCCAGAGGGCCGGCTCGCGATCGTGCTGCCAGCCGAATTGCTGACCGTTCACTATGCAGAGCCCATCCGACTCTGGCTCCGGCGACGGTTTGGAGCGGTAACGCTCGTCATGTTCGAACGGCTGCAGTTTGAGGATGCCCTGGAGAAGGTAGTTCTCGTTCTTGCCCACGGCAGCGGTGGATGCGAGAGCTTCCAGTTGGCCTACGTGCACGACGCGGAGGAACTCGCCACGCTCGGCTTCGCCGATGGCTTCGGCGTCACGCCAGCGGACACTGGCAAGTGGACCGATCTTTTGTTGCCATTGCAGCAACGACGCCTTTTCCGTGAGATCGTCGAAGAACACTTCGTGACCCTGCAGTATTTCGGCAATCCTGAACTCGGAACAGTGACGGGTGCCAATGACTTTTTTGCCCTCAATGAGGAGACTCGTCAATATTACGGACTTAGCGAGAGTGATCTGACACCAATCTCACCACCAGGCACTCGGCACCTAAAAGGCTTGTCGTTTACAAAGGGAAATTGGACGAATTTGCGCGATTCTGGTGAGCGCGTCTGGTTGTTGAACCCTTCTTCGGACCAGCTAGCGGGCGGTGTCGCTCGATACGTGGCCCATGGCCAGAAGATCGGAATTGACTCGGCATATAAGTGTCAGATTCGTACGCCATGGTGGCGGCCCCCAGAAGTTTCTGTTCCTGATCTGTTCTTTACGTACATGAGCCATCGTTATCCACGCCTGATTGCAAATACTGCTGGGGTCAGATTTCTAAACTCAATGCATGGCGTCCGGTTTCAAGGCGACGACAAGCGTCTCGCGATGTCAGCGCTTCCGTTGCTCTGCCTCAACTCCGTGACGATGCTTGGGGCCGAGGTTCACGGTCGTTCCTATGGTGGCGGTCTGCTCAAGATGGAGCCACGAGAGGCTGCCATGCTGCCGACGCCGGCGCCAGCGAAGTTGTACCAAGCATGGCAGGTGCTGAAGGAGGAGCGGGGCCAGCTTGATCGACAGCTTCGGGCTGGGACCTGGACGAACGTCGTCAAGCGCGTTGATGAGGTCCTATTGCACGACGCGATGGAGCTTCCGCTCGAAGCAGTCGAAGAGATGCGCTCAGCCGCCGGGCTCCTGCGAAAGCGCCGCTTGCAGGCCTGAGCATGCTGTAATGGCGGAGTGGCAACCTCCGAAGCGGTCGTCCTCGAGCAAGCAGTAGGTCATCCCGGTGACAAGTGGGAAGCACTCAAACAGCGCATCCAGGATGAGAGCATTCAGAAGTTCTCGGCAATTCAAGATGACTGGCTCGACCTGATGTGGTGCCTTGATGCCTACCGTAGAGTAGGCGTCCCGCCTCGTGGCATGGGGAAGCTCGCTCAGGCGGACTCCACGAGATTGGACGCTGTCTACCGCGGGAAGGGGAACTGGTTCGCGACGGCACTTGCACTGTTGCTCGGCAATCAAACTAGTCACCAGCTTGCATCCCGAGGACGTGTTCACGGCTTCTCGCAGATGCACCAGATCGATGTCGCATGGCCACCTCGGGAGGTCGACCCCCTCATTTGCCTCGAAACAAAGGTGACTGGTGCGCCAGCATATGGACACTATCCGGCACGTAAAGCGACCGCCGACTGGACAAATCGTCGCAAGGAATTGAAATTCGCGGCGACCGATCTCAAGCTCTTTCGTCGGCAACAAGAGACCGTCATCGAGCATTGGGATGTGTGGCGATCGAACGCGGCGCCGAAGACGTTCTTTCTTTGGGCAGCTCGCATGTCACCAAGAGATAAGCTCAATGACATGGTCCAAGAAGTGCAATATCTAGTTAAGTCATACCTAGAAGGTGCTGGCATCATTGCTTGGGAGACCAACTCAAATGGCGATGGTTACCAACCCATGACGATTCCTCCAGTAGATCGTGTATCGACGGCGGACGATGTTCTTTATCGAATCGCTAGCGAGATCAAGCTCATTGCTCCACCGGGCCAGCAACCGCCGCCTCCGCAGACGCCAACGACCAAGCTTATTGATGTGACGGCAATCTCCGAGGACCCGTCCAGTACACAGTGATGTGCTGATCACCCGAGCTGACTAGCCCGTCCGGGCGGCAGCTTCACCGGGCGGTGGTGGTAGCGGCGGTAGAGCGTCTCCCACGGGATGCCGGTGAGGCTCGTGAGCTCGCGCCAGGTGAACCGTCTGGCCTGGGCGGCATTGGCAAGATAGAGCTCCTGGTGGAAGGCCAGCTCGGCTGCGGCGCGGGCCTTCACGAGCGCGGCGATGCGCCGCTCATAGTCGTTCGCCGCGTACGCCGCGAGGCCCCAGCGCACCATCGCCGCGAGCGCATCGCCGCATCGTTCCGCCCGGGCGGCCACGGCCGCCTCGGCGTCGTGCTCGTCCACGAGGCAGAGGCTATCGCGTTTCGATCCTGAAATAGATCTGGCCAAAAGCCCCGTTCCGCCCCTATTTGGGGGTGTGAGAGGCTGTAGGGAAAATATGGGCAGTCAGCGCCCCCATTTCGGTGGACGCGGGTCATAAGATGGCATAGAGTTGCCAGATGACGGATGAGCTGCGTGCCATTTCGCCCACCTG
>JAJZBW010000087.1 GCA_021798745.1 Actinomycetes bacterium
CCGGAGCGCCCCGAGCGCGGCGCGCGGCTCGACGACCGCGTCGCGCTCGCACCGGAGGGCCGCGACAAGCTCCCCGCCGAGCGAGGGCGCCGCGGAGCGCGCCTCCTCCGCGGTGAGGAGCTCGAGCCCGCGCTCCGGCGCGTCGGGCCGGGCGACGACCTCCTCGAGCACCGCGAGCTCGGCGGCCGTGCGCGCGACCGTGAGCGAGCCGACCGGGCGGAACCCGGTTCCCGGGGCGAGCCGCGCGATCTCCTCCCACCGCTCCCGGCCGCGTAGCGCGACCGCGAGCTCGGCGCCCGGGGCGCGACCTCCGACCCAGACGAGCCCGAAGTTCCTCACGGACGCCCCGCGCGGCTCCGCGTCCCGGTCGACCTGGAGCACCTCGTACCCGCGTCGGACCCCTTCGACCGCGTGCATCGTCCCGAGGATCCCTCCCCCGACCACGACGAGCCGGGGCGCGCCGGCGCTCACCGCGGGGGCTCCCCGTCCGCGACCCGTGCGACGGCACGCCCTCGGACGGGCGGGAAGGGCGCCGGGACGACGAGCACGACGTTGCGGTCCCCTGCACCACCCCTTCCGACCGGCTCCGGAGCCCATCGTGGGCCCTCCTCTCCGTCAGGCGGGCCACCACGCGGCTCCGGCAGGCGCCCTTGCCACGCGTTCGCCGCGAGCTCGCGGGACCAGCCCGCGAGGGTGGCCGGGTCCTCGACGTCGCCGGCGCGGGGATCGAGCGCTCCCACGTGGTCGAACACGACGGTCGCCACGACGACGTCCCCGGACTCCTCGTCCCGCGCGATCTCGACGACGCGGGACTGCTGGGGCCAGTCGACGTGCGAGGCAGTCGTGACCTGCCACAGCCCGCGTCCGGGTCGACCGAGGGGGATGACCGAGTGGGAGTGCGTGTGCCCGTTGAACCACGCGACGACGTTCGCGAAGCGGGAGAGGAGACGGAGCACGTCGTCCGCGAGGTGCCGACCGGAGCCGTCCGGGTCGTGGTCGTTCACGAGGGTCTCGAGGCTGTGGTGGCTGAACATCACGAAGAGCCGGTCCGGCGCTCCTGTGTCGACCTCGCCGCCGCTCTCGTCCCGGTGCCGGGAGTGGCCGGCGGCGAGCTCGCTCTCGAGCCACCGCATCTGCTCGGACGAGAGCGAACCCTGCCATCCTCCGGCGGGGTTCACGGTGTCGAGGACGATGCATCGCACCTCTCCGGCGTCGAACGCGTAGTGCGCACGCCCCTCCGCTCGTGCGACCGAGTCGTAGCCGTGCCCCGGAAGGTGCGCGCCGATCCACTCGCCGACCGCTACGGGCCTGCGGCGCGGATCGGCGGTGACCGAGCGCGTCGGCCCGGTCGCGACCCCCCACTCCGCGGAGGAGGGGCGGGTCTCGTTCCCGGCGAGCAGGCCGACCGGATCGAGGCCGGGGTCGAGCCCGACGGGCTTGTCGCCGCCGACCGCGCGCGCTGCGAGAGCGTCTGTCGGAGGAAGGGTTCCGCCGAGCATCGCGTCGTGGTTCCCGTACACCGCGAACCACGGCATCCCGAGGCCGGTCGCACGGAAGGGCTTCCGGCAGGCGTCGAGCAGGCCGGGGACGACCGGTAGGCCGTGTCGTGCCCTCGGGACGTCCTCCGGCTCTCCCTCGGGGCTCCCGTCCGGGTGCCAGTACCGCGTGTCGAACGCCTCCGCGCTCCCGACCCCCTCGTACCGGGAGCGGTCGCCCGAGTCCGGCACGACGACGCTCCCCCCGTCGAGGAGCGCGACGTACGCCTCGAGCTCGTTCTGCTGGCAGTTGTCCGTCGCGTCCCCGGTCTGGACCGCGAAGGAGAGCGGCGCCCCCGTGAGAGGTCCTCCGTCGAGCGCCCGGACGGCCCGGGCCATGGCCTCGACGACCTGCGCGGTCAGCATCTCCTGCGCCCGGTAGGTGCCGACCCGGCCGACGAGCGGCGCGAGCGGCGAGTCGGCGTCCCCGTGGCGGTCGAGGAACTCGGCGCGTGCGGGGCTCTGGGAGTCGGTCACGTGGAGGTCCGAGAGGTGGACGAACGCGAGCAGGCTCCGGAGCGAGGTCGACGGGCGAGCGCCTCCGAGGTCGTCGCGCACAGCGGACGGCTCGCCCGGGGCGCGCACGAGCCTCCGGTACCCGAGCGGGGACGCCTCGCCGGGGACGATTGTCCCGCACGCGGTCGTCGTCGCGTGCCCGTCGTCTCGCGTGCTCATCGCGCCTCCGGCCGTGGCTCGGTGACGAAGAGCGGGGAGCCGGTCGCCTCGACGCGGACTGCGCTCCCGACGACGACCTCTCCGGCCGCGGAGGACGGAAGGGTCGCGACGATCTCGACCGGACCCGGGAGCGCGACGACCGCGTGCATCACCGGGCCGAGGAACGCACGACGCACGACGAGCCCGAGCCCGTCGCGATCTGCGTGCACGGCGAAGGACTCGGGGCGGAGGAGCACGTCGACCCGGCTCCCCGGTGCGAACGCGGCCTGCCCGGCGGGAAGCGGAACGCTCCGTCCGAGCACCTCGACGGTCGCGCCCGCTCCGACGGTCGCAGGAACCCGGCTCACGGATCCGACGAACTCGGCGACGAACGCGTTGACCGGCCGCTCGTACACCTCGTCGGGGGACCCGACCTGTTGCAGCCTCCCCGACGCCATCACCCCGACGCGGTCGGCCATGGAGAGCGCCTCCTCCTGGTCGTGGGTCACGAACAGGGTCGTGATCCCCATCTCGAGCTGGATGCGACGGATCTCGTCGCGCAGCTGGGCGCGCACCTTCGCGTCGAGCGCGGAGAGCGGCTCGTCGAGCAGGAGCACCCGCGGCTCGACCGCGAGCGCCCGGGCGAGCGCGACGCGCTGCTGCTGGCCTCCCGAGAGCTCGTGCGGGAACCTCCCGGACTGGGCGCCGAGACCGACGAGGTCGAGCAGGTCGTGCGCCCGGCGCCTCCGCTCGGAGGCCACGAGCTTGCGCAGGCGCAGCCCGAACCCGACGTTCTCGAGGGCGGTCATGTTCGGGAAGAGGCTGTATGCCTGGAACACCATCCCGAGCCCGCGCCGGTTCGGCGGGACGGCCGTCACGTCGCTCCCGCCGATTCGCACCTCCCCCGAGTCGAGCTGCTCGAGCCCCGCGAGCGCCCGGAGAGCGGTCGTCTTGCCGCACCCGGATGGACCGAGCAGCGCGACGAGCTCGCCGGGCTCGATCGCGAGGCTGAACCCGTCGAGGGCAGCGACCTCGCCGAACCGGCGCTCACACTGGTCCAGCTCGACACGCACCCCGGCGCGCGGGGGGACGCCCCCACCCACGGGGCGCGCGCTCCCCGCTTCGAGGACTCCCGACGCCGTAGCCATGCCCGCTCCTCGTCTGCTCATGGAACCTCTCGCGTCTCGTGGACGATCCCCGGCACCCCGGGGTCGACGTGGCCGAGAACCGCGTCGACCTCCGCCGCGATCCCGTCGCCGCCACCCACGGACAGGGTCGCGCCCCGGCGCAACCCGCCCGCCCGCCGCCTCCCGCCGAGAAGGGAGAGCCCGAGGAGCACGGCGAATGTCAGGACGAGCGCGAACACGCTCACCGCGGTCGCCTCGTCCACCTGCTCTGTCCCGATCTGGAAGAGCTCTGTCGGGAACGTCGTGAACGACAGGAGGTTCGCCATCGCGAACTCCCCGAGCGAGTACGCGATCGTGATGAACGCCGCCGAGAGGAGCGAGGTGCGCAGGTTAGGAACGAGAACCCTCCGGAAGGTCTCCGGCCAGCTCGCCCCGAGAGATCTCCCCGCATCCACGAGAGTGTGGAGGTCGAGCGCCTGCACTCCCCCGTCGATCGCGCGGTAGGAGTAGGGCATCGCGAGCACGACGTACTCGAGCGCGAGGAGCACCGGAGACGCGACGACCGCCGTCGGGAAGGCCCCGTAGATGCCGAGCACGACGACCACGACGGGAACGACGAGCGGCAGGAGCGTGAGGCTCTCCATCGCGCGCCGCAGTCGCGGCATCCGGAGGTTGACCCACACCGACGTCGGCGTGAGCAGGACGAGCGTGATCCCTGCTGCTCCGAGCGAGATCTCCACCGAGGTGAGGAGCGACTGGAGGAGCACCGGGTCGTGGAACAGGGCGGTGACCGCCGCGAGCGTGTAGGTGCCGTGCGCCCCCTCGAGCGCGTATCTCGCCGACGCGACGACCGGCACGAGGAAGTACATCGCCGTGCACAGGAGAACGATGGAGCGCGCCCACCCGCCGACCCGGAACTCGGCGCGCGTCGGCGCGCCGCGTGTCGTCCGCCTCCCGGGAAGCGTCAGCGCTGCCAACGCGCTGCCCGTCGCTGGAGGCGCGCGTACAGGAGCGCCGCGCACGCGACGACGACGATCATCCCGAGCCCGAGCGCGTCGCCGACGTTCTGCTGACCGGCGAGAACGTTCCCCTGGATGAGCGTACCGATCTGGATCGGGACGATCGGGATGGCTCCGTTCGTCAGTGCTTCGGCCGTCGCGTACGCGGCGAACGCGTCCGTGAACAGGACCATGAGCGCGGCGAGGAACGCAGGAGCGAGGACCGGTACCCCGACGTGCCGCCACACGTCGCCGCGTCGAGCACCGAGGAGAGAGGCCGCCTCGAACCACTCGCGCCTGAGACCGTCCACCGCCGGGAGCATGACGAGCACCATGAGCGGGAGGAGGAAGTAGCAGTACACGACCACGAGACCGGTGAGCGTGTAGAGGCTGAAGCCGTGGTCGTACGGGTTCCATCCCATTGCCGCGAGGACCTTCGTCACGATCCCGAAGTTCCCGAGGGAGGCGATGAACGCGAACGCGAGCGGAAGGCCTCCGGTGTTCGCGAACACCGCCGAGGCGGACGTCACGACACGACGAGCGGTCGCGCTCGTCGTGGACGCGAGAGCGACCGCCACGACGGTGCCGAGCACCGCGGACACCACGGCCGAGAGCGCCGAGAGCTCGAGGCTCTTCTCGAACGACACGAGGTACGTCCCCTGCAGCGCCGCCGACACGTTCGACCACGTGAAGCCCCCGTTCACGGTCTCGAACGCGGAGGAGACGACCGAGACGGACGGGACCACGAGGAACACCGCCAGGTACGCGAGGAACGGCGCGAGCCCCGCCGCCCGACGGACCCTCCTCCCGCGGGGCCTGTGCCCGCCGGTCCGGGAGTGCTTCCCCGGACCGGCGGGGCGACGGGCCCGCTCCGCCTTCCCCGACGTGATCGGGACGACGGCGGAGAGCCCGGCTCCTGTCATGATCGCGGCTCGCTCGCCCGCCGGACCGTCCCTAGACGGAAGGCCAGAGCTTCAAGAGCACCGCCGCCGCCGACTTCTGCTGGGCCTGAGTCGGGAAGGTCGGGGTGCCGCTCACGGCGGGGATCCTCGAGAGCTCCGCCTTGTCGACCGTCCCCGCATGCACCATGTCGTTCAGCAGCACGGGCCGTGCGTACCCGCCGAGCCAGCCGTTCTGCCCCTCGTTCGAGTAGAGGAACTCCTCCCACAGCCGCGCGGCCGCGGGGTCGGGCGCGTACTTGCTTATCGCCTGCGCGTAGTACGCCGCGTAGTGGGCGTCCGTCGGGATCACGACCTTCCAGTCGATCCCCTTCGACTTCAGCTGAGCCGCGTAGCCGGCGTTCAGGTAGTCCCAGTCGATGCTGACCTTCACCTGGCCGCTCCCGATGGTCGTCGCGTCGGACTGGGCGGTGACGAAGTTCCCCTCCTGGGCGAGCTTCTTGAAGTACGTGACGCCCGGCGCGATGTCCGAGTACGACCCTCCGTTCGCGAGCGCCGCCGCGTACACCGCCGCGAACGCCGCGCCTGCCTGCGTCGGGTTCCCATTCAGCGCGATCGCGCCCTTGTAGGCAGGGTTCCCCAGGCTCGCGAAGGAGGTGGGGGCCACCTTGAGCGCCGTCGCGTTGTACCCGATCGAGACGTAGCCGCCGTAGTCGTAGTACCAGGCCGCGTTCGGTGCCTTCTCGTTCGACGGGATCTCGCTGTACTCGACCACCTTGTAGGGTGAGAACAGTCCCTGGCTGGCTCCCTCGAGCGCGAACGCCGGACCGACGTCGAGCACGTCCGGCTCCTTCGACGTCCCCTTCTCGTGGATGACCGCGTTGAGCTCGTCCTGGCTCGACCCGTCGGGGATCGCGTCGTTGACCTTGATGTGGTACTTGTCCGAGAACTCATTGATGAGCGTCCCGTAGTTCGCCCAGTTCGCCGGAAGGGTGATCGTGTTCAGCACGCCCTCCTTCTCGGCCGCGGCGACGAGCGCCTTCATCCCGCCGCACGAGGACGCGGACGCCGCCGTCGCCCAATTGCACGATGAGTGCTTCGTTCGTGGCGACGAGGCGGACGCTCCGGGAGCGGCGCCGACGGCCGCGACCGCGGCGAGCGCGGACCCCGTGAGTGCTGCTGCGAACATCCCCCGTGACGACTTGCGCATCGCGCGTCTCCTCCTGTTCGTCCCTGCGGGACGGGCTCCCCGCGCTGCGACCGGCGCGGCCATCGCAGAGGAACGTAGGAGAGGCAGATGGACGGCCCGCGAGGCACGCGCGACCGCGGGGTGAACGACTCGTGAAACCTCGCGCGACGCACGCGACCGGGAGGCGAGGCCCGGTCGACGCTCAGTCGGTCGCTATGCCTGCGTAGCGGGAGCCGACCGGGCTCGCCCGACCCTCGAAGCGTGCATCCCCGAACGCGTACACCGCCCCGGACGTCGTCGCGAGCCAGTACCCGCGACCGTTCGCCGTGAGGGCGATCCCGACGACCTGCCCCTCGAGCCGGGACGCCGGGACCGACCCGAGCGCCGGGGCCGTACCGTAGGCGCGGACCTGTCCGGACGCGGACACGAGCCAGTAGCCGCGCCCGTCCGGCATCACGGCGATCGCGACGACCGCGGAGGAGAGCGGCGCCCCGTGCCCCGCGAGCCGTCGCGCGTCCCCGTAGGCGTGGACCGTCCCCGAGGCATTCACGACGTAGTACCCGCGTCCGTCCGGAGCCGACGCGATCGCGACGGCCGGGCTCGTGCGCGTGCCGGTCGGGCCCGGCTCTCCGAAGTCGTGCGCGCGGCCGAACGCGAACACCTGGCCCGAGGAGGTGAGCTCGAGGTAGCCGCCCGCGGGCACGGGGGCGATCCCGACGACGGGCGAGCCCGGGTGCGCGTACGGGTACGGGGGCGCGTCCCCGAAGGGGTAGACGGTGCCCGTCGAGGAGACGAGCCAGTAGCCGCCGCCGTCCGGAGTGCCTGCGATCGCGACGATCCTCCCCGGACCCGGAGCGCCGCCGACACCACCGAGGGCGGGAAGGGTCCCGAAGCCGGTCACGACACCCGAGGACGAGGCGATCCGGTACCCGTCGGCCGCGAACCTCGCCAGGTACGTGGTCGTCGTCGCCGCGAGACCGCGCCCGAACCGTGCGTTCGCAGCTCGGACACGGAACGAGTAGGCGCGCCCTGCGAGCATCCCGCCGAGCACGGCCTCGCGGGCCGTCGCGGAGACAGTCGCCACCACCGGAGCCGATCCGACGGTCGTCGCGATCGCGGTGTACGACGTCACGGGCGACCCTCCGTCGCTCGCGGGCGCGACCCACCGCAGGATCGCCTTCACGCCGGCGAGGCGCACGGACAGTGCCCGGGGCGGAGACGGGGCGCTCGGCCGGTACCGGTACCTCACCGTGGCCCCGCTCGCGGTCGTCCCGTTCCGGGTGACGACCGCGACGGGGACGCTCCTAGACGCCGGGCCCGGCGGGGCGTCGGCCGTGAGCACGTAGGGGTCTCCGTCCGGGTAGCCGGGCGTCGACGCGAGGCGACTCGTGGAGAACGAGCCGAACCGTGCCCCGAGCGCGCCGTCGAGGTTGTTCCCGAACAGCACGACCCGCGTCCCGCCGGAGGCCGGACCCGACGACGGGCGGACAGCGACGAGCGACGGCGGGCCCGCTCCGTAGTACACGAACGTGTCCACCGACGGGTTCGGGCGAGCGCACGCGGTCGGGGTGCAGGGCTGGACGTCGACGGGACCGGGGAGGCCCGCGGGAACGACCAGCTCCAGGCTCGTCGGGCCGACAGAGGAGAGTATCGAGGTGCTCGAGCCCCCGTACGTCCCCGGGGAGACCTCGCTCACGAAGTCCACGCTCGTGACGTCCGAGAGTCCGGTCCCGCGGACGACGAGGTGCGTCCCACCCGTGACGGGACCACCGAGCGCGCTGAGCGACCGCACGGTCGGGGTCCCCGCGTACGCGAACTCCCACGTCGCGCTCAGCCCGCCCTGGGTCTGCACGCTCACTCCTCCGGCAAGCGCACTGAGCGCCCCGTTCCGCCCGGCGTTTCCTCCGGGGGGGACGATCGTGATCTGCGTCGGGGTGATCGAGCTGATCTGGACCTGCTCGCTCGCGCTCGAGCTCGGGGGGCCGAAGTTGACCCACTCGAAGGTCGTGAGGTTGAAGCCCGAGCCCGTGATCGTGACCGGGGTGCTCCCCGTCGCGTCCGCCGGGTCGGGCACGACCGACGTGATCACCGGCGTCGGCGCGTAGTCGTACTCGGTCGCGGCGGGAGCGACCTCGGTCTCCGGCGTCGGCTCGACGACGCCCTGCGGATTGAACACGACCGCGCCCGACAGCGCGGGCAGGATCGGTGCGGTCGGGCTCGTGCCCGCGCTGCTCGACACGACGACCTGCACCTGGCAGGTGGCGCTCGGGGCGAACCCGGCGCCCGTGGCGCACCGTGTCGCGGCGCTCTCGGGGGGAACCACTGCCGTGAGCTCGGTGTCTCCGAGCACGTGGACCGAGCTCGAGGGAACCCCCCCGAACGTGACCGTCGGGGTGGCCGAGGCGAACCCCGCGCCATACACGGTGACGGCCGAGCCCCCCGACACGTTGCCGCCCGAGGGCCCGATCCCGGTGACGACAGGGGACGAGGAGCTGGCGGGGCCCGCGAGCACGTACTCGAAGCGAGACGCCGGGCCCACCGCGCTCGAGCTGGCGGGCACGCCCTGTGTGACGACCACGTCGACCCCGCCCGCGGGACCGAACGGAGCGGAGCCCGTGGTCGAGCTCGCCGGAGGAGCGACCACGGTGATCGTCGTCGAGTTCACGGACGTGACGGTCGCGGCAGCCGACCCGAAGCTCACGTGCACGGCGGACGTGGAGGCCGCCGCGAATCCGCTGCCCGTGATCGTCACGACCGTCCCTCCCGAGATCGGCCCGGACGACGGCGACACACCGGAGACCTGCGGAGGCGCGGGTGCCGCTGTCGCGGTCGCCTTGGCGCACAGGCTCGCGGCGAGCCCCCCGCTCCCCGCAGCGTTCGTGACGATCGGAGTGCCGAGCCCGGACGCGAGGTTGTAACCGGGGGTCGCGTCGTACCCGAGCCCGAGCCCGAACACGTCGTTGTTGCCGACCGTGACGTCGGAGAACGACTGAGCGTACGACGCGGGCGAGGACGCGACCGAGTAGAGCTCGGGCGGAACGAACCCGAGGTCCGGACCTCCGGCGGTCACCGGAAGGGCCGCGCAGCTCCCGCCCGAGCCGGCGATGTCGGCGAGCGCGGCCGCCCAGATGGGGGCCGCCGAGGAGGTTCCCCCGATCGTGCTCCAGTCGGTCGACGACGGCTTGCCGGCCGTCCCGAAGGCCGCGCTGTACACGGTCACCCCGCGCCACTCGTCGGCCGAAGCGCTCACGTCCGGGACCTCGCGTCCGCCCGACGTGCCGACCCCCGGCACCCCCGACGCCGCCTGCCACGAAGGGATGGGCCAGGTCGAGGAGATCCCGCCCCCGCCCCCGCCCCAGTCGTTGCCGTGGTTCCACACCGTCTGGCTCGGCGGGTTCGAGGTGTCGAGCAGGGACGTACCGCCCACGCCGAGGACGTACGGCTGGCTCGCCGGGTCGTCGACCGAGAGGTACGGACGGACCGGCCTCGAGCTGCCGAACGGCGTGCCCGCGCAGTCGTCCGAGCCCGTGTCCCCCGCCGCCGACACGACGGTCTGTCCCTGCGCCGCGGCCTCCTCGAAGATCGTGTTCTCGAGCTGCTGGGCACCCGGAGCACCCGTCTCGAGCGCTGCCTCGCACTCACCCCAGCTCGTCGAGACGATGTTCGCGCGGTCCTGGCTGACGATCGTGTTGTACTCGTCGATCGACCCGAACGTCGTGTTCGGGGCCTCGTACACGAGGATCTTCGCCGCAGGGGCGAGCGCCGAGAGGTTCTCGATGTCGAGGATCGACTCGCCGCTCCCCGGCCCGGACAGGGCGAACCCGTCGACGGGGATCGCCTGGACCTGGGAGAGATGGCTCGCGCCGAAGAAGCACCGGTCGAACGTCGCGAGGTCGGCGGGCGAGAAGGGCTCGAGCTCGAAGACCGCGATCGTCTGGCCCGCACCGAGGTCGCCGCGAGCGTAGAGCCCCGTGATCCCGTACGCGGAGGCAATCTGGGAGTCCGTCCAGCCCCCGCCCGCCAGGGCGTCCTTCGACGCCGCCGT
>JAJZBW010000088.1 GCA_021798745.1 Actinomycetes bacterium
GTCGAGGGACCCGGACGGCGCCTCGTCGGGCGCGGGTGCTCGCGGTGGGGACATCGGTGCCTCCTCCTCGCTGCGCGCGCCGGGGGAGACCGTCACCCCTGGGTCGTCGCGTGCACCGGGGTCACGCGGCCGACGACGCGGACGTCGCCCGGCTGGGGCCACGGGTAGACGTCCTCGTTCAGGTACTTCTTCGCCATCTTGTTGATGAACGCGTCACCCGGGTCGTCGACGAACTCGACCGGCCCGCGGATCTCGATGTACCGGTACGGGTTGTCCGGGTCCGTGATGGACAGCGCGACGTGCCCCCCGCTCCGGAGGTTCTTGTACTTCTGGCGGCCCGTGGTCTGGCTGAAAAGGACGTGGGTCCCGTCCCAGTCGTACCAGACGGGCGAGGACTGCGGCCGCCCGTCCGGCCCGACGGTCGCCACGTGGGCGAACCCCTTCTTCGTGAGGATGTCCGCGTGCGTCTCGGGCACGGCAGCTGCGTCGGTCATCGGTTCCACTCCCCCGTAGGCTCTCGTCCGGATCAACAGTCCCCTCACGTTACGGTTCGCACTGCCACTGCACAAGATGCCCGGGGCACCGCGCGGCGACGCGACGCCGGGCACCCGGCGCACGAGCGCGCTCCGGGCCGCGTCTTCCTTGGAAATACCGGCGACCTACGCCGCACCGTGTCGGTCACGCGCGCGTCCCCCCGCCGCGGCCGACCCGCGCCGACCCGCCCGCGACGCGTTCAACCGCGCTTTACGCGACGCTTGACACCAGAGGAGGCCCGGGAGTAGGAAGCACCGGGGTCGCCGGGCTCCGGCACACACGGGCGCTCGGCACACGAGGGGAGCAGGGGGACCATGAGGTTCGACTTCACGGGCAAGGTCGCGGTCGTCACGGGCGCGAGCTCGGGGATCGGCGCGTCGACGGCTCGGACGCTCGCCGCGTCGGGCGCACGGGTCCTCCTCGTGGGGCGCGACGCCTCTCGGCTCGCGAGCGTCGCGGCGGACCCCGGCGAGGGAGCCGAGCTCGTCCCCGTCGCGGTCGACCTCGCCGCCGACGACGGGCCGGACGAGGTCGCCCGCGCGGCACGCGACTCGTTCGGCTCGGTCGACGTCGTCGTGCACTGCGCGGGCCTCCTCGAGATGGCCCCCGTCTCGGAGGTCGACACCGAGAGCGTGGACCGCATGTGGCGGATCAACGCCCGTGCCCCCATGCTCCTCACCCGCGGCCTCGCGCCGCTCATGGCGGACGGCTCCGCGATCGTGTTCGTCTCCTCGACCGTCGCGCACGCGGGCTTCGCGAACTACGCCCCGTACTCGGCCACGAAGGGAGCCCTCGAGGCCTTCGCGCGGGCCCTCGCGGTCGAGCTCGCCCCGAGGACCCGGGTGAACGTGCTCGCGCCCGGGTTCGTCGCGACCCCGATGCTCACCGACCAGTACCCGGGCGCCCCGGGGCTCGAGTCGTGGGTGATCGGCGAGACCCCCCTCGGGTTCATCGGGTCGGGCGAGGACCTCGCGGCGAGCATCTGCGCGCTGTGCGACCCCGGCTCGAGCCGCTACATGACCGGGGCGACCGTCGTGGTCGACGGAGGGTGGGTCGCCAAGGGCTGACCGGGACCGCCGCGACCGGGACCGCCCGCGGACCGGCCCTCCGGCCGCTCTCAGCCCTCCGAGCCGTCGACGAGCGAGCGTCTCCCGATGATGAGCCACACGGCCTCGGCGGGGTCGTCCCCCCGGTTCTCGAGCCTGTGGGGCGTCGCCGCGTCGAACATGATCGAGCACCCCGGCTCGCAGACCACCTCGTCGAACCCGACCGTTATGTGCAGCGTCCCGCTCGTCACGTAGCCGAACTCGATTCCCTGGTGGCGCGTGTGCTTTCCCGCCGCTGTGGACGACGCCCCGGCCTCGTAGCGGACGTAGAGGAACTCCATCCCCGGCACCGAGTAGGGAGTGAGCCGCTCCCATCGGACCCCGGACTCGAGCTCGAGGAAGGCGCGGCCGCCCGCGTGCTCGACCCCGAGCGGGCTCCACACACCGCCGAGAACGGGGGGAACCTCTCCCTTCGACCACATCGCCCCCGTCAAAGGGAGGAGCGAGGAGAGGTCGACGACCGGCGGGGCCGTCCCGGGGGGCGAGATCGCGAAGGGCGCGCGACCGGGCGGCGCGGACGCGACCCTCTGCTCGGGGAGCGCCGGCTCCGGGGACGGTCCCGGGTCGCGCTTCGGGGAGAACAGGTTGTCGAGCGAGAGCTCGAGTTCGGTCACGAGCGCCATGAGCGTGCTCACCGAGGGACGGACCCGGCCGTTCTCCACCTGCGACACGAGGCTCGCGGAGACGTTGACCCGGCGAGCGAGCTCGCGGAGGCTGAGGCCCCGACGCTGCCTCTCGCTTCGCAGCCGGGCCCCGAGCACGCGGTGCTCGATCGCGTCGACGGGCTCCTCGCGCGCCGCCTGCGGGGACGTCGACTTCGCCATCACCGAGCCTTCTGTCGTGCGGACGGTCGGGACGGCGCGACGCCCTCGACCGCCCGGCCGCGTCGTGCTCCGCGGGCGGGAGCGTCGCGACCGGCGCCCACGATCATACCGCCGGGCCCGTCGACGGCCCGATCCCTTCTCGCTCCCCTCTACTTGTTCTCGTAGACGGCCGGCTGCCAGCGCCCGGGGTTCTCGACCCCCGCCCTCACCATGAGCCGGTCGCGCGCCTGCTCCGCGAGCCGGCGGACGTGCGCGAACTCGTGGTCGAGGAGCTTCCCGTGCCTCTTCACGACCCTCCCGTCGACGAGGACCGTGTCGACGAGCATGGGGTGCCCCGACTCGACGACGGCCCCTTCGGCGTAGTTGAGCGGCTGCATCCCCCACGTGTCGGTGCGCACGAGGATCACGTCTGCCTTCTTCCCGGGCGTGAGCGACCCCGTGGTCTGCCCGAGCCACGCTCCGGTCGCACCTCCTTGGGTCGCGAACCCGAGCACGTCGACCGAGGTGACCGGAAGGGGGTCGACCGCGCGGTCCGCGTCGAGGGCCTCGATGTTCACGAGGTACCGCGCCCCGGCGAGCGCGGCGCGCATCGCGGAGAACATGTCCCCCGCCACGGACGCGCACGTGTCGATCGAGAGCGACGTCGGTATCCCCCGCTCGAGGGACCGGAGGACCGAGAGCCGTCCGTGCCCCATGTGCATCTCGAGCTCCGGCGCGACCGAGACGGCGCCTCCCGTGTCGCGGATGATGTCGAACTCCTCGTCCGCGAGCGCGTTGCAGTGGACGTAGGTCGTCCGGTCGGTCGCGAGCCCGTTGTCGCGCATCCATCGCACCGGGAGACCCTTTCCCCACGCCCCGTCGCCGACGTGCACCGTCACCGGGATGTCGAGCTCGGCCGCGAGCGCGAAGTCCGCGAGCGTGACCTCCTTCGTCGCGAACTGCGGCCCTCTCGGAGCGAGCGCGAGCTGGACGCGCCCGTCGCGGCTCGGGAACCACCTCTCCGCGATCCGCACGACGTCCCGCGACTGCGGCACCTCGCTGATCGGGAGCCACTCGTCGTTCGAGTTCCCGTAGCCCCACACGGCCCGGATCCCCGAGTCGAGGACGGCCTGGATGGCCGCGTCCGCGTGCTCCGGGGTGTTGTTGTTGTGCGACCAGTCCACGATCGTCGTGATGCCGCCGTCCAGGGCGTCGAGCATCGCGAGCAGGTTCGCCGCGTACATGTCCTCCGGCTCGTAGAGGCGGCCGAGCACGCCACGAACCCCGGAGAAGTACTGGGGAAGGGTCCAGTCCGTGGAGACGTGCCGGATGAGCGACTGCCAGCTGTGCCGGTGGGTGTCGACGAGACCGGGGAGCGCGATCCTGTCGGTCCCGTCGATCTCCTCCGCGTCGAGCTCGCCGAGGTCCGGCGCGACCGCCGCGATCGTCGACCCCTCGACGAGCACGTCCCCACGGTCCAGGTCCCCGACGGTCCGGTCCTGGCTGAGGACGCGCGCGCCCCGGATCACGTAGCGAGCACCGTCGCCCATGGTCGACCCCCTCCTCTCGGACGCGCCCGTCGGGCGCGCCACTCGCACTCGCAGCAGGCCCGGGCGCCCCCGCACGGCGCGTCCCGGCCCGCAGCTCCGCTGCACCTGCGCGGGCACGTTAGCGACCTCGCGCGCGATGGTCAACGCTGCTGTACAAGATCGGCGCACGACCGGTGCACGACCGTCCGGCCGCGGCGCCGGCGGCGCGGGGCCACGTGCCTCCTGTCGGGCCTAACTTCCTGGAACATGCGGGGGCACCGCTCGCGGAGGTCGACGAGCTGCGTCGCCCTCCGGGTGGCCTCACCCGCGCGAGGTTCAGTATCAGTTGACGCTACGTGTTCAGTGTCGCTATGTTCCGGCCGGGCGGTGGAACGCCCGCGAGGCACGCGATCGCGCGGGCCCGATGCGTCGGATGCGCGCCCACTGCGTGCACGGGGGGACGTCGATGTCGGTGGAGCAGGGTCGAGGGCGCGTCGGCGCACCCGGGGAAGCTCTGTCGTGGCACGTCGGCGCGCGCGGCCGGGCCCGTGCGGCCCTGCGGAGCCCCTACTTCCCCATCTGGCCCGCGACGGCGCTCCTGTTCCTCGTGAGCCCCCTCATCGCGCCGGGGAGCATGGGGACGAGCGCGCTCAGCTCGACGGTCCCGTTCGCGGCGATCCTCGCGATCGCGAGCGTCGGACAGACGCTCGTCATCCAGCAGCGCGGGCTCGACCTGTCGGTCCCCGGGATGATCTCGCTCGCGACGATCGTCATCACGAAGTACCCGGGGGGCCTCGACTCGGGGCTCGCCTCCGCGGTCGCTCTCGTCGTCGGGGCGTCCGTCGCGACGGGTGTCGTGAACGGGTTCGCCGTGACCCGGCTCGGGGTCACCCCGCTCATCGCGACGCTCGGCGTGAACGCGCTCCTCCTCGGGGTGATCCTCCAGATCACGGGGGGCAGCTCGACGGCGGTCCCCGCCCCTTCCCTCGTGAGCCTCGCCTTCGACAAGACCGCGGGCATCCCGAACACGGTCATCATCGCGGCGGGTGTCGTCGTCGCCGTGTCGCTGTTCATGCGCCACACGGTGATCGGCCGTCGCTTCGTGATCGTCGGGACGAACTCGCCCGCCGCGTACGTCGCGGGGATCCCCGTCCGCACCTACGTGTGGGGGACCTACGTCGCCGCCGCCCTCTTCTACTCGCTCGCCGCCGTCCTCCTCGCCGGATACGTGGGCACGCCCGGGCTCTCGGCCGGCAACGACTACCTGCTCCCGTCGATCACGGCCGTCGTCCTCGGCGGGGCGTCGCTCGCAGGAGGCGCCGGGAGCGTCGTCGGCACGGCGCTCGGAGCGGTGTTCCTCATCCAGCTCCAACAGGACGTGTTCGGGGCGGGGGCGCCCACCTCCGTCCAGTACCTGATCCAGGCGGGCGTGATCGGGTCCGCGATGGCGCTCCGGAACCTGCGCGCCGGCTCCGACCTCCGGCACGCGGTCGGCCGCCTCCTCCACCGGGGCCGGCTCCCCGCGACGGGCCCGGCGACCTGAGCCGCCCGGGACGCGCACGACGAGCGGGCCGAGGCAGGCCACGCGCGCGTCCCGCCCACGAGATCCACCGACAACCAAGACAGCAAGGGGGAAATACATGAAAGAGCGGACCAGGCATCTCGGCCCCGGCCGAGCCGTCATGCGGACGGCAGCGGTCGCGACCGCCGTGGGCGGCATGCTCGGCGTGTCCGCGGCCGTCGGGAGCGCCTCGACGACCCGGACGAGCCACGCATCCGCGGTCGTCACGGCGACCCCGGCGTACGAGATCGCCCACGCCGGGCAGCTCGCGACGAAGGCGTTCTGCGGGACGAAGAAGATCACGCTCGGCATCCAGGACGGCCTCGGGACGAACGCCTGGTCCCAGGCGTCCATGGCCGCCGTGCGCTCCGAGGCGGCGAAGTGCCCGAACGTGACCCAGGACGTGCAGATCGGCGAGGGGAGCCTCCAGACCTCCATCTCCCAGATCAACTCCATGGTCTCCAAGGGCGACCAGGCGATCGTCGTGATCCCGGACTTCGGGTCCGCCGAGCTCCCCGCGATCACGGCCGCGACGAAGGCCGGTGTGAAGGTCGTCCCCTGGGCGGCCAACCCCGGCGGGACCCCGGGCGTGAACTACGTGAGCTACGTCGACTACCTCCCGAAGGCCGCCGGCGCGCTCTCCGCGCAGTGGCTCGTGAAGCTCCTCCACGGAAAGGGCAACATCATCGAGCTCGGCGGACCCGCGGGCAACCCGGTCTCGGCCGGGACCCTCGCGGGCGTCGTGTCCGTGTTCAAGTCGCACCCGGGCATGAAGCTCCTCACGGGGACGAGCACCTGGGCGGTGACGAACTGGGACCCGGCGACGGCCCAGCAGATCACCGCGTCGCTGCTCGCGAAGTACCCGAACATCAACGGGATCATCGCCGACTACGGGACCGACGAGCTGTCGGCGCTCCAGGCCTTCAAGGCCGCGAACCGGCCCTTCCCGGCCGTCGTCGGCGCGGACGCGAACGGCCTCGGATGCCTGTGGGTGCACACGCACAAGTCGCAGCCGAAGTTCCAGCTCGCGACCGTGTCGACGCGCAACTGGATGGGCCGCATCGCGGCCCGCAAGGCGATCGCCGCGGCCGAGGGGATCAAGGACACCGAGCCCAGCCTCTACAGCCTCACGTTCTACGAGAACTCGGCTGCCGGGCTGACGCCGCACTGCGACCCGGCCCAGCCGACGGACCGCTACCTGTCCGACGCGCTGAGCCCGGCGACGATCGCCAAGTACGGGAAGCCGTAGCACCGACATGCCCGCGCCCGGATCCCACGACGCGCTCCTCTGCCTGACGGACATCGTGAAGACCTACTCGGGAGTGCGTGCGCTCTCAGGAGTCTCCTTCGACGTCCGCTCGGGCGAGGTCCACGCGCTCCTCGGGGAGAACGGCGCGGGCAAGTCGACCCTCATGGCGGTGGCCGCCGGTGCCCTCGCTCCGGACTCCGGAACGGTGGAGATCGGCGGCCGCCGCCTCGAGCGTCCTGTCCCCTCGGACGCGCAGTCCCTCGGGCTGAGCGTCGTGTACCAGCACCCCTCGGTCCTCGACGACCTCACGGTCGCCGAGAACCTCCTGTTCGCGCTCGCGCCCGATCGGCGCCCTGCGCACCGCTCCCGCGCCGCGTGGGCACGCGAGCAGCTGCGAGTCGTCGGGTGCGACGCGGACCCCTCGGCGCGCGCGGGCGAGCTCAGCGTCGCCGACCGACAGCTCCTCGAGATCGCGAAGGCGCTCGCTCTCGACGCGAAGGTGCTCGTGCTCGACGAGCCGACCGAGTCGCTCACCGCGGCGGAGGCCGACCGCCTCATCGCACAGGTCCACGCCGTCCGCGCCCGCGGCGCGGCGGTCGTGTACATCTCCCACCGGCTCCCCGAGGTACGCAGGATCGCGGACCGCATCACCGTGCTCCGCGACGGGTCGGTGTCCGGGACCGTCCTCGCCGACGAGGTCCGCGACGACGAGATCCTCCAGATGATCGTCGGGCGTCCCATGAGCCAGACGTTCCCCGAGAAGCCCCCGCGTCCCTCCGAGCCGCTCGCCCCCCACTTCGTCGCCTCCGGCCTGCGCGGCCACAGGCTCCGCGACGTCACCGTCGACGTCGCACCCGGCGAGATCGTCGGGCTCGCGGGGGTCGAGGGGAACGGCCAGCGCGAGGCGCTCCGCGCCCTCGCGGGGCTCCTCCCCCTCCGGGGCGAGGTCGAGATCGGAGGGGTCCGCGCCGACACCCGGACGCCGCGTCGCTCGCGGAGGGCCGGGATCTTCTACCTCCCCCACGACCGCCACGGCGAGGGCATCTTCGGTGCGCTCTCGGTCCGCGAGAACCTCACCGCCCTCGTGCTCCGTGAGCTCGCACGCGGCGGGACCGTGCGCTCCCGGCACGAGACGAGGACCGCCAGCACGCAGGTCGACGCGTTCGCCGTGAAGACCGCCTCGCTCGAGTCCCCCGTGAGCACCCTCTCGGGGGGCAACCAGCAGAAGGTCGTCATCGCGCGCACCTTCCTCGCCCGGCCGAAGGTGCTCCTGTTCGACGAGCCGACGCGCGGCGTCGACGTCGGCGCCCGCATGGAGATCTACCGGCTCCTCCGCCAGGCCGCCGACGAGGGACGCTCGGTCATCGTCGCGTCGTCCGACGCGGTCGAGCTCGAGGGCCTGTGCGACAAGGTCCTCGTGTTCTCCCGCGGCCAGGTCGTGCGCGTCCTCACGGGCCCGGAGATCACCGAGTCGAACATCACGGGCGCCGCGATCACCGCGACCGTCGAGCACACGGCCGACCCGAGCGACGCCCGGTCCGCCCGGCCGCGGCGGAGGCGGTTCGCCGCGTTCGCCCGGAGCGACCTCGCCCCGAGCGGGGTCATCGCCCTCATCATCGCCGCGCTCGCCGTCGCGACGGACGTCGGCCACCCGCTGTTCCTCGGCACACGCGACGTCACGAGCATGCTCCTTCTCGCCTCGATCCTCGCGTTCGCCTCGATGGGGCAGCTCGTCGTGCTCCTCGGTGCGAGCCTCGACCTGTCGGTCGGCCCGCTCGTCGGGCTCACGGTCGTGATCCTCTCGTTCTTCGCGACCCCGGGCGCCGGCTACGGGGGCCTCGCCCTCGGGGTGCTCGTCGCGGGCGCGGTCGGTGTGGCGGTCGGTGCGACGAACACGTTCCTCATCCGCACGCTCCGGATCGGTCCCGTGATCTCGACGCTCGTCACGTACATCGCGCTCCAGGGCGTCTCCCTCCTCCTCCGTCCCCAGCCCGCCGGGCCGCTCGGCTCCGGCGTGACGACGGGGATCCAGCAGGCCTTCGGCCCGATCCCCGTCGTGTTCGTCGTCGCCGTCGTGGTCGCGCTCGTCGCCGACCGCTTCCTCCACCGGCACCACCTCGGCAGCGAGCTCCGTGCGGTCGGCTCGGACGAGGTGCGCGCGTTCCGGGTCGGGGCGCGCGTCGCCCCCACGCTCCTCGCCGCGCACGTCGTGTGCGCGCTCCTCGCGGTCGCCGCGGGCGTGGTCCTCGCCTCCCAGGTCGGGATCGGGGACCCGTCGCTCGGGACGGACTACACGCTCACCTCGCTCGCCGCCGCAGTGCTCGGCGGCGCGAGCATCTTCGGCGGCCGCGGATCGTTCGTCGGCGCGTTCCTCGGCGCCCTCCTCCTCCAGGAGGTCATCAACACGACGACGTTCCTCGGTCTCGCGCAGGCCTGGCAGGAGTACCTGCCCGGGCTCCTCATCGTCCTCGGTGCCGGCGTCTACTCGAGGATGCGGAGCGCGGCCGTCTCGCGCTCGGGGAGCACGACCTAGCCGGAGCACCGGACCGTGCGCCGCGCGCACGACCACCCCGTAGGGACAGGAGAGGGCATGGTAGTGAAGAGCTTCGGACTGAACGCGGTCGACTGGGAGGAGCGCGTCGACTTCGACCGGCTCCGCCGCGAGCGCCTCGCGCGCCTGCGCGCGAGGCTCGACTCGAGCGAGCTCGGCGCTCTGTTGAGCTTCGACTTCCACAACATCAGGTACATGACCGCCACGCACATCGGGACGTGGGGGATGGACAAGCTCATCCGCTTCTCCCTCCTCCCGCGCGGCGGGGAGCCCGTCGTGTGGGACTTCGGATCCGCGGCGCGCCACCACGTGCTCTACAGCCCGTGGCTCGACCACGGATCGGGCGCCCGTGAGGGGGTCCCCGCCGAGCACGGGTCGCGTCCGGGGATCTCGACCCTCCGCGGGGCGTTCGCCCCCGAGGCCGGGCGCGCGGAGGAGGTGGCCGCCGCGATCCGCCGGGAGCTCGACAAGTACGGGCTCGCGAACGAGCCCGTCGGGGTCGACATCGCCGAGATGCCCGTCCTCGCCGCTCTCGCGGACGCAGGCGTCCGCGTCGTCGACGGACAGCAGGTGTTCCTCGAGGCCCGCAGGATCAAGACCGTCGACGAGCAGTCGCTCCTCGTCGCGGCGGCCTCGATGGTCGACGCCGCCTACGACGAGCTCTACGCGCACCTCCGACCCGGGATCCGGGAGAACGAGTGCGTCGGGATCGTCGCGAAGTCCCTCTACGACCTCGGCTCCGAGCACGTCGAGGGCGTGAACGCGATCTCCGGCGAGCGGTGCAGCCCGCACCCGCACGTCTACTCCGACAGGATCCTCCGCCCCGGCGACCCTGCGTTCTTCGACATCCTGCACTCCTTCAACGGCTACCGGACCTGCTACTACCGGACGTTCGCCGTCGGGAGCGCGAGCGTCGCGCAGCGCGACGCCTACAAGCGGTGCCGCTCGTACATGGACGAGGCGATCGACCTCGTCCGCCCCGGGGCGACGACCGCCGACGTGTGCGCCGTCTGGCCCGCGGCGACCGAGTTCGGGTTCCCCGACGAGCTCGCCGCGTTC
>JAJZBW010000089.1 GCA_021798745.1 Actinomycetes bacterium
CGCCCGAAGACGGTCCGACGGGCCCGACGGGCCGCCCTGCGGCGCTGCCTGCGGCTCTGGTGGCGCGTGCGCCGCGAGTGGCGCGGGCCCCGACCCACGACGCCGCCCCCCGGCGGCTCGTCGGTCACCGAGGCGGGACCGGCGTCGCGCGCGGTCCGCCTCGGCACCTCGAGATCGTTCACCCGACGATTGTGCCCCGAACGGGCCCCGGCCGGGCGTCGCCTCAGGGCGTGACGGCCCCGAAGCGTGCGGGAGCGAGCCCAGTGACGCCGGGCGACACGACGAACAGGTCGCCCGCGTACGGCTCCGCGGCGAGCTGCCCGTCGTCGAGCCCCTCCTGCGCGGTCGTCACGTAGAGGTCCGCGAGCCGGGAGCCCCCGAAGGCGACGCTCGTCACGCAGCTCACGGGAAGGCGGACGACCGTGTCGAGCTCGCCGCGTGGCGTGAACCGGCACACGCGGCCCCCGCCGAAGCACGCGACCCACAGGCACCCCTCGGCGTCGAGCGTGAGCCCGTCGGGCATCCCGAGGTCCCCCGGGACCGCGAACGCACCCCTCCGTCCGCCCATCTCGCCGGTCCCCGGGTCGACGTCGAACACGTCGACGCTCCCCGTCGGGGAGTCGACGTAGTAGAGCCTCGCCCGGTCCGCGCTCCACGCGAGCCCGTTCGAGATCGTCACTCCCGTGACGAGCACGTCGACGGACCCGTCCACGTCCAGCCGGTAGAGCGACCCGAGCGGGGAGGAGTGCCCTCGGTCCATCGTCCCCACGACGAACCGGCCCCAGGGGTCGACCTCGCCGTCGTTGAAACGAACGGTGGCCGTGTCGATCGAGAACCCCGGCACGCGATCGAGCGCGCCGCAGGAGCGGTCCGAGCACACGAACCCTTCGCCCCGGGCGATCACGAGGCCGCCGTCCGCTCGGAGGCCGACGGAGCCGACCGCGCCGCCCACCTCGAACCGCTCGTCGCGCCCCGAGGACGGGTCGTACCGGTGCACGACTCCCGCCTCGATGTCGACGAACAGAAGGGTCCCGTCCCGGTCGTCCCACACCGGGCCCTCCCCGAGGTAGCAGCCGGCGCCGAGCACGCGCTCGGCGCCGATCTCCGCCACGGTCATCGCCGGAGCCCGTGACGGGTCACGACCCGGTCGGCGCCTGTCCCTCGCGCACCTGGCGGCGGTACTCCGCCACCATGAGCTCCGTGAGCTCCTCGACCGAGGTCTCCGAGACGCGCTTGTTGACGGTCACGCGCCCCTGCTGGATGACGTTCAGCCGGTCGCACAGCTCGAACAGGTGCGTGTAGTTGTGGTCGATCACGATCATGGACATGCCGCGGTTCTTGGACAGGTCCTTCACGAGGTCGATGATGAGCGTCGACTCCTTCGCGCCCATCGCCGCGAGCGGCTCGTCGAGCAGGAGGATCTTCGCGTTCTGCCGCGTCGCGCGTGCGACCGCGATCGCCTGGCGCTGGCCACCGGACAGGAGCTCGACCTCCGCGTTGATGTCCGGCACGTTGACCCGGATGTCGTGGAGGTACTCCGCCGCGAGCCGCCTCATCCGGCGGTTCGAGAGCCACCCGATCTTCCCGAGAGAGGTGACCTCACGGTTGAGGAAGAGGTTCTGGAACACGGTGAGCTGGGGGACGAGCGCGAGGTCCTGGTACACGGTCTCGATCCCGTGCCGCCGGGCGTCGGTCACGGAGTGGAACGACACCTCCTGACCCTCGAGGTAGATGCGCCCCGCGTCCGGAGGCTGGAAGCCCGTGAGGATCTTCACGAACGTGCTCTTGCCCGCACCGTTGTCCCCGACGAGGCCGAGCACCTCGCCACGCTCGAGGTGCATGTCGACGCCCCGGAGCGCGACGACCGCGCCGAAGCGCTTCGTGATCCCCTCGGTCCGCAGGATCACGTCCTCGGCCCGGGACGGGGAGCCGGACGACGGTCCCGCCACGTCGGCCGTCATCGTCGGGTCCTCGCGGCGAGCACGCCGAGCTGGTTGTTGATGGCCATCGCTACGAGGATCACGACGCCCTCCACGAGGTAGAACCAGTTGGCGCTCACCCCGATGAGGTTGAAGCCGTCCTCGAGGACGCCGAGGAAGAGCGCTCCGATCACGGTCCCGACGATCGTGCCGCGACCCCCGGTGAGCGCCGTCCCCCCGATGACCGCCGCGACGATCGCGGGCAGGACGATGTCGAGCCCCGAGTTGCCCGGGTTGATGCTCTGGATCCGGATCGCGTCGAGGATGCCCATGAACCCCGCCGCGAGCGAGCTGATCATGAAGCACCAGATCTTGACGCGTCCGACCGGGACCCCGGCCTCGGCGGCCGCGAGCTCGTTCCCGCCCGTCGCGGTGACGTGGGTCCCGAAGCGCGTGCGCTTCAACAGCACCCAGATGATCGTGCTGATCCCGAGCGCCCACAGGATCGTCGACCAGCTCCCGATCCCGAGCCAGATCCCGAGGTGCCCCGTCGTCCCCGGCATGTTCTGCTGGATCGCGTTCGACTCGACGAGAACGAGGCCGAAGAGCGCGTAGTTCACCGCGAGCGTGACGATGAGCGACGGGACCTTGAGCCACACGAGCACGATCCCGTTGATCGCGCCGATGATGACGCAGCACGCGAGCGTGATCGCGACCGCCCAGCCGAACGCTATCCCGTCCGCCCAGAGCAGGTACACGAACCAGGGCGCGGTCAGGTAGACCTGGCCCTGGGAGAGGTCGATCTCGGCGAGCACGAGCAGGAGGACCTGCGCGGCGCCGAGGACCGCGATCGACGCGATGTACTGGGCAATCGTGATGATGTTCGCGACCGAGTACAGCGTCGACGTGCGGAGAGCGAAGTAGATGAGCACGCCGATCGTGACGACCACGACCGTCGACTCACGGCGCTGGACGACCGAACCGAGGAGCGATCGCGGGCTCCCCCGCCCCGCGAACTGCGGGGCGGGGGAGCCGGACGACGCGCCCTCGGCGAGAGCGACGTCGGACACGCGTCAGACCGCGATCTTCGCCGGCGGCGCGTACGCGGTCTCGCTGGATCCGCTTCCTTCCCAGCGAGTCGGGTGCGCGAGGTACGGCGCGACGTTGCTCTTCTCCACGAACCCGAGACCGGTGTCCGTGTTGCACGGCTTCATGAGCCCAGCCGAGACCTGGTAGAGGAAGAGCTGGATCGTCGGGACGAACCCCTGGAGGTACGCCTGCTGGTCGATCGAGAAGCTCAGGCCTCCCGAGGCGACCTGCTGGAGCACGGGGATCCCCACGTCCCAGCCGGAGCCGCCGACCTTGCCGTGAAGGTTGTACTTGTTGATGACCGTCGCGACCGCGATCGAGTCGCCCGAGTCCACCGTGTACATGAACTTGACGTTCTTGTGCCCGAGGTACCAGGACTCGACGTTCGCGAGCTCGGCCGTCTGGGCCGCGCCACCGGCGACCGTCACCGTCTGGAGGCCGGCCTTGCGGAAGATCGGGAGAGCTCCGTTGATCCGGGGCTGGATGTTGCCCGATCCCGGCGTCGCGATGACCATCGCGACGAGGTCGCCCTTCTTGGTCACCTTGACGATCTTCTCGGCCGCGGCCGCACCGGCAGTGAGGTTGTTCTGGCCGACGTATGCCATGCGGTTGTTGTTCGGCTCGTCCGCGTTGTACGAGATGACCGGGATGCCGGCCGCCAGCGCGTTGTTCGTCGGGCCGTTGAAGGCGATCGGGTCGATGAGAGCGACCGCGATGCCCTTGCGCTTCGCGGCAATCGCCTGGTTCATCGCCGTGACCATCTGGGAGACGATCGAGTTCTGCGAGCCGGTCCACTGCGGGGTGGGGATGCCGAGGATGCGCGCGGCGTCCGCCATCCCGTACTGGGTGGCCGTGAAGAACGTGTTCGTCGTGACGTGGTTCACGAAGGTGAACTGGTATGCCGGGTGCGACGCGAAGAGCGGGTGCGACTCGTTCCGGTAGGTCTGAGCGCTCGCGCCCCGCTCGCTCAGGATCTCCATCATGGAGCCGAGGAACGGCACGGACGCGGCAGCGACTCCCGCGTTGCGGAGGAATCGCCGCCGGGACACCTCGTAGAGCTTCGGGTCGACCTCGTACTGCTCACTACGGGCCATGTGCTGCCCCCCTGTCTGTTGGTAGGTGTGGCTGGTGCTCCTACGCTCCGACCAACGGCACGCTACCTCGCCGCGGGCCGGGGCGCTTTCATCGTCCTGCGAGCGCTCGAACCGTTCCAGGGTCCTTCGGCATGTCTCGCGCACTCGCATGCGCTCCAGACGCCGTCGCGCCCGCAGGGTGCTCGTCGGAGGCACGCCGGCGTGTCGCCCGCATGTCCTCCTCGGTCTCGGCGAGGTGCCGGGACATCGCCTCACGCGCCGCCCCGGGGTCGCCCGCCTCGATCGCGCGCAGCAGCAGCTCGTGGGCCGCGATCGCCCGGCGCCAGCGACCCATGTCGACCGAGGTCTGCCGCCGGACCTCGAGCACGAGCTCGCCGATCGCGTCGAACAGGGCCGCGACGACGGGATTTCCCGCCGCGTCGAACACGGCCCCGTGGAAGCGCACGTCCGAGGCGACCCACAGCTCGAGGCTCTCCTGGGCGGCGGCCGCGCGCATCGCACCGAGGGCCTGCTCGAGCGCCCCGAGGTGCTCGGCGGTACGGCGCGCTGCGGCGAGCCCCGCCGCCGCGACCTCGACGATGCGTCGGGCCTCGAGCAGCGCCTCGCCCACGTCCTCCCCGAGGAGGCGCGCGCGGGCCGCGAGAAGGGTCGGGTCGAGCGGGGACCAGCTCGCGACGGGCCGCACGAACGTGCCCCGCCCGTGCTGGGGGTCGAGCATCCCCTTCACGACGAGCGTCTGGATCGCCTCGCGCAGCGTCAGCCTGCTCACCCCGAGGCGACGCGCGAGGTCGGTCTCCGCCGGCAGCGTCGTGCCGGGCTCGATCTCGCCGCGGAGCACGATGTCCACGATCTCCGCGACGACGGCGTCGACGAGGCGGGGCACCTTGCGACGGGGGAGGGATCGGAGGTCGGTCACCCCGGCCACGACTCCTTCCATCGCGTCACGCCCCCATGTCGTCGCACGTCTCGGACCGGTCCTCTGACAAGTGTCACCTTACCGTCATGAACCGTAGTAACACGGGCTGCGCCGCGCAAGGTCGCCGAGGGGCGCGATCGGCACCGGATCGGCGCGAAGCTCGAGCGGTCGCCCGACGGGCGAACGGGACGGGACGGGAGCGACTATGGGCTACACGGCGGCAGACGGGCGCTACGAGGGTGCGACGTACCGCCGGTGCGGGCGCAGCGGGCTGCTGCTCCCGCCCATATCGCTCGGCCTGTGGCAGAACTTCGGCGACACGAGGCCGCTCGAGGACGCCCGGGCGATCCTTCTCCGCGCGTTCGACCGGGGCGTCACGCACTTCGACCTCGCGAACAACTACGGGCCGCCGTACGGCTCGGCGGAGCGGAACTTCGGGAGGATCCTCGCGCGCGACCTCGGTCCGTACCGAGACGAGATCGTCGTGTCGACCAAGGCGGGGTACGACATGTGGCCCGGCCCCTACGGAGAAGGAGGCTCGCGCAAGTACCTGCTCGCGAGCCTGGACCAGAGCCTGCGGCGCACGGGCCTCGACTACGTCGACATCTTCTACTCCCACCGCGTCGACCCCGACACGCCGCTCGAAGAGACGATGGGCGCGCTCGCGACCGCCGTGCACCAGGGAAAGGCCCTCTACGCGGGCATCTCCTCGTACTCCGCGGAGCGCACGGCCGAGGCGGCCACGATCCTCGCGACTCTCGGCGTGACGCTCCTCGTCCACCAGCCCTCCTACTCCATGCTCAACCGATGGGTCGAGCGAGACCTCCTCGACGAGCTCGCGCGCGAGGGGGTCGGATGCGTCGCGTTCTCCCCGCTCGCCCAGGGGCTGCTCAGCACGAAGTACCTCTCCGGCGTCGGGGGGAGCACCCGTGCCTCGGAGGACCGCTCCCTCGCGCGCGGATCGATCACCGAGGAACGCCTCGCGCAGGTGCGGGCCCTCGACGCGGTCGCCCGGCGGCGGGGCCAGTCGCTCCCCCAGATGGCGATCGCCTGGGTGCTGCGCGACCCGAGGGTCACGACCGCCCTCGTCGGGGTCCGTTCGGTCGCGCAGCTCGACGAGAACCTCGACGCGCTCGCGAACCTCGACTTCGACGCCGAGGAGCTCGCGGAGATCGACCGGCACGCGACCGAGTCGGGGATCAACTTGTGGGCGCGCTCGAGCGACGCGTGACGCCGCGACGTCGACGGAGCCGGTCGCCCGCCTGACCCGAGGGGCCCGGAGGCAGCTCAACGTCCCGCCCGAGAAGGCCGTAGGTGCGTGGTGCCTTCGTCCCGAGGCTCGAGCGCCGTCACGCGCGCGCCCTTCGGCGCCGACTCGAGCCGGTTCCTCGCGCGCCGGCTCGGGGCGCTCTCCGTCCTCGGGGCCCTCGTCGCGGGCGTCTCGCTCGCGTTCCCCCCTGCCGCGTTCTCGGACGTGCCGGTCGCCGTCGGGGCGGCGTTCTTCGCCGCCCTCGCGGGCGCCCTCCTGCTCGCGGGGGTTGCGGACCAGGCTCCGTCCTGGGTGTTCCCGCTCCTCATCTCCGTCGCGTCCCTCACGGTCGCCGCGGGCGTGTACGGAGGGGGGAGCCCGACGAGCGGCGCCTCGCTCTTCTACATGTGGACGTCGCCGTACGCGTTCGCGTTCTTCTCGACGCGACAGGCCGCGCTCCAGGTCGGCGTCGTCGCCACCTCCTACGCGGCAGTCCTGGGGCTCCAGCACCACGACTACCCGGCGATGGGCTCGCCGGGGCTGCTCGTCGGCGTCTGGGCGATCGTCGTCGCGACGCTCACGGTCATCGGAGTGCTCGTGCGCTACCTCGGCCGGTCGACGCGCGACGCCGAGCAGCGCTTCCGACGCGGCTTCGAGGACTCGTCCGTGCCGGCCGCGTTCCTCGACCTCGGGCTCCACCTGCTCGAGGTCAACGACGCGCTCTGCCGGCTCCTCGCTCGCCCGCGCACAGAGCTCCTCGGCGCGTGCGTGCTCGACCTGCTCGACCCCGACGACGCGGGCGGCGCCCGGTGGTTCGCGGCCCATTCGGGTGCGCACGCCGTCGAGGAGGAGTGCCGGCTCCTCCGGCCGGACGGCTCCATCGTGCGCGCCGAGGCGGCCGGCTCGCTCGTCCGGCCCGAGATCGGCCCCGCGTACCGCTTCGTACAGCTTCGGGACGTCACCGCGCACCGGCGGGACCAGGAGGCCCTCGCCCACCAGGCCATCCACGACCCGCTCACCGGCCTGTACAACCGCGCCCTGTTGCTCGACCGCGCCTCCGCCGCGCTCGCGGCGCTCGGGCCCGCGAGCGGAAAGGTCGGGATGCTCCTGTTGGACCTCGACCACTTCAAGGTCGTGAACGACTCCCTCGGCCACGAGGCGGGCGACCGGGTCCTCACGACCGTCGCACCTCGGCTCGCGCACGCGGTCGAGCCCACGGACACGCTCGCGCGCATCGGGGGCGACGAGTTCGCCGTGCTGTGCGTCGACCTCGCGAGCCCGCTCGACGCGGTCGACCGGGCCGGGCGGCTCGCGGAGGCGCTCGCGCTGCCCGTCGAGATCGCCGGAGCCCCCTACGTCGCCGCCGCGAGCATCGGGGTCGCGGTCGCGTCCGCGCCGGGAGCCGACGCGACGGTCCTGCTCCGCGACGCGGACGCCGCGATGAACCGCGCGAAGGGCGGCGGACGCAACAGGGTCGAGGTCTTCGACCGCTCGATCCGCTACGAGGCCCTCCGGCGCCTCCAGCTCGAGCACGACCTCCGCGGGGCGATCGCGGACGGAGCGCTGCTCCTCGAGTACCAGCCGGTCGTGGACACCGGAACGGGAACCCCGGTCGGGCTGGAGGCGCTCGTGCGATGGGAGCACCCCGTGCGCGGGCGCATCGGACCGGACGAGTTCGTCCCCCTGGCCGAGCAGACGGGCCTCATCGACCAGCTCGGCGACTGGGTCCTGCGGACGGCGCTCGCCCACCTCGCGCAGTGGCAGCTCGTCCACCTCGCGGACCCGCCGCTCAAGGTGACCGTGAACGTGTCGGGACGCCAGCTCGCGGTCCCCGGGTTCGCGGAGCGCGTCGCGGAGATCCTCCGCGCGACCCCCGTCGCACCCGGCTCGCTCGGGGTCGAGATCACCGAGTCGGTCATCATCGACGTCGAGGTCGCGCACGAGACGCTCGAGCTCGTGAGGACGCTCGGGGTCGAGGTCCTCCTGGACGACTTCGGGACCGGGTACTCGTCGCTCGCGTACCTCGAGCAGTTCCCGATCGACGTGCTCAAGATCGACCGCTCGTTCGTGGTGCGGCTCGACGAGGGGAGCGAGCGCGCGGTCGTGCTCGAGGCGATCATCGCGATGGCGAGGGCGCTCCACCTCGACGTCATCGCAGAAGGCGTCGAGAGCCCCGAGCAGATCGTCAAGCTCCGCGCGCTCGGCTGCCGCTGGGTCCAGGGCTTCGCCGTCTCTCGTCCCCTCCCCGCCGACGCGGTCCTCGGGTTCCTCCTCGAGCAGCAGACGGTCGCGCGGGCGCTGGAGCGAGGCGAGCGGCCGTGAAGGCCCGTCCCCTGGCGAGCGACCCGTCCGTGCACCCGCGCTCGCGCGTGCACCGGAGCGCATCGACCTTCGCCCTGACCGCGATAACGAGCACGGCGATCCTGCTCGTGGGGCTCGCCGTCGTCCTCGTGCTCTCGTCGCGCCATCTCGGGACGCCCGGTCGGGTCGTGCTCGCCGCCGCTGCGGTCCTCGCCGCGACCGAGGTCGCGCTCCTCGCCGGACCTCTCGGCCGGTGGGCGGCACGCGCCGGCCGGGACTCGGCCCTCGAGACGGCGAGCGCCGCTGCGGCGCGCGACTACCTCGACGCGGTCCTCGAGTCCGTCGACACGGGCGTGCTCCTCGTCGGGGCCGGGGGGACGATCCTCGAGGTGAACGCCGCGTTCGTCGCGATCGCCGGGCTCGAGCCGGGGACCGGCGCCGCCGGGGTGCGCGCCGCCGGCGTCGCGCTCCGCGTCCCGTCGAGCGGGGTGACGATCCCCCTCGACTCGGTCGCGACGGGCGACGCCCTCGGCGAGCGCGCCGCGGCCCGCCGACTGCACCTCGTCACCCCCGGGAGGGAGGCCGCGGCCGTGCTCGTGCGCGCCCGGCCTCTCCGGCACCGCGACGGGCGCGTGGACGGAGCGGTCGTCAGCGTCGTCGACGTCGCCCAGCTCGCGGAGCAGCGTCGCGCTCTCGAGCGCCGGACCGAGCAGCTCGAGGCCGTCGCAGCCGCCGCGTACGCCGTCCAGCGCGACGACGACGCCCGGCGCTCGGTCTGCGAGGTCACCCGCCAGCTCACGGGCGCGGTCGCCGTGTCGCTCTTCGAGCCCGACTCGCCGGAGACGCTCCGCTGCTCGGCGAGCACGAACGAGCGGCTCGTCGGGCTGTCGGTCGACCTCGGCCACCCTTCGGTCATGGCCACCGCGTACTTCCGCTCGGTGCCGGTCTACGTCTCGGAGTCCGAGACGCGCCCCGATCTCGACCTCGAGAAGCTCGCCGAGGTCGAGGCCCTGACCGGGGGCGCGGTCACGGGCGCCTCGTACGTCCCGCTCGGGACCGACCGCGACTTCCGGGGGCTGCTCGTCGTGACCTACTCCTCCTCGGCGGGGAGCTCGCCCGAGGAGGACCTCGCCGCGCTCTCCGTCCTCGCCGCCCAGGCCGGGATCGCCGTCGAGCGCGAGGACATGGTCACCAGCCTCCGTTCCGAGGCCACGACGGACTCGCTCACCGAGCTCGGGAACCGACGCTCCTGGGACCGCGCGCTCTCCCGGGCGATCGATCGCGCCCGGCGCAGCGGGACGGCGCTCACGGCAGCGATGCTCGACCTCGACCACTTCAAGCAGTACAACGACCGTCACGGGCACCTCGCCGGCGACGAGCTCCTGAGGAGCGCCTCTGCGGCCTGGAGAGCCGAGCTACGACCCGGCGACGTGATCTGTCGCACCGGAGGCGAGGAGTTCGCCGTGATCCTCCCCGACTGCGACCTCGACGACGCCCGGCTCGTCGTGGACCGGCTCCGCTCGGTGACCCCGAGCGGCGAGACCTGCTCGGCCGGGGTCGCCGCGCTCGAGCCCGGGGACGACCCGGCGTCGCTGATGGTGCGCGTGGACTCCCTTCTCTACGAGGCCAAGCGCGACGGGCGCAACCGGACGGCCGTCGCCCGCCCGGCGGGGAGCCGGGAGGCTGCCGTGCGATCGCCCGCCTAGCCGGCGACGGCCGCGCGCCTCAGTCGCCCCGCCCGCGCCCGTCCGGCGCACCCACCCCGACCGGGCAGCTCACGCCC
>JAJZBW010000090.1 GCA_021798745.1 Actinomycetes bacterium
TCGGGATCGGGGGCGACTACCCCGTGTCGGCGGTCCTCATGAGCGAGTACTCGAACCGGTCGGACCGGGGGAGGCTCGTCGGGCTCGTGTTCTCGATGCAGGCGCTCGGGCTCGTCGTGGGGCCGCTCGTCGCCCTCGCACTCGTCGGGCTCGGCGTCGGCCACGACACGACCTGGAGGGTCCTGCTCGGGCTCGGGGCGCTCCCCGCGGGCGCCGTCCTGTACGTGCGCTCCCGGATGCCGGAGTCACCACGTTTCACCGCGCACATCCGGGGCGACTCCGAGAAGGCCGTCGCGGACGTCGCGTCGTTCTCGGGGGGGACGGTCTCCGGGGGCGACGTCGTGGCGTCGTCCGCGCGGCGGGGGCGAGCGCTCGACCTGCTCCTGGACAGGCGCCTCGCGCGACTCGCGTTCGGGACCGCGGCGTCGTGGTTCCTGTTCGACTACGCGTACTACGGGAACACGCTGTCGCTCCCCGCGATCCTCTCGAAGGTCGACGCCCACGCGACGCTCTCCGCGAAGCTCCTGTGGACCCTCGCCATGTTCGTCGCGTTCGCGGTGCCCGGGTACGGGCTGGCGGTGTGGAAGATGGACAGGATCGGGCATCGAAGGCTCCAGGTGCTCGGGTTCGCGGTGCTCGCCGTCTCGTTCCTCGGGCTGGCGGCCGTCCCGGTGCTCACGAGGGCCGTCGCCTCGTTCCTCGTGGTCCTCGGCGTGAGCTACTTCTTCGTCGAGTTCGGGCCGAACACGACGACGTTCGTGCTCCCGTCCGAGCTGTTCCCGACGGAGCTGCGGACGACCGGCCACGGGCTCGCCGCGGGAGTCGGCAAGCTCGGGGCGTTCGCGGGGGTCTTCCTCGTCCCCCAGCTCCAGGCTCACATCGGGCTTCGCGGGATGCTCGTCGTCGCGGGGTGCGCGTCCCTCGGGGGGATCCTCGCGACGTGCGTCCTGCCCGAGACGTCGGGACGGGCGCTCTCCGAGCTCGCGCACGCGGTGGGGCCACGCCCGCAGCTCGACGCCGCCGAGCGGGCGGACCGCGAGCGCGACTCCTCCGTGCGCGCCTCCGAGGGCTCCGTCCGCTCCTGAGGCCGCCTGCGTCC
Organism: Actinomycetes bacterium; assembly: GCA_021798745.1. Classification (GTDB taxonomy): domain Bacteria; phylum Actinomycetota; class Acidimicrobiia; order Acidimicrobiales; family Bog-793; genus JAJZBW01. The sequence goes on from JAJZBW010000090.1 coordinate 1,100, forward strand.
GCTCCCGTGCGCGATCCGGGGCGCGCCGCGGTCGCGCGACCTGCCCGTACGCTTCTCCAGCGAGTTCACAGCACGACCACCGTGGCGTCCCAGGATCTGTCGCGACGATCGTGCAATGATCACGACGACACCTTCTCCACGGCTCGCTCCGTCCCCGTCGGGGACGGGGGAGCGGGCACGCGCGCACCGTCCGGGCCCCGCTCCCCGCGCGGGCGTCGCGGACGCCCTCGCGGCGCTCGCGGGGATCGGGTTCGGGGCGACGCTCGGGTCCGTCGTCGCGACGGAGTCCTGGGGGGAGCTCGCCTCTCGCGGCGGGCTCCTCCTCGCCATCGGGAGGCTCGCGGGCTTCACCGGCGCCTACCTCATGCTCGTGATGGTCGTGCTCGTCGCACGGCTCCCCTGGCTCGAGGGAGCGGTCGGCCAGGACCGCCTCGTCCGCCTGCACCGGAGGATCGCCCCGTGCGCGCTGTGGTTGATCGCCGTCCACGTCGTGACGATCACGCTCGGGTACGCCCAGCTCACGCGGACCGGTCCCCTGCACGAGCTGTGGACGTTCGTCACGACCTACCCGGACATGCTCGCCGCGATGGTGGGGTTCGGCCTTCTCGTGATGGCCGGGGTCACCTCCGTGCGGATGGCGCGTCGGCGGATGCGCTACGAGTCCTGGTGGATCGTCCACCTCTACACCTACCTCGGGCTCGCGCTCGCGTTCGCCCACCAGATCGTCACGGGGATCTCGTTCCTCGGCCACCCGCTCGCGAAGGCGATCTGGGTGGTGGCGTGGGCGTCGACGGCGGGAGTCGTGCTCGTGTTCCGCTTCTTCCAGCCGATCTGGCGGAGCGTGTACCACGCAGTGCGGATCGTGAGCGTTCGCGAGGAGGTCCCCGGAGTGTGCTCGGTGATCTGCTCGGGCCGGCATCTCGACCGGCTCGCGGTCTCCGGGGGCCAGTTCTTCCAGTGGCGGTTCCTCGTGCCCGGGCTCTGGTGGCAGGCGCACCCGTACTCGCTGTCGGCTCTCCCGAAGCCCCCGTACATGAGGGTGACGGTAAAGGGGATCGGGGATCAGAGCCGGGCGGTCGCGCGGCTGAGGCCCGGGACGCGGGTCGCGATCGAGGGTCCCTACGGGGCGTTCACGCGCCACGCCCGCGCGACCGACAAGGTCCTCCTCGTGGGGGCGGGCGTCGGGATCACGCCGGTTCGAGCCCTCCTCGAGGACCTCCCGCGCGGCGTCGACGTCTCGGTCGTCGTGCGCGCGTCGACGCCCGAGGAGGTCGTGCACGGAGACGAGGTCGCGGCGCTCGTCGCCGAGCGTGGTGGCCGGCTCCACCACCTCGTCGGGCCGCGGCGCGACGTGCACCTCGACGCGCGGTCGCTGCGCAGGATCGTCCCGGACCTCGCGTCGCGTGACGTGTACGTGTGCGGCCCCGGCTCCTTCGGCGACGCGGTCGAGCGTGCCGTCACGCGGCTCGGCGTCCCCGAGGCGCGCGTGCACCGCGAGGACTTCTCGTTCTGACTCGCGCCTGTCGAGCGGCGCGACGCCCTGCCCCCGGACAACACGAGACCGGAAGGAACGCCTGCCATGCGAAGGACGCCGATCGTGCTCGCAGCGACCGCTGCAGGGCTCGCCGGAGTGCTCGGGTTCCACACGAAGCCCGCGAAGGTCGCCGTCGGGGTGTCGCCTGCCGGAACGACCGGAGCTGCAGCGACCGGCGGCACCGCCGCGGGGAGCTCCACCGGGTCGGGCGCCACGAGGGCGCCCGCGCCGGCCACGACGGCGCCTGCCCGATCGAGCTCCGCGGGTCGCCGGTCCGCGACGGGCACCCGTTCCGCGACGGGGTCCGTCGTGAACTACAACTACGGGCTGATGTCCGTCAAGGTGACCGCGTCGGGGACGAAGATCACGAGCGTGACGATCGCGACGCTCGACGACGGAGGGAACTCGCTCTCGCAGTCGATCGACCAGCAGTCGATCCCTCTCCTCGAGCAGCAGGCGGTCCGGGCGCAGAGCGCCAGCATCCAGGGCGTGTCGGGTGCGAGCTACACGAGCGCCGGCTTCGTCCAGTCGCTCCAGTTCGCCCTGTCCAAGCTCGGTATCAAGTGAACGCCGGTCCGCAGGGTCCGGCGGACGAGCGAGCGGTCGCGCCGGACGTGCACCGGATCGAGCCCGTCATGGGCACGGTGGTCGTCGTGGACATCTACACCGGGGGCGATCCGGTCCCCGCCGACGTCTACCGGCGGCTCGCGCGGGCGCGAGCGGTGCTCCACCGTGCGGACGCGGTGTTCAGCACCTGGAAGCGCGAGAGCCCCGTGAGCAGGCTCCGACGGGGGGAGGTCTCGCTCGAGGAGACCCCGCCGGACGTGCGCGAGGTGCTCGAGCTGTGCGCGTCCGCACGTGACGCCACAGGCGGATGGTTCGACCCGTGGGCGATGCCGGGAGGGGTGGACCCGACCGGGTACGTCAAGGGGTGGGCCGCCCAGAAGGCTCTCGACGCGCTCGTCGGCTCGGGGGTCACGGGTGCCCTCGTGAACGCCGCGGGAGACATCGCCTGCTCGGGGTCGCCCTCCCCCGGCGGGCCCTGGCGGATCGCGGTCGCAGACCCGTCGTCGCGTGCGGGGATCGTGGCCGTCGCGGAGGTGACGAGGTCGATCGCGACGTCGGGCACGTACGAGCGAGGAGCGCACCTCGTGGACCCCCGCACGGGGCTCGCGGGCACGCGGGTCGCGTCCGCGACGGTGACCGGACCGGACCTCGGGCGGGCGGACGCGCTCGCGACCGCTCTCGCCGTCGGGGGAGACGAGGTCCTCCCCCTCGTCGGGGGCCTCGAGGGCTACGAGGGGCTCACGGTCCAGCGAGACGGGACGTGGAGCGCGACCCCGGCGTTCCCGTTCGCCGCGGGCGGCACCCCCGACGAGGTGGCACGGCTCCTCGCCGGCGGCTGAGCGGACGGAGCGGGTGTCGGCCCCGCGTGCGTCAGCGGCCGAACCGTCGCTCGCGCCGCGCGTAGTCGCGGAGCGCCCGGAGGAAGTCGACGCGCCGGAACGCGGGCCAGTAGGGGTCGACGAACACGCACTCCGCGTACGCGGCCTGCCAGAGGAGGAATCCCGAGAGCCGCGCCTCGCCGCTCGTCCGGATCACGAGGTCGGGGTCGGGGAGCGTGCTCGAGTACAGGTGGGTCGACAGCGCGTCGATGTCGATCCGCTCGGCGAGCTCCTCCTCGGTGACCCCGGAGGCGAGCAGGTCGGCGACGAGGGAGCGGCAGGCGTCGACGATCTCCTGCCTGCCGCCGTAGCCGAGGGCGAGGTTCACGTGCCACCTCCGACCGTGGGGCGCCTCGTTCGCCGACTTCACCGCCCGGGCCAGCTCCTCGGGGAGGAGGTCCACGCTCCCGATCACCTGGAGGGAGAAGTCGAGCGACCGGGCGAGGCCGGGGAGGTCCGCGAGGAGCTCGACGAGCACCGCGAAGTAGGGCTCGAGCTCGTCGGGGGGCCGCCGGAGGTTGTCGGTCGAGAGCACCCACGCGGTGACCGCGGGGATCTCGAGCAGCGAGCACCATGTGAGGAACTCCTCGAGCTTCGCCATCCCGATCCGGTAGCTCGTCGTGTAGTCCGGGTGGCCCTCGGCGCGAGCGAACCTGCGGTGCCCGTCGAGGATGACCCCGACGTGCGCGGGGAGGCGGTCGGCCGGAAGGCCGCGTGCGAGACGGTGCTCGTAGTAGCGGTAGAGCGGCGCGGACCAGGTCATGATGCCCTCCCGGGAGCGATTCGCGGGCGCCGCGCGCACGCGTGCCCGTCCCCCGGTGCGCCAAGTCTGCACGATCGCGCCGTGACCGTACAACCACCGCCGGCCCGTCGTGCCGGCCCCCGGGGGTCGCGGCGTGCGCGTGCCCGGGGGGGTCAGCCGCCGGGCCGCCCGAAGCTCCCGAAGCCCGCGAGGAAGGTCGAGGCGCGGCCGACGAGGAGGACGCCGAGGAGCACCCCGACGGCGAGGCTCGCGGCGACCGCCCACTGGCGCGCACCCGCTCCCCCGATCTGGCGCCGGGTCCGGTAGTAGAAGTCGCGCGGGGCGAGCCGGGCGGTGTCCAGGAGGTGCGCGAGGACGTGCAGGGCCATCGCCCCGAACCACAGCACGAAGCTCGCCTGGTGGACCGAGAACAGGTCCGCCCGGAGAGTGCCGGCGCCTGCGAACAGGAGCCCGATCCCGCTCGCGAACAGGGCGACCGTGAGCACGACGACGACCGGCCCGAGCAGGCGGAGCAGGGGCGCGGGCGGGCCCTTGCGCCGGTATCCGGGCGCCCCCGTGTAGTAGCGGACGAACCGGTACCCGGTGCTGAGCATCTTCAGCGCGACCGGGGGAACGAGGAGCATCCCGATGAAGACGTGCGGGGCGAGGAGCGGGCGGATCCGGAGAACCGTGACCCCCTCGGCGACGAGGAGCACGAGAAGCGCCGCGGCGGTCATCCCGGTGAGGCGCGCGTTGCTCTCCACGCCCCGCGCCGCGCGGTCGAGCCGGCGCCGCACGGGCCGGCGGGACGCGAGCTCGCGCTGGTCAGGTGCGCCCGAGACGCTCACCTGCCAAGAGTAAGGTCCCGATCCTGACGGCCTCATGAACACCTCCGGGCTCCGGCGCGCCCGGGCAGGTCGTCAGCTCCGGGGGACGCGAGGGGCGCGTCGGGTGCTCGGGAGCGTGCCGTGCCCGATCGCGCACCGCGCCGAGCGGTCTGTGCCCGTCGTCGACGCGACGGAGCCCTCTCGCCCGCCCCGGGACGCCGCGTGGCGCGACGCCCGTTCGGACGTCCCTAGCCGGTTCGGGCGAGGTGCCGCGTCATCGCCTCCACGGCGAGCGCGTGGTCCGCGGCCTCGCTGAGGCCCGAGACGGTGAGCGTCGCGACGAGCCCTGCACCTGCGACCCGGACGGGGAACGACCCCCCGTGGAACGAGTAGAGGGCCGGGTCGATCCCACGGTCCGCACCGGGAGTCACCCCGGAACGGGCGATCCGCCGGCCGACGAGGTAGGAGGAGGCGTCGAAGCGCTGCACGGTCCGGGACTTGCGCTCGACCCACGAGTCGTTGTCCGCGTTGGTCCCGGGGAGAGCGGCGTGGAAGAGCTGCTGGCGGCCCCTCCTCACGTCCACCGTCACCGAGAGGCCGCGCGAGCGGGCGAGATCGACGAGGAGCGTGCCGAGTGCCCACGCATCGTCGTCGTCGAACCGCGGGAGGACGAGCCGTCGCTCCTGCTCCTCGAGCTCGCGCACGAGCTCTGCGATCGTGTGTCCGTCGTCGTCCGCCATCACGCCTCGTTCCCGAGGGCGGCCTGGGCGCGCACCTCGTCCATCGTCGCCATTATCGACACGCTCTCGTCGAGCGGCATGAGCGGGCTCTCGGGGAGCCCCTCGCGGAGGCAGCGCGCGACCTCGTCCGCCTCGTGCCGGAGCCCCCTCCCCTCGTGCGCGCGCTCGACGCGACGTCTGCCGCCGTCGACCGTCACGACGTCGAACCCGGTAGGGGTGTAGAAGTCCCCGTCCACCTCGATCCGTCCGAGGATCCCGACGATCGCGGCACGCGTCGGGCTCTTGGCACGAAGAGTGCACGTGAGGACGGCGTGCGCCCCGCCCGGATGGCGCAGGAGGATCGAAGTCTGCGCGTCGACGCCGGTGGCGGTCGGGTCCGAGACGGCGACGACCTGCGAGGGAGGACCGAGCAGCATCGAGGCGAACGAGACCGGGTAGATCCCGAGGTCGAGCAGCGCCCCTCCTCCGTAGTCCGGGGAGAGCAGCCAGGACGAGGGGTCGTCGGGGAACCGCTGCCCGTGGTCCGCGCTCACGCTCACGATCTCGCCGAGAGCGCCGGAGGCAAGCACGGAGCGGATCTCGGCCACGTGGGGGAGGAAACGCGTCCACATGGCCTCCATCAGGAACAGCCCGCGCGCCCGCGCCGCGGCGACGACCTCCCGCGCCTCGCGAGCGTCGAGAGCGAAGGGCTTCTCGAGGAGCACCGGCTTCCCCGCCTCCAGCGCGAGCACGGCGTCGTCGCGGTGCCTCGGGTGTGGCGTCGCCACGTACACGACGTCGACCTCGGGGTCGGCGACGAGGGACTCGTAGGAGCCGTGGCGGTTCGGTACTCGGAACCGGTCCGCGAACAGCTCGGCGGAGCCCGGTCGACGGGACCCCACCGCGACGACACGTCCCGACCGTCCGGCGGCGAGGTCCTCGGCGAACGTCGCCGCGATGCTCCCGGTCCCGAGGATGCCCCATCTCACGAGATCAGCCGTCACGTCGCCGTCCTCCTGTCCGTTGCTCGCGCCGGAGAGGCGCCCGGCCCGTCCCCGTCCGTGCTCGTCGGGCCCGCCACGGCGGGCCCTGCCGCGACGTCGAGCAGCACCTCCGCGAGGGAGCGGCCGGCGGGTGCGCCGAGGTCGCGTGCCTGGGTCGCGCAGCTGAAGCCGTCGAGGACCAGGACGGTGCCCGGCTCGAGGGAGCGCAGCGCGGGGAGGAAGCGGTCCTCTGCGATCTGGCGCGAGAGCGCGTCGTGCTCGGAGCGGAACCCGAACGACCCCGCGAGCCCGCAGCACCCGGCGTCGAGCACCTCGACGCGGTAGCCGGCGCGCTCGAGGACTCGTCTCTCGGCCCCGGTGCCCGCGACCGCACGCCCGTGGCAGTGCGGGTGCACGACCGCGCGCTCCCCGGCGAGCGGGGTGTCGGGTCGCCACGCGGCGGCGTCGAGGTGCTCGGCGACGCTCCGGGCGAGGCCCGCGAGGGAGGCGGCCCGCGGGTCGTCGGGGAGGAGCGCGACGAGCTCGTCCCGGAAGGTCGCGAGGCAGCTCGGCTCGGGGACGACGACGGGCACGCCGGCGGAGGTCCAGGGCTCGAGCACGTCGAGGACGTCGAGAAGAGCGCGCCGCGCGCGACCGAGCATCCCGGCGTCGTAGAGAGGGCGCCCGCAGCAGGCCCAGTCCCCCGGCACCGCGACGACCTCGCCCGCGGACTCGAGGAGCCGGAGCGCGGCCGCGGCGCGCTCCGGGCGGTAGAGGTCGCTGAAGGTGTCGGGCCAGAGCACGACGGTCGCTCCCGTCGCGTCGCGTGCGCCCCGGGCCTCCGGGGAGCGCCGGAAGGTCGGGCTTGCGTACCGGGGAGCGGCGCGACGAGTCGTGATCCCCGCGAGGCGCTTCGCTGCAGCGCCGACGGCATGCTCTCCGAGCGCGGTGTTCGCGAGCGCCGGGACCCGGCTCGCGAGCCGGGACCACCACGGGAGGAGGCCGAGCGCGTAGTGGGAGCGCGGCCGGACACGCCCCTTGTAGTAGTGGGCGAGGAACTCGGCCTTGTAGGCGGCCATGTCTACGTGGACGGGACAGTCCGTCAGGCACCCCTTGCACGACAGGCAGAGGTCGAGCGCCTCGCGCACCTCGTCGTTCCGCCAGGTCGCCGGGGTGACCTCCCCCCGGAACATCTCCGAGAGGAGCTTCGCGCGCCCCCGCGTCGAGTGCTCCTCGTCGCGGGTCACCCGGAACGACGGGCACATCACCCCCGTGTCGTCACGACGGCACCGGCCGACTCCGACGCACCGGTCCACTGCGGTGCGCATGCTCCCCGCGTCGGCCGCGAACGCGAAATGGCGGGCACGGAGCGCCGATGCCGGCTCGTCGGGGCCGTGGCGAAGGTCCGAGTCGAGGGGTCGGGCGTCGACGACCCGGCCGGGGTTCATCATCCCGGTCGGGTCGAACACGGCCTTGTACGAGCGGAACGCGTCGACGAGCTCGGGCCCGTACATCTTCTCGAGGAGCTCGCCGCGAGCCTGTCCGTCGCCGTGCTCCCCGGATATCGAGCCCCCGAGCGAGATGCACAGGTCGGCCGCGCGCTCGATGTAGGAGCGGAAGCTCGCGATCCCCCGCTCGCTCCGGAGGTCGAAGTCGTTGCGGGTGTGGACGCAGCCCTGTCCGAAGTGGCCGTACCAGGCACCGGAGTACCCGTGCTCGTCCCACAGCGCCCGGATCCCCCGGAGGTACTCGCCGAGCCGCTCGGGGGAGACCGCCGCGTCCTCCCACCCCTCGTGGTTCGGGGGCTTGCCCGGCGGGCGCGCCGTCGCGCCGAGGCCCGACTCGCGCACGCGCCACAGCGCCCGCTGCTCCTCCTCCTGGTCCACGACGCGCGCGACGGCACCCGCGGGGCACGCGGACGCGAGCGCCCGGGCGCGCGCGAGCGCCTCGTCGGGGCTCGCCCCCCCGACCTCCGCGAGGAGCCAGCCTCCGCCCTCGGGGAGGAGCTCGAGGTCGTCGAGGTTCAGCCGGGCGGATCGCATCTCCGAGACGAGCGTGTCGTCGAAGCCCTCGAGCCCGAGGAGGTCGTGACGAAGGAGCTCGGGGACGTGGTCGGCGGCGCGGTAGACGTCTTCGAACCCGAGGACCACGAGGCAGTGGTGCACGGGCATCTCGACGAGGGAGACCGTGGCCTCCGTCAGGACGACGCACGTCGACTCCGTCCCGACGAGCGACCGGGCGACGTGGAAGCCCCTCTCGGGGAGCAGCTCGTCGAGGTTGTACCCCGAGACGCGTCGCGTGACCGACGGGTACCCACCCCGCACGAGCTCGAGGTTCCCGTCGACGAGCTCGCGGAGCTGCCGCAGGACGCGAGCCGTCGCCCCGCCCGCGCGTAGCGCCGCCTCGTACGACGGGGCGTCGTAGGAGCCGAGGTCCATCACGTCGCCTGCGTAGCTCACGACGCGCAGCCTCTCGACGTTGTCGACGGTCTTGCCCGCGACGAGAGCGTGGGTTCCGCAGGAGTTGTTCCCGATCATCCCGCCGAGGGTGCACCAGGCGTGCGTGGCGGGGTCCGGGCCGAACGTGACCCCGGTTCCTGCTGTCGCGGCGCGGAGGTCGTCGAGGACGACGCCTGGCTGCACCCGCGCGACGCGCCGCTCGAGGTCGACCTCGAGGATCTCGTCCATGTACCGGCTCGTGTCGAGGACGACCGCCTCGTTGCACGCCTGGCCGGCGAGGCTCGTGCCCGCCCCGCGGGCGAGCACGGCGAGACCGAACTCACGGCAGGCCTCGAGGGCCGTGCACACGTCGGCTTCGTCGCGCGGCGCGACGACGGCGACGGGGACGTGCCGGTAGTTGGAGGAGTCCGTCGAGTAGATCGCCCGGGTCGCCCCGTCGGCACGGACGTCCCCGGAGAAGGATCCCGCGAGACGGCCCGCGAGCGCGCGGGCGGCCCGGCCGTCGGGGGC
>JAJZBW010000091.1 GCA_021798745.1 Actinomycetes bacterium
AACACGCTGAGCGGGTCGCGGTAGCGGGCGGAGAGGTTCGCGATGAGCACCTGGGTCAGGTCGCCGAGCTCGGCGAGCGCGACGACGACGAAGGTCGTGGCCGCGATGCGCAGGCCGGACGGCTCCGCAGCGCCCCCGAGCGAGCGCTCCTCGCGCGACGCGAGCTCGCCTCCCTCGGCCTCCTCGCGCTCCTCGCGGCTCGCGAGGAGGTAGACGGCGCCCGCGCACAGCAGTGCAGCGACGACCGCGTCGACGACGCGACGGGGCGCGAGCGACAGGAGCCGGCCCGCCGCGGACCCGACGCCCGCCTGGAGGACGAGACCGGCCGCGGCGCCGCACCACACGGGCACGGGGCGGTAGCGCGCCCCGAGCACGACGCAGGACACGAACGTCTTGTCGGGGAGCTCGGCGGGGACGACGAGGGCGAACGTCGCGAGCACGAGCCCGACCCGCACCGTCGGGCCGTCTCAGCCGGGGAGGACGAGCTCGTCGAGCTCCGAGGGGAGGCGCCGCGCGAGGCGCACGTTGACCTCGAGGCGCTCGAGGCTCTGGTCGACGAGCCGCCGGTGCCCCCCCTCGAACCGCCCGGCGAGGAACGAGCGGATCCCGTCCGCGTGGAGGGGGCGCCCGTCGTCGCCCACCTGTGCGAGCCCGACCACCCCGTTGACGGTCCGGTGGATCGAGTGCGGAGGGAAGCGGCGGACGAGCTCCTCGTAGTGGTCCCGCACGAACTCCCACGTCGCCGGGCCCGACGAGCGGTTCGAGAGGAGGGACGCGAGAAGGTGCGGAGCGCTCTGGTTGCGGATCTCGGTGAGGCAGAGCTCGCGCACCCGGCGTGCCGCGTCGGGGTCCGTGACCCTCCCGAGCGCACCGAGGTGCCGGTCCTCGTCGAGAGGGTCCCGCGGCGAGCGGTAGCGGGCGAGGATCGCGTCCAGCTCGGACGCGTGCCCGTGGTCCGCGACGACCCCGAGGACGGCCGACGCGATGTCGGCGGGCACCGGTGGCCCGTCGCCGTGGTCGCCCGCGAAGAGCGCGTCGCAGTGCCGCGCGACCGCGTCGTCGCGCCCGAACGTTCCGAGAGCGGCGACGAGCGCGGCTCGGAGCGTGCGCGTCATCTCGTCCTCGCCCGCGGCGCGCTCCCACCCGACGCGAGCGAGCTGGGGAGCGAGAAGCCCTCGCGAGTACTCCGCGAGCCCGGCGCGCCGGCCCTCGGGGGCGAGCAGGTCGAGGAGCCCGAGCGCGCCGATCACGACGGACCACACGTGCGGGTCCGTCTCCGAGGCGACGCGGGAGAGCACCTCGGACACCTCGCGGAGCGAGGACCTCCCCGCGAGGAACGTCGCCCACGCGTCGGACACGAGCCCGTACCGCTCGACGGGCTCGAGCGACTCGTACCCCGAGAGAAGGGCGCTCCTCAGGGCGGCGTCGTACGCGACTCGGTAGAAGCCGGAGCCGCCCGCGTTCACGACCACGGGGGCGGCGCCCGCGGGCAGCTCCGCTCCGTCGGGCCCGAGCAGGACCCGGGCGAGCTCCCCGCCCCCCGAGCGCGCGATCACGGGCACGAGCCAGCTCGATCCGACCTCGCTCGGGCCGTCCCCGCCCGGGGGATGCGCGAGGTAGGTGAAGGGCGACTGCGCGAGGCCGACCGCCTCGGTCCCGTCGGGGGCCACCTTCGAGGAGGCGGACACGAGGGGGTAGCCGCCCCGGAAGATCCAGCCCTCCATGACGGCGCGCACGGGCACGCCGCTCGCCTCGGCCTCGATCGCGTCCCAGAGGTCGTGGGTCTCGGTGCTCCCCTGCGCGTGCGCCGCGAGGTACCGGCGGATCCCGGGGGGGAAGAGCTCCGTCCCGAGGTACTGCTCGAGCATCCACAGGACGCTCGCACCCTTTTCGTAGGTGAGCACGTCGAACATCGCCGCGGCCTCGTCCGGGAGAGCGACGGGGAACTCGACCGGGCGGGTCGCGTGGAGCCCGTCGATCCCGAGGGCGGTCCCCTTCGAGCGGGCGAAGCTCGTGAACACCTTCCACTCGGGCCGGTAGTCGTCCTCGCAGCAGAGCGCCATGAACGTCGCGAACGCCTCGTTGAGCCAGATCCCGTTCCACCACCTCATGGTCACGAGGTCGCCGAACCACATGTGGGCGAGCTCGTGCTCGACGACCTCCGCGAGCCGCTCGAGCTCGGTGCGCGCGGCGTCGTCCGGGTCCGCGAGCAGGATCGACTCCCGGAACGTGACGCACCCGAGGTTCTCCATCGCCCCCGCCGCGAAGTCGGGTATCGCGACGAGGTCGACCTTGTCCCCCGGGTAGGGGATCGCGAAGTACTCGGCGAAGTACCGGAGCGCGTGCGCGGCCGCGTCGAGGGCGGGACCGGCGAGGTGCTCCTTGCCCGGGGCGCACACGACCCGGAGCGCGACGCCGTCGACGTCGACGGCGGGCGTCGCGACGAGGGGGCCCACGACGAACGCGACGAGGTACGTCGACATCGGGATCGTGTCCGCGAACCGGACGCGTCGCCGACCGTCGGCGAGCTCCTCCGAGGAGAGCTCGCGCCCGTTCGACAGCGCGACCGCTCCCGCGGGGGCGTCGATGGTGACGGAGAAGACCGCCTTGCGGTCCGGCTCGTCGAGGCAGGGGAACGCCCGGCGGGCGTCGGTCTGCTCGAACTGGGTCGTCGCGAGGACCCTCGTCGTCCCCTCGTCGTCGAAGGTGCTCCGGTAGAAGCCGTGGAGCTTGTCGTTGAGCACCCCCCGGAACGAGCAGGAGAGCGTGTAGCGGCCGGGGGGGACGTCCTCGGAGGGGGCGAGGAACGCGACGGTCTCGCTCGCGTCGTCGAGCTCGGCTCCGAGGCTGAAGGAGTCCGCGGTCGCGAGGTCGTCCCCGTCGCTCGCCCACCCGAGCGCGAGGCTCGCGCCGACGATCTCGAGGTCCGCCGCGTGCATGACGATGCGCTCGACGGGCTCGACGACCTCGATCTCGACGCGCTCGCTCCCGGAGAACGACGCGAGCTCGAGGTCGGGGGCGAGCACGAGCTCGTAGCGGCGCGGCACGACGGAGCGCGGCAGCCGGTGGTCGTCGGGGCTCGTCATGCACACGACGCTACCCCGGGCCCCCGCAGGCGGCTCGGGCGGACCCGTGGAGGGCCGCGTCTCTGGCCCGCGGCGCGCGGACAACGTAACGTGGTAGCCATCCAACCGTAAGACTCCGCCGGGCTCGCGGCGGCGGGGCGGGAGGTGGCGGGGTCGGGGCCGTGCCGATACACCATGTGCTCTGATGGGCTAAGTCCGATACACCATGCAGCTTGATCGCCCTGGGGGCGGGCTCGATGATGACGTGTCCGGACGGCGTCCAAAAGGCGCAGGGTCGTGAAGGCACGCAGGTCACGACGGGTGGCTCGCGAGCAGGAACGTGGAGCGGTAGGGGAGCCGTCCGAGGCGGGAGCCGGGGCCGGCACGAGCAGGTAAGGAGACCATGTCCATGAACGACCAGCCTCGCAACAGGGCGGACGGGCGTCGCGTGCGGATGCCGGTCCGCGCGGTCGCCGCGCTGTCCGCCGTGACCCTCGCCGCGACCGGGACGGGCATCGCGGTCGCGTCCGCGAGCGCGCCGCCGGCGGCGCGTCCCGCGGTCTCGACGCCGCACGCGTCGAGCTTCCTCGCCTGCGAGGTGACCGACACGGGCGGGATCAACGACCGCTCGTTCAACGCCTCGGCGTACCTCGGTCTCCAGCTCGCCGCGAAGAAGGTCGCGGGGCTCAAGTACACCTACCTCTCGTCGACCTCGACGAGCGACTACACGCCGAACATCAACGCGCTCATCGCGAAGAAGTGCGGGATCATCATCACCGTCGGGTTCGACATGGCGAGCGCGACCCAGGCGGCCGCCAAGGCGCACCCGGGCCAGAAGTTCGCGATCGTGGACTTCACGTACACGCCGGCCATCAAGAACGTGCTCGCGCTGCACTACGAGACGAACCAGGACGGCTTCCTCGGCGGGTACCTCGCGGCGGCGATGAGCAAGACCGGCAAGGTGGGCACGTTCGGCGGGCAGGACATCCCGACGGTGACCATCTACATGGACGGGTTCGTCGCGGGAGTGCGCTACTACGACAAGCTGAACCACAAGCACGTCGTCGCGCTCGGGTGGAACCCGGCGAAGAAGCGTGCTCCGGGGAGCTTCGCCGGGACGGGCGTGTTCACGAACGACTTCACGAACCAGGGCCTCGGCAAGACCGACGCGACGACCCTCATGGCCCAGGGAGCGGACGTGATCTTCCCCGTCGCCGGCTCCGTCGGCCTCGGGGCGGCCGCGGCCGTGAAGCAGGCCGGGCCCGGGCACTACATGGAGTGGGTGGACACGGACGGGTGCGTGTCGGCCCCGCAGTACTGCTCGCTCTTCATCACGAGCGTCACGAAGGGCATCGCCCCCTCGGTGGAGGCCGCGGTCGTGAGCGCCGCGAAGGGGACGTTCAAGGGCGGCAACTACAACGGCACGCTCGCGAACAACGGAGTCTCGCTCTCTCCCTACCACGACTTCGCGAGCAAGGTGCCCGCGGCGGTCACGGCGGAGCTCGCGAAGCTGAAGGCGGGCATCATCGCCGGCACGGTCAGCACCGACCCGAACTCCTACCCGGTGAGCTAGTCGGTCGCAGGGAGGCACCCCCGGCGGCGCGAGCCGCCGGGGGTGCCTCGGTCCACCGGACGACGGGCGGAGCGCTCCTTTCCGTCGCGCGGTCGGGCGTCCTACGCTCCTCGCGATGATGAGGTCCGCATGAGGCTCGAGCTGCGAGGCGTGACGAAGCGCTACGGCTCTCTCGTCGCGAACGACCACGTCGACCTCACGGTCGAGCCGGGCGAGATCCACTGCCTTCTCGGCGAGAACGGCGCCGGCAAGAGCACGCTCATGAACGTGCTGTTCGGGATGGTCCGCTCCGACGAGGGCGAGATCCGCATCGACGGCGAGCCCGTACGGTTCGCGGACCCGGGCGAGGCCGTCGCGCACGGGATCGGGATGGTGCACCAGCACTTCATGCTCGTCCCGGTGTTCACGGTCGCGGAGAACGTCGTCCTCGGGTTCGAGCCGACGCGCCCGCTCGGCTTCCTCGACCGGCGCCGCGCCCGTGCGGACATCCGGCGGCTCTCCGAGCAGTTCGGCCTCGCCGTGGAGCCCGACGCGGTCGTCGAGGACCTCCCCGTCGGGGTCCAGCAGCGAGTCGAGATCCTGAAGGCCCTCCAGCGAGACGCCCGGCTCCTCATCCTCGACGAGCCGACCGCGGTGCTCACGCCGCAGGAGAGCGAGGCGCTGTTCGCGATCGTCCGCTCCCTCGCCGCGGCGGGCCGGTCCGTTCTGTTCATCACGCACAAGCTGAAAGAGGTCCTGTCCGTGGCGGACCGGATCACGGTCATGCGGCTCGGACGCGTCGTCGGGACCACGACCGCGGCCGAGAGCGGGGAGAGCGAGCTCGCGACCATGATGGTCGGGCGGGAGGTGGAGCTCGTCGTCCACAAGGGTCCCGCCCACCCGGGGGCAGCCGTGCTCGAGATATCCGGCCTCACCGTCGCGGACGAGCGCGGCCTCGTCGCCGTCGACGGGGTCGACCTCACGGTGCGCGCCGGGGAGATCCTCGCGGTCGCCGGAGTCCAGGGCAACGGGCAGACCGAGCTCGCGGAGGCGATCACCGGGCTCCGCGCCGTCGTGTCCGGGTCGATCCGCCTCGACGGGCAGGAGCTCGCCGGGCGCAGCCCGGACGTCGCGATAGCGGCGGGCGTCGCGAACGTCCCCGAGGACCGCCAGGTCGACGGGCTCGTGCTCGCGATGACGGTCGAGGACAACCTCGTGCTCGACATCTTCGACCGCGCGCCGTTCGCGCGCCACGGCGCCCGGGACCTCGCGGCGGTGCGGGCGAACGCGGAGGCGAGGCTCGTGGACTTCGACATCCGCGCGCCGTCGCCCGTCGTGTCGGTCGGCTCTCTCTCCGGCGGGAACCAGCAGAAGGTCGTCGTCGCCCGAGAGCTCTCGCGGCCCGTGAAGCTCCTCGTCGCGTCGCAGCCGACACGCGGTCTCGACGTCGGGTCGATCGAGTACGTGCACCGGAGGATCGTCGAGGAGCGCGACCGCGGGGTCGCGGTCCTCATCATCTCGTCGGAGCTCGACGAGGTGCTCGCGCTCGGGGACCGGGTCGCGGTCATGTACCGCGGCAGGATCACGGGCGTCGTCGACCCGGGCGCGGGTCGGGACCGCATCGGGCTCATGATGGCCGGGGTCGACGCGACGGACGGTGACCGTCCGGGGCCCGAGGCGCCCGGTCCGCCGGCGGTCGCCGGCGACGGGGGCGCGCCGTGACTCCGGAGGGGCCGGACCCCGGCGGCGGGCACCTCGTGCCGCCGGGCCCGGGAGCGGACCGGCCCGACGGCGCGCTCGTGCTCGCCCCGGCTCCGCCGCGCGCGGGGAGCCGTCTCCGCTGGATCGTCGAGGCGAACGTCGTCGTCGTCACGGCGCTCGCGATCGTGAGCTCCCTCGTGCTCGGCGGGGTGCTCATCATCGCGACCTCGCCGACGGTCCTCCACGCGCTCGCGCACATCGGGTCCCATCCCGGGCGTGCGCTCGGGGTGGCCGGGTCCACCGTCGGAGACGCGTACGCGGCGATCTTCACGGGAGCGATCGTGAGCCCGACCGCGCTCGGGCACGCGATCACGACGGGGCACGGGTGGACGGGGGTGCTCACGCCGATCTCGGAGACCCTCGTGTCCGCGACGCCGCTCGTCCTCGCGGGGCTCGGCGTCGCGATCGGCTTCGGGACCGGCGTGTTCAACATCGGCGCGCAGGGACAGCTCATCGCCGGGGCGCTCGCCGCCCTCTACGTGGGCTTCGCGGTGCACCTCCCCATCGGGATCCACCTCCCGCTCGTTGTCCTGGCGGGAGCGCTCGGCGGGGCCGTCGCGGGGTTCATCCCGGGCTACCTGAAGGCGCGCACCGGTGCTCACGAGGTGATCTCCACGATCATGCTCAACTACGTGTTCCTCAACCTCTTGAACGAGCTTCTCACGACCCAGCCGTTCCAGCAGCCCGGCCAGTCGAACGCGATCTCCCGGACGATCCCGACGACCGCGCGGCTCCCGCACCTGTTCGGCTCCGGGCTGCGTGCGAACCTCGGGTTTGTCATCGCGGTCGTGTGCGTCCTCGGTGCGTCGTGGTTCACGAGGCGCAGCACCGCGGGGTTCGCGTTCCGCGTGATCGGGTCGAACCCGAAGGCGGGGCGCACGGCGGGCATCGACGTCCGCAAGGTCACGACCGCGGTGCTCGCGCTCTCCGGCGCGCTCGCCGGGCTCGCGGGCATGGCGACACTGTCGGGGACGGACTTCTTCCTGTCGAGCGGCTACGGGGGGAACATCGGGTTCGACGCGATAACGGTCGCGCTCCTCGGCCGGAACCGGCCGGTCGGGGTGTTCCTCGGAGCGCTCCTGTTCGCCGCGCTCGACACCGGCGGGCGGAACATGCAGGCGGCGACGGGCATCCCGCTCGACCTCGCGTTCGTGATCCAGGCGATCATCGTGTTCTTCGTCGCGACCCCCTCGCTCGTGCGCGAGATCTACCGGCTCCGCGAGAGCGGTGCGAGCATCGGCCAGGTCCTCTCGAAGGGATGGGGCGGATGAGCGTGTCGGCGCTCGACGTGCCGACCGGGCTCCCCGGCGCGCCGGACCGGCGGCTCGTGACGCTCGGGAGGGTCCGGGGGATGGGGGCGTTCCTCGTCGTCCTCGCGATCCTCACGGTCCTCGCGTTCGGCGTCGCGACCCCCGGGAGCGCGCACGCGACGTTCACGCTGAGCGCGCCGCCCGCGGTGTCGGTCGCACCGCTCGAGATGTCGGTCCGGACGGTCGCGGTCGTGTGCGCGATCCTCACCGCCGGGCTCGGCGCGCTGCTCGTGTCGCGTCGCGGGGCTCGTGGCTCGTACCTGATCTTCGGGCTCGGCGTCATGTCGTTCCTCTGGGCGTTCCTCACGTGGGCCGCTCGGGGCAACGACCTCAACTTCGAGCAGATGCTCGCGGCGACCCTGATCTCGACGACCCCTCTCGTGTACGGGTCGCTCTCGGGGATCATGTGCGAGCGCTCCGGGGTCATCAACATCGCGATCGAGGGGCAGTTCCTCGCGGGTGCGTTCCTCGGGGCGATGATCGGGAGCGTCTCGGGCGACCTCTGGCTCGGGGTGCTCGCGGGCGCCGCCGCGGGCGCCGCGTTCGGGTGGCTCCTCGCGTTCCTCGCGCTCCGGTACGGGGCGGACCAGATCATCGTGGGCGTCGTGATCGTCGCGTTCTGCACGGGCCTCACGAACTTCCTCACCGAGCAGGTGCTCACCCCCTACCAGACGACGCTCAACAGCCCGCAGACGTTCTCGCCGATCGCGGTCCCTCTCGTGGACAAGATCCCGATCGTCGGTCCGGTGCTGTTCGACCAGAACGTGTTCGTGTACCTCGCCGCCGTCCTCGTCGTCTCCGTGAACGTCGCCCTGTTCCGCACCCGGTGGGGGCTCCGCGTCCGCTCGGTCGGCGAGCACCCGCACGCGGCGGAGACGGTGGGCATCCACGTGATGTCCGTCCGCTACCGCAACGTCGTCCTCGGAGGGCTGATCGCGGGGATCGGCGGCGCGTCGTTCACGATCGGGTCGGTCGGGGAGTTCTCCTCGGAGATGACGGCCGGGCTCGGGTACGTGGCGCTCGCCGCGATGATCTTCGGCCGGTGGCGCCCGTTCGGGGCGCTCGGTGCGGCGCTGCTCTTCGGGTTCTCCGTGTCGCTCCAGAGCTTCCTCGCGGTCCTGAACGTCGGGATCCCCTCGCCGTTCCTCGCGATGGCCCCGTACGTGATCACGATCGCGGTCGTGTCCGGGCTCGTGGGGCGCGTCCGCCCGCCGGCGGCCGACGGGACCCCCTACCACCGGGAGTGACGGGAGGGACCGTGGACGACGGGAGGAGAGCGGTGGGGGACCACACGACGGGGGCGCGCGCGGGCAGAGCGGTCGTGCTCTCCGAGGAGGTGGACGCGGCGCTCCGGTCCGGGGAGCCGGTCGTCGCGCTCGAGTCGACGATCATCTCCCACGGGCTTCCCCGCCCCGTGAACCTCGAGGTCGCCCGCGAGCTCGAGGGGATCGTGCGCGACGGGGGAGCGTGCCCGGCGACGGTCGCTGTCCTCGACGGCGTCGCCCACCTCGGCCTCGCGTCGGGAGAGCTCGAGCGCGTCGCGCGCGACCCGTCCATGCGAAAGCTCGGGTTCCGCGACCTCCCGCTCGCGCTCGCGACGGGAGCGAGCGGAGCGACGACGGTGTCCGCGACCGCGTTCTGCGCGGCTCGCGAGGGGATCCGCGTCTTCGGGACGGGCGGCCTCGGGGGCGTGCACCGCGGGTACACGGAGAGCTTCGACGAGTCGGCGGACCTCGCGCTGCTGAGCCGGACCCGGGTGACCGTGGTGTCCTCGGGGGTGAAGTCGATCCTCGACATCCCCGCCACCCTCCAGAGGCTCGAGACTCTCAACGTGTCCGTCGTCGGGTACCGGACGACGACGTTCCCCGCCTTCTACGTGCACAGCTCGGGGTGCGCGCTCGACTGGACCCTCGACACGCCCGAGGCGGTCGCGGACGTGATGCTCGCCCAGGACCTCCTCGGCGGCCCCGAGGCCGCCCTTCTCGTCGCGAACCCCGTCCCCGCGGAGCACGAGCTCGACCCGCGGGTCCACGACGACTCGCTCGCGGCCGCTCTCGACGCCGCGGCGCGGGACGGGGTCACCGGGCAGGCGATCACGCCCTACCTGCTCGAGCACATGGCGCGTGCGACCTCGGGCGCCTCGCTCGAGGCGAACCTCGCCGCGGTGCGCGACAACGTGCGCCTCGCCTCCGAGATCGCCGTCGCGTACGCGCTCGTCCGCGGCACGAGGTGATCGACGCACCCGGGCCCGGGCGCCCCGGGCGGTCCGTCGGGCCACAGGGGGTCCGCCTGTGCGCGTTCGGGGACGCGGTGCTCGACGTCCTCGTCACGCTCGACCGCCTCACGGTCGCGGACGACGACGTCCCCGCCGAGGTCGTGCTCTGCGCAGGGGGCCAGGCGGCGAACGTCGCGGCGTGGGCCGTCGCGCTCGGGGCGTCCGGTGCGGTCGTCTCGCGCGTCGGGTCGGACCCGGCCGGCCGTCTCGTCCGCGACCTCCTCGCCGCGCAGGGCGTCGAGCTCCTCGCGCCCGGAGACGTCGGCCGGACGGGGGCGGTGACCGCGATCGTGACTCCGGACGGCCGGCGGACGATGGCCTCGGACCGGAGGGCGACCCCGACGTTCCGC
>JAJZBW010000092.1 GCA_021798745.1 Actinomycetes bacterium
CGGTGGCGGATCGGATCGTCGACCGGTACTACGTCGACGGGGGCGTCGGGCACGACGAGCCGTTCCGGCTCGTCCCGAAGGGGACGATCGACCCGGGCCGGCCCGGCGTCGAGCTGGTCGTCGCAGCGAACTTCGTCGAGGTGCTCCTCGCGAAGGAGGGGCACGACGGTCCCGTGGGCGTCAACTACCTGGAGAAGCTCCAGATGAGCACGCCGGCCGTGCTGTACGGGGCGATGCTCGCCGGAGTCGACTACGTGCTGATGGGAGCGGGAATTCCCGCGCAGATCCCCGCGCTCCTCGACGACTTCGCCGCAGGAGCGCCCGGGGACCTGGGCGTCGACGTCCACGGTCCCGGGGGGGTGCCGGTCCGGGGCGTGCTCGACCCGAAGGCCGTCCTCGGCGGCCGACCCGAGCTCGGCCGCCCCCGGTTCGTCGCGGTCGTGTCCTCCAACATGCTGGCGGGCTACCTCGCCCGCGACGCGCGCAGCAGGCCCGACGGGTTCGTCGTCGAGGGCCACGCCGCGGGTGGCCACAACGCGCGGCCGAGGGGCCCGCTCGTCGTCGACGCATCCGGCCAGCCCGTCTACGGCCCCCGCGACGCGGTCGAGCTCGCGAAGATGTCGGCCCTCGGGCTCCCGTTCTGGCTCGCCGGCGGCTACGCGAGCCCGGAGGCGCTCGCGTCCGCGACGAGAGCGGGAGCTGCGGGGATCCAGGTCGGGTCGGCGTTCGCCCTATGCGAGGAGTCGAACCTCGACCCGGCGCTTCGCCGGGTCCTGCTCGACGGGGCGCTCTCTGGGACCCTCGGGTCCCGCACGGACCTTCGAGCCTCCCCGACCGGGTTCCCGTTCAAGGTGGCGGACGCGCCCGGGACCATCGGTGCCCGTGGCGAGGCCCCCCACCGCGAGCGGATCTGCGACCTCGGGTACCTGCGCGTGCCGTACCGGAAGGCCAACGGGCGGATCGGCTACCGCTGCCCCGCAGAGCCGGTCGAGGACTACGTCCGCAAGGGGGGCGACCCCGAGGACGCCGCGGGCAGGATCTGCCTGTGCAACGGGCTCATCGCGACGGTCGGGCTCGGACAGAGATGTGCGGGCGGGGCCACGGAGCTCCCGGTCGTCACGCTCGGCGACGACCTGTCGTTCCTCCCCGCCCTCGCCGGTCGCCGGTCGCCGTACACGGCGGGCGACGTCGTCGAGTACCTCCTCGGGGGCGGCTGAGCGCTCGCCACGACGCGCTACGGCTCGGGTCGCGTCGCCCGGGGACCGGCTCCCGAAGGAGAGCGACGTGGTCGCGTGCCGGTGATCGACCCGGACGCGGTGACGAAGTCGTGCCGGGGGCCCGAGGTCGAGGACCTCGCGGGCGGGCGTGCCGTGCGGAGCGCACCGAACGTATGTTCGGTACTGTCGGGCGGTGGGAACGTTCAACCCCGTTGTGCCGTGGTCGGAGATCGAGCGCCGCCTCTCCGGGCGAGCCGCGCCCCCGGCCGCGCCGCCGGCCACTGCGGGGCCGGGTGGCGCCCGCGCGCCCGGCACGAGGAGTCCGTCGCCGCGCGGGGGGCCCGCGTACGCGGAGCTCCACTGTCACTCGAGCTTCAGCTTCCTCGACGGGGCGTCGCCTCCGGAGGAGCTCGTCGGCGAGGCCGAGCGGCTCGGGCTCGAGGCGCTCGCGCTTACGGACCACGACGGCTGCTACGGGGTCGTACGGTTCGCCGCGGCCGCACGGGACGTCGGGCTCCCGACGGTCTTCGGGGCCGAGCTCGGCCTCCCGGTCACGCCGGCGGCCGGCACGGCCGTCGGGCGGGAGCGCGCCGGGGCGCGAAGCGGGGCGATCGATCCCGAGGCGTCGCACCTCGTCGTGGTCGCTCGCGACCCCGACGGCTACGCGAGGCTCTCGACCGCGATCGCCCGTGCGCAGCTCGCGGGAGGGGAGAAGGGGCGCCCCGCGTACGACCTCGGCGAGCTCGCCGGGGCGCACGCGGGAACGTGGTGGGTGCTCACGGGATGCCGCCACGGGGCGGTACCTGCGGCGCTCGAGCAGCGTGGTCCGGCCGCGGCGGCCCGCGAGATCGCCCGTCTCGTCGACGCGTTCGGGAGGGACTCGGTCGCGGTCGAGCTGTTCGACCACGGGTCCCCAGTCGACGGGGCGCGCAACGACGCGCTCGCCGAGCTCGCGGCGCGGGCGGGGGTGGCGATCGTCGCGACGGCGAACGCCCACTACGCGACCTCGTCCCGCTACCCGCTCTCGACGGCGCTCGCGGCGATCCGCGCCCGGTCGAGCCTCTCGGAGGTCGAGGGGTACCTCCCCGCCTGGGGAGCGGCGACGCTCCGGTCGGGTGCCGAGCAGGCGAGGCGCTTCCGCCGCTATCCCGGGGCGGTCGAGCAGGCGGCCGAGATCGGGAGGGCGTGCGCGTTCGACCTCGGGCTCGTCGCGCCCGGGCTCCCCCCGTACCCGGTGCCCGCGGGGGAGGACGAGCCGGGCTTCCTCCGCTGCGTCGTCGAGGAGGGGGGCACACGGCGCTACGGGCCGCGTGGCGCGGAGCGGGTGCCGGGGGCATGGGCGCAGCTCGACCGGGAGCTCGCCGTCGTCGGGCAGCTCGGGTTCGCGGGCTACTTCCTCGTCGTGTGGGACATCGTCGAGTTCTGCCGACGCTCGGGCATCTTCTGCCAGGGGCGCGGCTCGGCCGCGAACTCGGCGGTCTGCTACGCGCTCGGGGTGACGAACGCCGACGCCGTCGGTCTCGGGCTGCTCTTCGAGCGGTTCCTCTCCCCGGCGCGAGAGGGCCCTCCGGACATCGACCTCGACATCGAGTCCTCGCGCCGAGACGAGGTCATCGCGTACGTCTACGAGCGCTACGGGCGCGAGCACGCGGCCCAGGTCGCGAACGTCGTCACCTACCGGCCGCGCTCTGCGGTGCGCGACGTCGGGCGCGCGCTCGGCTACCCCCCGGGGGCGCTCGACGCATGGTCGCGTCAGATCGGGAGCTTCTTCGGGGCCCCGCTCCCCGCGGGCCACGACATACCCGCCGAGGTGCTCCGGCTCGCCGGGGAGATCGACGGGTTCCCGCGGCACCTCGGGGTCCACTCCGGGGGGATGGTCATCTGCGACCGGCCGGTCGTCGCGGTCTGCCCGGTCGAGTGGGCGCGGCGCGAGGGCAGGACGGTGCTCCAGTGGGACAAGGACGACTGCGCGGCCGTCGGCCTCGTGAAGTTCGACCTGCTCGGGCTCGGGATGCTCGAGGCTCTCCACCGGATGGTGGACTTCGCCGCGTCCTCTCACGACGTGGCGGTCGACCTGGCGACGATCCCCCAGGACCCCGCCGTCTACGAGATGCTCGCCCGAGCGGACTCGATGGGGGTGTTCCAGGTCGAGAGCCGCGCCCAGATGGCGACGTTGCCACGGCTCCGGCCGAGCTGCTTCTACGACCTCGTCGTCGAGGTCGCGCTCATCCGGCCCGGCCCGATCCAGGGGGGGTCGGTCCACCCCTACCTCCGCCGGCGCAGCGGCGAGGAGGAGGTCTCCTACCTCCACCCGCTCCTCGAGCCCGCGCTCGCGAAGACCCTCGGTGTGCCGCTGTTCCAGGAGCAGCTCATGCAGATGGCGATCGACGTCGCCGGGCTCTCCGCGGTCGAGGCCGACCGGCTCCGCCAGGCGATGGGAGCGAAGAGGTCGACCGACCAGATGGAGCGCTTGCGGGAGCGGCTCTACGCGGGCATGGCCGACCGCGGGGTGCGGCGCGAGGTCGCCGACGCGATCTACGCCCAGCTCGCTGCGTTCGCGAACTACGGGTTCCCCGAGTCCCACGCGGTCTCCTTCGCGTACCTCGTCTACGCGTCGGCCTGGTTCAAGCTCCGCTATCCCGCGGTGTTCCTCGCCGGGCTGCTGGACTCCCAGCCGATGGGCTTCTGGTCCCCCCAGAGCCTCGTCGCCGACGCCCGCCGCCACGGCGTCGTCGTGCTCGGGCCCGACGTGAACGAGAGCGCAGCGGGAGCGCGCCTTGTCCCGGCGCCGACCCCGGACGCCGGTCCCGTCCCGGTGGCGGCCGGACAGCCGAGCGGAGGGGGGCCGGCCGTGCGGCTCGGGCTCGGCACGGTGCGGGGCGTCGGGGCGGAGCTCGCGGAGCGCGTCGCCTCCGGGGCGCCGTACACGAGCCTCGAGGACCTGGCCCGCAGGAGCGGGGCGACCCGACCGCAGCTCGAGGCGCTCGCGATCGCGGGTGCGTGCGGCCGGCTGCCGCTCCTCGACGGGGACGCCGCCCCTCCGGCGGGCCGGGGGAGGCGAGAGGTGCTGTGGGCGGTCGGCGCGCTCGCCGGCGACCCGGGTCGCCTCCCGGGGGTCGTCGTCGGGGTCGAGGCGCCCCCGCTCCCGGACATGGGTCCCGCCGAGCTCGCGGCGACAGACCTGTGGGCGACCGGGGTGACAGGTGGCGACCACCCGTTCGCGCACCTTCGCCCGGCGCTCGAGGCGGGCGGGGTGTTCACCGCCGCAGGGCTCGTGAAAGGGGCGGGAGAGGGAAGGGTCACGGTCGCGGGGATCGTCACGCACCGCCAGCGCCCGTCGACCGCGGGCGGGACGGTGTTCGTGAACCTCGAGGACGAGACGGGCGTCGTGAACGTCATCTGCTCCCCGGGGTGCTGGGCGCGCTATCGGGCAGTTCTCTCCGGGTCGCCAGCTCTCGCCGTGCGCGGGCGGGTCGAGCGCGTCGCCGGGGTGGTGAGCGTCGTCGCGGAGCGCGTCGACCCCGTCGACCTCGCCCTCGCACCCGCCCGCGCGCGTGACTTCCGCTGACCCGAAGTGCCGTTGGACCCTAGGCCACGCGACCGTGACGAACGGACAATTCACCGGATCGCGCGCGGCGTGCGGCGGGCAGGAGGCCGACTGTGCGGGTATCTGTCTGCACGACGAGCGTGCGGTGAGTGCGCTCGAGCTCGCCCGCTGGCAGTTCGGGCTCACGACGGTGTTCCACTTCTTCTTCGTGCCCGTGACGATCGGGCTCGGAGTCGTCGTCGCGTCCATGCAGACCTTCGCCTACCGGCGCGAGGACGAGGTCTGGGAGCGGCTCACGGCGTTCTTCGGGAGGCTCTTCCTCATCAACCTCGCGGTCGGGGTCGTGACGGGGATCGTCCTCGAGTTCCAGTTCGGGATGAACTGGTCCTCGTACTCGGTCTTCGTAGGGAGCATCTTCGGGGCTCCTCTCGCGATCGAGGGCCTGCTCGCGTTCTTCCTCGAGTCGACCTTCGTGGGGCTCTGGGTGTTCGGGAAGGGAAAGCTCTCGCCGCGCGTCCACCTCGCGACCATCTGGGTGACGAGCGCGGGGACCATCCTCTCGGCGTTCTTCATCCTCGCGGCGAACTCCTGGATGCAGCACCCCGTGGGCTACGAGGTCGAGCACGGCGAGGCGGTGCTCACCGACTTCTGGGCCGTCCTCGCGAGCTCAACGCTCTGGGCGTCGTTCCTCCACACGGTGAGCGCGGCGTTCGTGACCGCCGGAGGCCTCGTGCTCGGGATCGCCGCCTGGCAGATCCGACAAGGGAGAGAGCGCGCGGCGTTCGGACGCGCCGCACGCTTCGCAGCGATCTTCACCCTCGCGAGCGTGCTCGTCACGAGCGTGTCGGGAGATCTCCAGGGGCGCCTCATGGAGAGCCAGCAGCCGATGAAGATGGCCGCTGCCGAGGCCCTCTACACGACGACGGACGGCGCGAGCTTCTCGATGCTCACGATCGGGAACCTCTCGGGCACGCCCGTGTTCCAGGTCCGCCTCCCGCACGTGCTCAGCATGATCGCGGACCTCAGCTGGAACGGGCAGGTGAAGGGCATCGACCAGCTCCAGGCCTCCGAGACCGCGACGTACGGCAAGGGGAGCTATGTGCCCGTGCTCTGGGCCACCTACTGGTCGTTCCGCACGATGGTGGGGATGGGGATCCTGCTGGTGCTGCTATCCGCGTGGGGAGCGCTCCTCGCGCGGCGCAAGAGGATCGGCGAGAGCCGTTGGTTCCTCCGGGCGGCGATGGCGGGGATGGCGCTCCCGTTCCTCGCGAACGCGTCCGGGTGGGTCTTCACCGAGATGGGCCGCCAGCCGTGGCTCGTGTACGGGCTGCTGAAGACGCTCCACGGGGTGTCCCCGACCGTGAGCACCGTGGACGTCGCCGCGACCCTCGTCGGGTTCGTCGCCCTGTACACGGCCATAGGGGTCGTCGACGCGGTGCTCATGGTGCGCGCGGCGCGGCGGGACCTCGTCGCACCGGAGGACGACGAGCACCCCGTCCTGCCGGGGATCGTCTACTGATGGCGGTGCCGGACGCCGACCGGCGCGTCGCAGGAAGGGGATCGGCGAGGAGCCCGTCACATGGCTGAGTTCTCGGACCTCAACACCGCGTGGTTCGCGATCATCGGACTCCTCTGGGCCGGGTACTTCTTCCTCGAGGGCTTCGACTTCGGCGTCGCGGTCGTCGCACCGATCGTCTCGCGGGACGACCTCGACCGGAGGATCTGCCTCAACGCGGTGGGGCCGACCTGGGACGGGAACGAGGTCTGGCTCATCGTGGCAGGAGGGGCGACCTTTGCCGCCTTCCCCCTCTGGTACGCGAAGCTCTTCAGCGGCTTCTACCTCGCTCTTTTCGTCGTCCTCGTCGCGTTGATCGCTCGCGGCGTGTCCTTCGAGTTCCGCGACAAGGTCGACAGCCGATCGTGGCGGACCTTCTGGGACGGGGCGAACCTGCTCGGAAGCCTCGTGCCCGCGGTCGTGTGGGGCGCCGCGTTCACGGACCTCGTGCACGGGCTTCCTCTCGACCCCGGAGGGACCTACCGGGGCGGGCTCGTCGGGCTCCTGCACCCCGTCGCGCTCGTAGGCGGTCTCGCGAGCCTCGCGTTGTTCTCGCTCCACGGGGCGGTGTTCCTCGCGCTGAAGACCGAGGGGACGGTGCGCGACCGTGCGGTGCGCCTCGTCCGTGTGCTCGTGCCCGCGAGCGTCGTGCTCCTCGCGGCGGTTCTCGGGTGGCTCGTCCATGCGGGGCGACCTTCGGTCGGGGGATCCCTTCCTGCGGCCGTCCCGGTCGTGCTCGCGCTCCTCGCCGCGCTCGCGGTCGTCGGCACGGGGGTGCTGAGCGCCCGCTCGCGGCCGGGCCTCGCGTTCGCGGCCAACGGCCTCGCGATCCTTCTCGTCACGGGAGCGGCGTTCTCCCGGCTCTTCCCCGCCGTGCTCGCGTCCGGCACGGTCGCGAGCCACGGGCTCACGATCGAGAGCGCGTCCGCGGGGCACCTCACGCTCGTCGTGATGAGCGTCGTCGCCGCGATCTTCACACCGCTGGTCCTGCTCTACCAGGGATGGACCTACTGGGTGTTCCGCCAGCGCCTCTCCCGACCTCCGGTGGGACCCGCGGCCGCCGACGCGCCCGACCACGGGGTGCCGGGCTCGTCGGGTCGCGCTCCTCGCCCCGTCGGCCTTCCGGGCGAGACGGGGAGGTGAGCTGGCCCGCGACGCTCGCGGATCGAGCCCCGTTCGACAGTCGCCTGCTTCCCTACGTCGCCCCCGCTCGGAAGGAGCTCGCCGCGGTCGTCGGTCTCGGGCTCGTCTCGACCGTGGCCACTGCCGCGCAGGCCGTGCTCCTCGCGCGGATCGTGGCGAGCGCGTTCGTGCCGGGCTACCCGACGGAGTCGCGGTCCTGGATGCTCGGCGCTCTCGGAGCCGTATCGGTGGCTCGTGGGGGATGCTCGCTCGCGTCGGAGGTCCTCGCCCGGCGAGCGGCGACACGCGTGACGTCGCGGATGAGGTCCGATCTCGTGTCGTGCTCGCTGTCGCGTCGCGCGGGAGCGGGCGAGCTCGCGACGACCGCGGGGCGGGGGCTCGACGCGCTCGAGACCTACGTCGCGCGATGCGTGCCCGACCTCGTTCTCGCGGCGACTTCTCCTCTCGTCCTCGTCGCGGCCGTCGCGTACGAGGACTGGCTCTCGGCGGTCGTCCTCGTCGTCGCGGTCGCTCTCTTCCCGCTGTTCGGCGCGCTCGTGGGGCGGACGACCGGGGCGCGGGCACGCGCCCGGTGGAGCGAGGTCGTGCGCCTCGGGGAGCACCTCGTCGACCTCTTCGCGGGGCTTCCGGTCCTACGCGCCTACGGGCGTGTCGCCGACGAACGAGCCCGCGTCGCGCAGATCGGGGAGAGCATCCGTGCGTCGAGCCTCGCGACCCTGCGGCTCGCGCTCGTGTCCGGGCTCGTGCTCGACACGCTCGCGTCGGTCACGACCGCTCTCGTGGCGGTTCCCATCGGGCTCCGGCTCGCGGCGGGCGCGATGGCGCTCGCACCGGGGCTCGCGGTCCTCGCCATGACGCCGGAGGTGCTCCTCCCGTTGCGTCGCGCGTCGGCCCAGTTCCACGAGAGCGCCGAAGGCCTCGCCGCGGCGGGCCGGGCGCTCGAGCTGCTCGGGCCGCTCGGGCCACGTCGGGCCGCGTCGAGCGCCGAGCTGACGCGGAGCCGTGCCTCCGAGCGCGGTGACGACGTGCGAGGCGCGGGCCCGCGCGGCGCGGTGTCCCGCCCGTCGCGTCACGGCCCGTCACGGCCCGCGCGCGTCGCGCTGGAGGGCGCGGGCGTCGCGGGCCCGGACCGCGCGTCGGGCGGGCCGTGGGTGGTCGAGGACGTGACCCTCGAGGTCGGTCCCGGGGAGGTCGTCGCGCTGGTCGGGCCAAACGGAGCGGGCAAGTCCACGGTGCTCGAGCTCGTGCTCGGTCTCGTGCTCCCGACGAGAGGCGCCGTGACGGTCGACGGGGCCCGTCTCGAGGACGGCGCGCTCGAGCCGTGGAGGCTCCGCTGTGCCTACCTCCCCGACCGGCCCACCGTGATACCGGCGACTCTCGAGGAGAACCTCCTCCTCGCGTCGCCCGGCTCGACGCGCGACGAGCTCGAGTCGCTCGTCGGCGAGCTGCACCTCGACGCGCTCGTCGCGCGGCTCCCCGAGGGGCTCGCGACACGTGTCGGGGACGGGGGGTCGGCGCTCAGCGCCGGGGAGCGCCAGAGGGTCGCGCTCGGGCGGGCGCTGCTGCGTCGGGCGGGCCTCTACGTGCTCGACGAGCCGACCGAGCACCTGGACGAGGCCGTCGAGTCGGCGGCGGTCGGTGCGATCGCGCGTCGGCTCCGGGGCGCGGGGGCCCTCGTCGTGACCCACCGTCCTGCGGTGCTCCGCCTGGCGGACCGTGTGGTCGAGATGGATGCCGGGCGCGTGGTCGGCGGTCTGCCCGCCCGACCGTCGCGGCCGGCTCGCGCGGCGGGCATCTCGTGACGTCGGCGGGCGGTCGGAACGGGAGCGCGGAGCGGCGGGCGAGGGGCGCCCTCGCGTTGTGCCGGGACGTCGCCCCGCTCGGGGCACGCCAGCTCCGCGGGGCGGTCGCGACCGGGGTGGTCGGGGCGGCGAGCGGCGTCGGGCTCCTCACGACCTCGGCGTGGCTCATCACGCGCGCCTCGCTCCGTCCCGCGGTTCTCGCCCTCGGAGTCGCGATCGGGGCGGTGCAGGGGTTCGCGCTCGCTCGTGGCGTCGCGCGCTACGGCGAGCGTCTCGCGCTCCACGACGTCTCGCTCGACGTGCTCTCGCGACTTCGCCTGCGGCTCTTCGACCGTCTCGCGACGCTCGTCCCCGGCGGGCTCGGGAGGCGACGGGCCGGCGAGGTCCTCACGGCGTTCGTGTCCGACGCGGACGACGTCGCCGAGTCGCTCGCTCGTGTGGTCACCGCAGGGGTCGACGCGTCCGCGGGCGCGGCTCTCGCGGTCGCGGTCGCGGCCGTGGTCGAGCCGCTCGCGGGCGCGGCGCTCGCGGTGGGAGCGACCGCAACCGCGCTCGTGTCCGCGCGTCTCGCGCGAATGTCCCGTTCGGCGGCCGGGCGGGAGGCTGCCGCCCGCGCCGACGTCGCGGACGCGGTCGTCGCCGCGGTGCGGTCCGCTCCCGAGCTCGTCGCCCACGGCCGCTCCGACCTCGTCCGAAGGGAGGTGGCGGCGGCAGAGCGGCGGGGCGGGCGTGCATCTGCTCGCTCCGCGCTCCTCGCGGGGGCGCGTCGAGCGGCGGTGCTCGTTCTCGGGACGGCGACCGTCGCGGCGGTGCTCGTCGCGGGGCTCACGGCGCGCGACGCGCACCGCATCGGAGGGGTGTCGCTCGCGGTGCTCGCGTTCGCCTCGCTCGCCGCGCTCGAGCCGTTCGCCGCGCTCGCGGACGCGCTCGGATCCGCGGTGGCAGGAGACGTCGCGGCACGGCGGATCGGGGCGCTCGACCTGCTCGCGCCGCCGGCACCGGAGCCCCCGGCGCC
>JAJZBW010000093.1 GCA_021798745.1 Actinomycetes bacterium
ATGCGAGCGAGCACGACCGTGACGTGGCACGTGCGCTTGCGGATGCGCGTCGCCCGGCCGCGGGCACGCGGCCGCCATCTCTTCAGCGTGGTGCCCTCGTCCGCGTACGCCGTCGCGACGTAGAGCTCCTCCGGGTCGAGCCCCTCGTTGTGCTCCGCGTTCGCCGCCGCCGAGCGCACGAGCTTCGCGACGACCGGCCCGGCCGCCCTGTCGACGTGGTCGAGGATCTCGACCGCTCGCGTGTACTCGACGCCGCGCACGAGGTCGAGAACCTCGCGCACCTTGTAGCTCGACATCCGGCAGTGCCGGAGGACGGCCCTCGTCCCCGGGCGCTCGTTCGTCTTCACGGACATCAGCGCCTCCCCTGCCGTTCCTGTCCCGCGTGGAACCGGAAGGTGCGGGTCGGTGCGAACTCCCCGAGCTTGTGGCCGACCATCGACTCGGTGATGTACACCGGGACGTGCTTCCTCCCGTCGTGGACGGCGATCGTGTGACCGACCATGTCCGGGATGATCGTCGAGCGACGCGACCAGGTCTTTATGACCTTCTTCTCGCTCCTCCCGTTCAGGTCGTCCACCTTCTTGAGGAGGTGGTCGTCGACGAACGGGCCCTTCTTGAGACTGCGCGGCATACGGTCCTCGCTCGCTCGCGTCAGCGCCTCGCGCCGCGCGTACGGCGGCGACGGACGATCAGCTTGTCGGACTGCTTGTTACGAGCGCGCGTGCGCCCTTCGGCCTTGCCCCACGGCGACACCGGGTGGCGGCCGCCGGAGGTCTTGCCCTCTCCCCCGCCGAGGGGGTGGTCGACCGGGTTCATCGCGACGCCCCGTGTCTGGGGGCGCACGCCCTTCCAGCGGTTGCGACCGGCCTTGCCGATCGATACGAGCTCCGCCTCGGCGTTGCCGACCTCCCCGATCGTCGCGCGGCAGTCGATGGAGACCCGCCGCATCTCGGTGGAGGGGAGCCGGAGGGTCGCGTACGCGCCCTCCTTCGCGACGAGCTGCACGCTCATCCCCGCACCACGCGCGACCTTGCCCCCGCCGCCCGGACGGAGCTCGACGTTGTGCACGACGGACCCCACGGGGATGTAGCGGAGAGGAAGGGCGTTGCCCGGGCGGATGTCCGCTCCGTGCCCCGACTGGACCACGTCCCCGACCGAGAGCTTCTCCGGCGCGAGTATGTACCGCTTCTCCCCGTCGACGTAGTGCAGCAGCGCGAGCCGTGCGTTGCGGTTCGGGTCGTACTCGATCGCGGCGACCTTCGCGGGGACGCCGTCCTTGTCCCTCCAGAAGTCGACGATCCGGTACTGCCGCTTGTGGCCGCCCCCCCGGTGGCGGGCGGTCTTGCGGCCGTAGCTGTTCCGACCCCCCGTCGAGGGGAGCGGGACGACGAGCGACCTCTCCGGCGTGTCCTTCGTGATCTCCGCGAAGTCCGACACCGACTGGAACCGGCGCCCCGGGCTCGTGGGCTTCCGCTTGCGCACCGCCATCGCTCGCCCCTCAGCTCTCGAACAGCTCGATGCGGTCGTCGCCGACGAGACGGACGATCGCTCGCTTCGTGTCCGACCGCCTGCCGAAGGTCGACTGGCGGCGGTTCCTCTTGCGCTTGCCCTTGCGGTTCAAGGTGTTCACGCTCGCGACGTGCACGCCGAAGGCGCCCTCGACGGCCTCGCGGATCTCGACCTTGCTCGCACGCGGGTCGACCACGAACACGTACGCGCCGGTCTCCATGAGCGCGTACGACTTCTCGGAGATGATGGGACGGATCAGGACGGAGCGGTCGCTCGCCATCAGTTCGACTCCTCGTCGCTCGTCTCGACGCCGCCGGGCGCGTCCGGGTCCTCCACGGGAGCGACGTCCTCGGCGGCGCCCTCGGAGGCGCCGGCCACGTCCTCGGCCTCCGTGGCGCCGGCCTCGGTGGCCCCGGGCACGTCCTCCGTGGCGCCGGCCTCGGTGGCCCCGGCCACGTCCTCCGTGGCGCCGGCCTCGGTGGCGCCGGCCACGTCCTCCGTGGCGCCGGCCGCAGGCGCCGGGACCTTCGCAGCCGCCCTCTTCGTCGCCGACTTCGCCTTCGACGCGCCCGGAGCCTTCTCGGGGGCCGCGTCGACCCGGACGGACTCTCCGGGAAGGGTCGCGTCCGTGAACACGACGTGGTCCGCCGCGAGGACGTCGTACGCGCTGAGCTGGTCGCCCGGGACGCTCACGACGTTCGGGAGGTTCGCGAACGACCGGGCGGCGACCTCGTCCTCGCGGCCGAGGACGAGGAGCACGGTCCCCTCGCAGCCCGCCGCCTCGAGGAACCGGAGGGCATCCTTGGTCTTCGGCGCCTCGAACGCCCACCTGTCGACGACGACCACCTGCCCGGAGGCGGCCCGGTCCGAGAGCGCGCACCGGAGCGCCTGCTGGATCATCTTGCGCGGGGTGCGCTGCTCGTAGCTTCGCGGCTTCGGCCCGAGCGCTATCCCGCCTCCCGAGTAGTGCGGGGCACGGATCGACCCCTGCCGGGCGTTGCCGGTCCCCTTCTGCCGGTAGGGCTTGCGCGAGCCGCCGCGCACCTCGGCGCGCGTGCGCGTGCTCTGCGTTCCCGACCGGCGCGCCGCGAGCTGGGCCGTCACGACCTGGTGGAGGAGCGGGACGTTCACCCGGCGGGAGAACCAGGAGCCGTCGAGCTCGACCGACCCGACGACCTCTCCGGAGGAGCGGTGACGACGCGCCGTGCGGGCGGGGGCCTCCTCGAGCTCGCTGCGCTCGGCGACGGCGCTCATCGCGCACCGCCCTTCACCGCGTCCCGGAGCACGACGACCGCGCCCCGGGGCCCGGGGACGGCACCTTTCACGAGCACGATCTGGCGCTCGGCGTCCGCTTCGACGACCTCGAGGTTGAGGGTCGTCACGCGCTCGTGCCCCATGTGACCGGCCATCCGAGTCCCCTTGAACACGCGTGCCGGCGTCGCGCACGCCCCGACCGAGCCCGGAGCGCGGTGCTTCTTGTGGTTGCCGTGCGCCGCTCCCTGGCCGCGGAAGTTGTGCCGCTTCATGCCCCCGGCGAAGCCCTTGCCCTTCGAGATCGCCGTCACGTCGACCTTCTCGCCCTTCGTGAGGACCGCAGCGTCGATCTCCTGGCCGACCGAGTACCCCGAGGTGTCGTCGACGCGGAGCTCGACGAGCCGAGTGCCCGGGTCGACGCCCGCACGGGAGTAGTGCCCGGACTCCGGCTTCGTGAGCGTCGAGGCACGACGCACCCCGTAGGTCACCTGGAGCGCCGAGTACCCCTCGCGCTCGGGGGTCTTCACCTGCACGACCCGGACCGGGGCGACCTTCACGACGGTCACCGGGACGATCCGGTGCTCCTCGTCGAAGACCTGGGTCATGCCGACCTTCTCGCCGACGATCGCCTTCGTTGCCATCCTGTGCTCGTCTCTCCGTCGTGCCGTCGTGCCGTCGCCGCTCCGTCGCCCGCGCGTCCCGGACCACCGCCGTGAGTCGCGGCCGGGCCCGGGGCGGACGGGGCGTCTCGCCGCCCCACGCTCATGCGAGCGCTCCGCTCGGGAGGACCCGAGCGGAGCGCTCGTTCGTTCCTGCCGGGAGGTCCCCCAGGTCGTCGACCTGGGGCACGCCCGGACGTCGTGCTCGTCGCCGGTCAGGTCCTGTCCGGCGGGCCCCCGACTATACCACCGCGTCCCGGGGGACGCCCCGGCCGGCTCCGGCCGGCTCGGCGCTCAGGCCGACTGGATCTTGATCTCGATGTCGACGCCCGCGGGCAGGTCGAGCCGCTGGAGCGAGTCGACCGTCTTCGGGGTGTGGTCCACGATGTCCACGAGCCTCTTGTGGATCCGCATCTCGAAGTGCTCCCGGCTGTCCTTGTGCTTGTGCGGCGACCGGATCACCGTGTAGCGGTGCCTCTCCGTCGGGAGGGGCACCGGTCCGCGCACCTTCGCCTGGGTCCGCAGCACCGTCTCGACGATCTTCTTCGTCGACTGGTCCACGACCTCGTGGTCGTATGCCTTCAAGCGGATCCGGATCCGCTGGCGGGGTCCGTCAGCCACGTCGAGTCACTTCCCTACTTCGAGATCTTCGTGACGACGCCGGACCCGACCGTGCGCCCGCCCTCGCGGATCGCGAACCGGAGGCCCTCGTCCATGGCGATGGGCTTGCCGAGCTCGACGGTCATCGAGGTGTTGTCCCCCGGCATGACCATCTCGGTGCCCTCCGGGAGCGTGATGCTCCCCGTGACGTCCGTGGTCCGGAAGTAGAACTGCGGCCGGTAGTTCGAGAAGAACGGCTTGTGCCGCCCGCCCTCCTCCTTCTTCAGGACGTAGACGTTGGCCTCGAAGTTCGTGTGGGGGGTGATGGAGCCGGGCTTGCAGAGCACCTGGCCCCGCTCGACGTCCTCCTTCTTCGTGCCCCGGAGGAGCACGCCCACGTTGTCGCCCGCCTGACCGGAGTCGAGGAGCTTGCGGAACATCTCGATCCCCGTGACGACCGTCTTCTGGGTCGGGCGGAGCCCGACGATCTCGACGTCCTCGCCGACCTTCAGCTGGCCCTGCTCGATCCGGCCGGTCACGACCGTGCCGCGACCGGTGATCGTCATGACGTCCTCGATCGACATCAGGAACGGGCGCTCGACGTCGCGGGTCGGCTCGGGGATGAACTCGTCGACCGCGTTCATGAGCGCGAGCACGCCCTCGCCCGCCGCGGCGTCGCCCTCGAGAGCCTTCAGGGCCGAGACGCGCACGATCGGGGTGTTGTCCCCGTCGAACTCGTACTCGGTCAGCAGCTCGCGGACCTCGAGCTCCACGAGGTCGAGGAGCTCCTCGTCGTCGACCATGTCCGCCTTGTTCAGCGCGACCACGATCGACGGGACGCCGACCTGGCGTGCGAGGAGGACGTGCTCACGGGTCTGGGGCATGGGGCCGTCCGCGGCCGAGACCACGAGGATCGCGCCGTCGACCTGGGCGGCGCCCGTGATCATGTTCTTGATGTAGTCCGCGTGACCGGGCATGTCGACGTGCGCGTAGTGCCGGTTGTCCGTCTCGTACTCGACGTGCGCGATGGAGATGGTGATCCCACGCGCCTTCTCCTCCGGGGCCTTGTCGATCTGGTCGAAGGCCGTGAACGCGACGCTCGGGTTGTGGTCGTGCAGGACCTTCGTGATCGCGGCGGTGAGCGTCGTCTTGCCGTGGTCGATGTGCCCCATCGTCCCGATGTTGACGTGTGGCTTCTTTCGCTCGAACTTCTGCTTGGCCATTGTCGGCGACAGCTCCGTCTGCTCTGGGCAGTGCCACGAGGCCCCGCCATACCCGTAGATTGCTTCAGTCGGTCTCGATCCCGCCCGGTGGTCCGGCCACGCCCGGCACGCGCCGGGCGCTATGCGCGTCCCCGCGCCCCTCCGCGGGGCCCCGTCACTCGCCGGTCGCCCGGGCGACGATCTCCCGGGCGATCGAGTCGGGGACCTCCTGGTAGGAGTTGAACTGCATCGAGTACGTCGCGCGCCCCTGGGTGCGAGAACGCAGGTCGGTAGCGTAGCCGAACATGTCCGACAATGGAACCTGGGCACGCACGACCTGGTAGTTCCCGCGCTGCTCCATCCCCTCGACCTTGCCGCGGCGCGACGAGAGGTCGCCGATGACGTCCCCCATGTACTCCTCGGGGGTCACGACCTCGACCTGCATGATCGGCTCGAGGAGCACGGGCCGGGCGGAGCGCGCGGCCTTCTTGAACGCGAGCGACCCCGCGATCTTGAACGCCATCTCCGAGGAGTCCACGTCGTGGTACGACCCGAACGTGAGGGTGACCCGAAGGTCCACCGTCGGGTACCCCGCGAGCACCCCCGACTCCATGGACTCGCGGATCCCCGCGTCGATCGAGGGGATGTACTCCTTCGGGATCACCCCGCCGGTGATCTTGTCCACGAACTCGTACCCGCCACCGGGGCCCGTCGGCTCGAGGTCGATCACGACGTGCCCGTACTGGCCCCGGCCGCCGGTCTGGCGGATGTAGCGCTCCTCGACCTTCTGGACCGTGTCGCGCACGGTCTCGCGGTACGCGACCTGCGGCTTCCCGACGTTCGCGTCGACCTTGAACTCGCGGAGCATCCGGTCGACGAGCACCTCGAGGTGGAGCTCGCCCATGCCGGAGATCACGGTCTGGCCCGTCTCCTCGTCCGTCCGGACGCGGAAGGTCGGGTCCTCCTCGCTGAGGGCGAAGAGCGCCTTGCCGAGCTTGTCCTGGTCCGCCTTCGTCTTCGGCTCGACCGCGACGTGGATGACGGGCTCGGGGAACTCGAGGGACTCGAGGACGATCGGCTTCGCGGGGTCACAGAGCGTGTCCCCGGTCGTCGTCCCCTTGAGGCCGACGACCGCGACGATGTCGCCCGCGTAGACGACGTCGAGGTCCTCGCGGTGGTTCGCGTGCATCTGGAGGATGCGCCCGATCCGCTCCCGCTTGTCCTTGGTCGAGTTCACGACCGCGGATCCCTTCTCGAGCGATCCCGAGTAGACGCGCATGTACGTGAGCTTCCCGACGAACGGGTCGGTCTGGATCTTGAACGCGAGCGCCGAGAACGGGTCGTCGTCGCTCGCACGGCGCTCGTCCGGCTCGCCGCGCGGCGTGAGCCCGGGGGTCGGGGGGATGTCGAGCGGGCTCGGGAGGTACTCCACGACGGCGTCGAGCAGGGGCTGGACGCCCTTGTTCTTGAACGCCGAGCCGCACAGCACGGGGACCGCGTGGCCGCCGATCGTCCCGACCCGGATCGCCCGACGCAGGTCGTCCGCCGTGATCTCCTCGTCCCCGACGTACTTCTCCATCACGACGTCGTCGAAGTTCGACACGATGTCCACAAGGTCGTGGCGAGCGCGCTCCGCCGCCTCGAGGAGCTCCTCGGGGACGGGACCCTCCTGCCAGCTCTCCCCCATCCCGTCGTCCCAGACGAGGGACTTCATGGCGACGACGTCGACGACCCCCCGGAACCCGGCCTCCGACCCGATCGGGAGCTGGAGGACCGCGGGCACCGCGTCGAGCCGGTCGCGGATCATCGCGACCGTGCGCTCGAAGTCCGCCCCGGTGCGGTCCATCTTGTTCACGAAGCAGAAGCGCGGGACGTCGTACTTGTTCGCCTGGCGCCACACGGTCTCGGTCTGGGGCTCGACGCCCGCGACCGCGTCGAACACGGCGACCGCCCCGTCGAGCACGCGGAGCGACCTCTCGACCTCCACCGTGAAGTCGACGTGGCCCGGGGTGTCGATGATGTTGATCACGCAGTCGCGCCAGCGGGCGGTCGTCGCGGCGGACGTGATCGTGATGCCGCGCTCCTGCTCCTGGACCATCCAGTCCATGGTCGCCGCGCCTTCGTGGACCTCGCCGATCTTGTAGTTGCGACCCGTGTAGTAGAGGATCCGCTCGGTCGTCGTCGTCTTTCCCGCGTCGATGTGCGCCATGATCCCGATGTTCCGGGTCTTGGCGAGAGGGTGCGGGCGGGGTGGGATGTTCGCCATGTCTTCCAGTGTCTCAGCTCGGAGAACGGGGATCTGATCGTGCTCGGTGCCGCGCTACGCGCCCTGTCGGCGCCTGCCCGGTCGGGCACGCGCCGACACGGCGGCGGTCCGGGTGCGCCGCGGGCCGGCGCGTGCCTCCTACCAGCGGTAGTGCGCGAAGGCCTTGTTCGACTCGGCCATCTTCTGGAGGTCCTCCCGGCGCTTCACCGCGGCGCCGAGGCCGTTCGCGGCGTCGAGGATCTCGTTCGCGAGCCGGAGCGCCATCGTGCGCTCGCGCCGCTGCCGCGCGTACCCGACGAGCCAGCGGATCGACAGCGTCGTCGCCCGCCGCGGGCGGACCTCGACGGGGACCTGGTAGGTCGCCCCCCCGACTCGCCTGCTCCGGACCTCGAGCTCCGGGCGCACGTTGTCGAGCGCCCTCTTCAGGGTCGGGACCGGGTCGGAGGCCGTCTTCTCCGCGACGACCGCGAGCGCGTCGTACACGATGCGCTCGGCCAGGGTCCTCTTGCCGCGCACGAGCACCTTGTTCACGAGCTGGGTCACGAGCACCGAGCGGTGCACGGGGTCGGGGAGCAGGTCGCGCCGGGGCGCGGGACCGTTACGTGGCATCAGGCACCCTTCTTGGCGCCGTACCGGCTGCGAGCCTGCGCCCTGTCGCGGACCCCGGAGGTGTCGAGAGTCCCCCGGACGATCTTGTACCGGACCCCGGGAAGGTCCTTCACACGGCCGCCACGCACGAGCACTATCGAGTGCTCCTGCAGGTTGTGACCGACCCCGGGGATGTACGCGGTG
This sequence comes from Actinomycetes bacterium, assembly GCA_021798745.1. Classification (GTDB taxonomy): domain Bacteria; phylum Actinomycetota; class Acidimicrobiia; order Acidimicrobiales; family Bog-793; genus JAJZBW01. The sequence continues at coordinate 8,283 of JAJZBW010000093.1, forward strand.
ACCTCGACGCCGCTCGTGAGCCGGACTCGTGCGACCTTGCGCAGCGCGGAGTTCGGCTTCTTCGGAGTCGTCGTGTAGACGCGCGTGCAGACGCCGCGTCGCTGCGGCGCGCCCTTCAGCGCAGGCGTCTTCGTCTTCGTCCGCTTCGAGGCCCGTCCCTTGCGGACGAGCTGGGCAATCGTGGGCACGCGTGACCTCTTCGGAATTCCTGTCGTCGGGTTGCCGCCCGGGCGCGAACGCGTGCGCGGACAGCCTCTCCATACTAGGCGCGTGCCGGACCACCGGCAAACAGGGGTGACGGGCCGGGCCTCGCGCGTGCCCGGTGCCGGCGGAGGGGCCCGTGGGCGCGGCGCCCTCGGACCGCGCGGCGCCCTCGGAGCGCGCGGCGCCCCTCGGACCGCTCGGCGCGCCGTCTCTCAGGCGCTCGCCCCGAGCGACGCGTGCAGCTGCGGGAGCGCCCGATCGAGCCACTGCTCGTACGCGGCGGGGTCGAGGTGGTCGCGCTCGAGCACGTAGCACCCGCGCGTCGGGCACGTCGCGCCGAGCTCGACGAGGACGGGCTTCAGGAGCAGCTCGGGCGCGAGCGCGTGGGACGCTCCCGCCCCGAGCATGAGCGGCACCGCGACGGTCCCCGCGAGCCCGTCCGCGGGGACCTGGTCGAGGAAGGCCTTGAGCACCCCGGTGTAGCTCGCCTTGTACGTCGGGCTCGCGACGACGCAGAGCCGCGCGGCGCGGACCGACTCGACGGCGCTCTCGACGGCCGGGTCGCCGAACCCGAGAAGGCCCGCCCCGAGCGTGACGACGTCCACGACCGTGTCCGGCTCCGCCCCCGTGATCGACCGCGCGAGGAGGGTCGCGGCCGCGAGCGTGCGCGACCCGGGCCTCGGGTTCCCGGCGACGACCGCGGTCGTCGTCACGTCCCGGGCCACACGAGCTGCTTTCCGTGGTAGAGGGACGCGGCCATCGAGGTGTCCTCGTAGGTCGCGAGGGGCGGCACGTGGCGGAGGATCCCGAAGGAGCGGAGCGCCGCGACCTCGGGCGCCCACTCGGCGCGCGACTGCACGCCGACGCCCTGCCCCGGCAGCGTGTGGTCGACCGCGAGCGCGTACTCGAACCTCCACTCCGCGAGGTTGTGCGACTGGTCGGTCCCCACCCCCGCCGAGGCGGCGGCCGCGTCCTCGATCCTCACGCACCGGAGGGCGTGCGCCCCGCAGTACTCGAACGCGTGGAGCTCGGCCCGGAGGAAGTCCGCGACGGTCGCCGGGTGGCGCTCGAGGAACGAGCGGTTCACGACCTGCGCGTTGAACGTGCCCTTCACGCCGAAGTCGCTCGGGATGAACTCGTGGAACGCCTGGAGCTGGGCGCGGAGCGTGATCGGCTCGTTCGACCGGTAGGCCTGCAGCGCGGCGAACTTCCCCTCGGCGAGCAGGTCCGGGTTGTACGAGACGTCGTTCACGAGGTTGAGCTTCGCGACGTCGACCCCCGCCCTCTGGAGCATCTCGGTGAGGATGACCGGCATCGTCGTGTGGTACGCCACGGTCTTCCCCTCGAGCTGCGTGAGCCTCGTGATCCCCGGCTGGGTCAAGAGCGCGTAGTCCGAGGTGCTCCCGTAGGTCGCGATCGACACGAGGTTCGCACCGTTCGCGACGAGCACGAGGTCGTCGGCCGCGCTCCCCTCGCCCGTGACCGTTCCCGTGCCGGTGGACACGAGCTGGTTCGACGAGTACGAGCTCATGACGAGCTTCACCGACACGCACAGGTCCCGGAAGTACCCGAGCGACTCGGCGGCGACGACGTCGATGATGCCCGCGGACGCGTCGTACCCGAAGGGCGACACGAAGGTCATGGTCCCCGCCGCCTCGTTGCGCGCGCACCGTGCGGGCGACACGAGCGAGCTCGCGCCCGAGCGGGCCGTCCCGCCGGCGGCGCGC
>JAJZBW010000094.1 GCA_021798745.1 Actinomycetes bacterium
TCTCCCACCTCGACGACCGAAGTCGAAGCCTGTCACCCCCTGGTGATCGGCACCGCCGGCGGCGGCGGGGCGACCGCTCGCCCACGACCATCGTACCGTCACGGGGACCCGCCGCCGTCGGTCGCGTCGGAGGGCCCGCCGGTCGGGGGTCACGACGTCGAGGCGCGGGGCGACGTCCGCCGGGACGGTCGAGCCGGGGTGCTCGCCCGGTCGGACCGCGAGCTCGCGAGGCGACGGGCGGACGATCCCGGCGGGGCAGGTCCCCGCTACCGGTGGGCGTCGCGCATCGCCCGGGCGGCCTCCCGGTTCGCGTCGCGCTCCGCGATCGCGTGGCGCTTGTCGTAGGTCTTCCGGCCGCGGGCGAGCGCGAGCTCGACCTTCGCGACCCCCTCCTTGAAGTACACGGCGAGAGGAACGAGGGTGAGGGACTGCTGGGCGACCCGACCCTTCAGCTCGTCGATCTCGCGGCGGTGCAGGAGGAGCTTGCGCGCCCGATCGGGGTCGACCCGGCCGAACCCGCTCGAGTACTCGTAGGGGGCGACGTGCGCTCCGAGGAGCCACACCTCGCCGTCCTCGACCCGGGCGTAGGAGTCCTGGAGGGTCATCTGACCGGCGCGCAGCGCCTTCACCTCGGCGCCACGCAGCTCGATCCCGCACTCGAACGTCTCGAGCACGTCGTAGTCGTGCCGGGCGCGTCGGTTCTGGGAGACGCGGCGGATCGAGGGAGCGTCGTCGCGGCGTCCTCCCGACGAGCGCCCCGTGGGGGCGGCCCGGGGGCGCCCTCCGGTCGAGCGTGGGGACTTCGTGGGCACGACGCCCTACGGTAGCGTTCTGCGGCGATGGACGGGCCGGGAGACGACTCCACGCAGGGCGTGGGCCTGCAGCTCCCCGAGCGCGTCCTGGCGGAGATGGTCGCGCACTGCCTCGCGTCGTTCCCGGACGAGGGGTGCGGGCTCCTCGCGGGCGACCCGGCGGAGGCGTCTGCTGTGCGCTGCTACCCGACGCGCAACGCGGCGGGATCGGCGCGGCTCTACACGGTCGACCCACTCGACCACCTCCGGGCGGACCGCGACGCGGAGGCCTCCGGCCTGTCGATCCTCGGGGTGTTCCACTCCCACACCCACACCGATCCCTACCCCTCTCCGACCGACGTCGCGCAGGCGCCCGACCCCACGTGGCACTACGTGCTCGTGTCGCTACGCGACGAGGTCCCGTCCGTCCGGTCCTACCGGATCGTCCGGGGCGAGGTCACCGAGGAGCCGGTCGAGCTCGTCGGCTGATCGCCGCCGGCCGCGCGCACGGCCGCGGGCCGGGGGGCCGCGTGACGGGCGAGGTCCGGCGATAACATGACTCGGGAGGTCGTCAATTCGACCGAGCGACCTGAGCGACAGACGAGCCCCGGAGGAGCATTGACCGCCGAAGTCCGCCTTCCCACACTGCTCCGCCCGTCTGCCGGAGGCGCGTCGTCGGTGACCGTCGACGGGGCGACCGTCGGCGAGGTGCTCCAGGCCCTCGAGAGCACCCACCCCGGGCTCGCCGGCCAGGTGCTCACCGCGGACGGGTCGCTCCACCGGTTCGTGAACGTCTACCTGAACGACGACGACGTCCGTTACCTCGAGCGGCTCGACACGAAGGTCTCCGACGGGGACGTCGTGTCGATCCTGCCGGCGGTGGCGGGCGGGGCGTCCTGACCGAGGGGGGACCGCAGATGCCCGTCGCACGGAGCGTCCTCGACCTGATCGGCAACACGCCGGTCGTCGACGTGTCCTCGCTCAGCCCGAACCCTGCGGTGCGGATCCACGTGAAGCTCGAGGGGGTGAACCCGGGCGGCTCCGTGAAGGACCGGGTCGCGCTGTCGCTCGTCGAGGACGCGGAGCGGGCGGGAGCGCTCGTCCCGGGGGCGACGCTCATCGAGCCGTCCTCCGGGAACACCGGCATCGGCCTCGCGCTCGTGTCGCGAGTGAGGGGCTATCACCTGAAGGTCGTCCTGCCCGAGAACGTCTCGGTCGAGCGTCGCCAGCTGCTCGGAGTGTGGGGCGCCGAGATACTCGAGTCCCCGGGCTCGGAGGGGTCGAACGGCGCGGTCCGCATGGCCCAGAGGCTCGCGGCGGAGCACCCCGAATGGGTGTTCCTCTACCAGTACGGGAACCCCGCGAACCCGCGCGCGCACTACGAGGGCACCGGGCCGGAGCTCTACAGGGACGTGCCGGACGTCACGCACTTCGTCGCCGGACTGGGCACGAGCGGGACGCTCCTCGGGGTCGGCCGCTACCTGAAGGAGCGGAACCCGGACATCGAGGTGTGGGCCGTCGAGCCCCCGAGCGGCGAGATGGTCGACGGGCTGAGGAACCTCGACGACGGGTACATCCCACCGATCTTCGGGGAGCTCGGCGGTGAGAAGCTGCTCGACCGCAAGACCGTCGTCGGCCCGAGGGACTCGATCGAGTGGACGCGGCGCCTCGCGGACCTCGGTGTCTTCGCGGGGATCTCGACGGGAGCGGCCATGGCGGGAGCGGTCCGCTGCGCCCGCCAGATCTCCTCCGGGGTCGTCGTGATCGTGTCCCCCGACGGCGGGTGGAAGTACCTGTCGACCGGGGCGTGGACCGGTGACCTCGACGAGGTCGTCGAGCGGGCGAAGAAGGTGATCTACTTCTAGCCCGCGGGCGGCGGGCGAGAGGGAGCCGGGCCGTGGGGGACGACCGCCCCATCGGCGTGTTCGACAGCGGGTTCGGGGGGCTGACCGTCGCCCGGGCGCTCATGGACCTTCTCCCCTCGGAGCAGGTCGTGTACGTGGGGGACACGGCGCGCTACCCGTACGGCCCGCGCCCGCCCGAGCAGGTTCGGGGCTTCGCCCGCGAGATCGTCCGGCACCTCGTCGAGGCCGAGCGCGTGAAGATGGTCGTCGTCGCCTGCAACACCGCAGCGTCCGTCGCCCTCGAGGAGCTCCAGTCGACGACGAGCGTCCCGGTGGTCGGGGTCATCGAGCCCGGTCTCAGGGCGGCGGCACGTGCGACGCGCAACGGAAAGGTCGGCGTGATCGGGACGACCGGGACGGTCTCGTCGGGTGCCTACCCGCGGGCGGCCCGCTCGCTTCGCGTCGGGGCCGAGGTCACGTGCGCGGCCTGCCCCGGGTTCGTCGAGTTCGTGGAGCGGGGCGAGACGGCCTCGGACCAGGTCCACGTCCTCGCCGAGCGTCTGCTGTCGCCGCTCAGGGTCCACGGGGTCGACACGCTCCTCCTCGGGTGCACCCACTACCCGTTCCTCGCCCGGACGATCGCGGACGTGATGGGCCGCGACGTCGTGCTCGTGTCCTCCGCGGACGAGACCGCGTTCGACGTGCGGCTCATCCTCGAGTCCACGGGGCTCGGGGCCCCGCGGCGCCCGCCCCCGGAGCACCGGTTCCTGTCCTCGGGAGACCTCGGGTGGTTCGTCGAGATGGGTCGGCGGCTGCTCGGGCCCGAGCTCTCGCGCGCGGAGCCCGTCGTGCTCTCCGGCCGTGCGCCGTCGTCCCCCCGAGAGCCGGTAGGTTCGGGGTCCCCGAAGGAGGAGGACCCCCGCCATGTCGACGACCCCGACCACCCGCCGGGACGGGAGGGCGCCGGACGACCTCCGTCCGATGCAGCTCGAGCGTGACTTCACGGAGTTCGCCGCGGGCTCCGTCCTCGTGGCGTTCGGGCGGACGAAGGTCCTGTGCACGGCCTCTGTCGACGAGGACGTCCCGAGGTGGATGCGCGGGACGGGAAAGGGATGGGTGACGGGCGAGTACTCCCTTCTTCCCGGCTCCTCCTCCGAGCGGGTCGCGCGGGAGGCGACGAAGGGCCGCCAGTCCGGCCGCACCCAGGAGATCCAGCGCCTCATCGGGCGCTCGCTGCGCGCCGTGTGCGACCTGAAGGCGCTCGGGGAGAGGCAGGTGGTCCTCGACTGCGACGTCCTTCAGGCCGACGGGGGGACGCGGACCGCTGCGATCTCGGGCGCGTACGTCGCGCTCCACGACGCCTGCTCCCGGCTCCAGTCGACCGGGGCGATCGCCCGGCACCCCCTCGGCGACGAGGTCGCCGCGGTCTCCGTCGGGATCGTCGAGGGGGAATGCCTCGTGGACCTCGACTACTCGGAGGACTCGCGGGCCGAGGTGGACATGAACGTCGTGATGACCGGGCGTGGGAGCTTCGTCGAGGTCCAGGGCACCGCGGAGGGGATGCCCTTCTCCCACGCGGACCTCGGACGGATGCTCGAGCTGGCGGGCTCCGGGATCGTCCGGATCGTCGAGCTGCAGCGCGAGATGCTCGCGGAGCCTCCCGAGCCGCGGTCGACCCGGTGAGCCCGCCGACGAGCCCGTTGCGGCTCGTGCTCGCCTCCGCCAACCCGGACAAGGCCCGCGAGATCGCCGTCATCCTCGACGGGGCGCTCGACGGGCGAGTCGAGCTGCTCGCGCGCCCGCCGGAGGTCCCGGACGTCGCGGAGACGTCCGACAGCCTGGAGGGCAACGCCGCGCTCAAGGCGTCGGCGCTTCGGGCCGCGACGGGGACCGGGGCCGTCGCGGACGACTCCGGGCTCGAGGTCGACGCGCTCGGGGGCGCCCCGGGGGTTCGCTCGGCGCGCTACGCGGGCCCGCGCGCGACCTACCGGGACAACGTCGCGAAGCTCCTCTCCGCCCTCGAGCAGGCAGGGGCGCGTGCGCCCGAGGAGAGGACCGCCCGCTTCCGGACCGTCGCGGTCGCGATCCTCGAGGACGGGCGGGAGCTCGCGTGCTCCGGGGTCGTGGAGGGACGGATCGTCGACCGCCCGCGCGGCGAGGGGGGTTTCGGGTACGACCCGGTGTTCGCCCCTGACGATGGAGGAGGCCTCACCTTCGGCGAGCTCGACCCGGAGGCCAAGCACGCGGTCTCCGCGAGGGGTCGTGCGTTCCGCTCGCTCGCGGCGGCCCTTCTCGCGGAGATCTCCTCCCCGGGAACGGGGGACGCATCCCCGCGCTCCCCCGACCACGGTACGCTGCGCCGGTGACGACCCGGTACCGGTGCGCGGGGTGCGGGAACCGCACGCGCTTCGACGTCCTGTCCACGACGCGCACGCGCGCCTTCCACCACTACGACCTCGGGGGAGGCTGTGCGGTCGAGGACGAGGACGTGCTCTCGATCGTCGTCGAGTCGGTGACGTGCCGGTGGTGCGGGAGCTCCTCCGCCGTCGAGGTCCTCGGCGACGCGGGCGCAGGCCCGGACGCGGTCCCGGGCCCCGACCACGCCGACGCGGTCGCAGGAGCCCCGTCCGACGGGAGCGTGCCGCGCCGTCCGGGCAGCGCTCCGTCGCGCTCGTGAGCGCCGTTCCCGGGGAGGGCCGCTGACACACCCGGGCGCCATCATGGCCACGTACGAGCCGGCCGGCGGGAGACTCCCGAACGGCGACCCGGAGGTGGCGAGATGGCGCAAGGGACGGTCACGATCAGCTGCGGCGACTGCGTGCTCGAGTCGAGCGCCGCGTGCGAGGACTGCGTCGTCACGTTCCTGCTCGGCCGTGAGCCCCACGACGCCGTCGTCATCGACGCCGACGAGGCGCGGGCGATGCGGCTCCTCGAGGGGGCTGGTCTCGTGCCCGCGCTCCGCCACGAGCGGCGCGTCGGCTGAGGCCACCGGCGCGGCGCGAGGCAGGCGCCGGGGGGCCGACGACGGGGCGGGTCGTCCGTGACGCACCTGCTCGTGACGAACGACTTCCCGCCGAAGGTGGGAGGGATCCAGTCCTACCTCTGGGAGCTCTGGCGACGGCTGCCCCCGGACGACTTCGCCGTGCTCACGATCGACCACCCGGACGCGCGGTCCTTCGACCGGGCGGCAGGGTTCCGGATCGAGCGTGTCGAGGTGCCCATGCTCCTGCCGACACGGTCCCTCCGCGCCCGGATCGCGTCGCTCGCGCGCGAGATCGGGGCGACGCTCGTCGTGCTTGACCCGGCCCTGCCCGTCGGGCTCGTCGGGCCGGAGCTCGGGATCGCGTACGCGGTCGTGCTCCACGGGGCGGAGGTCGCCGTGCCGGCGAGGCTGCCCGTCACACGCGCACTGCTCGCTCGGGTCGTCGGGCGCGCGAGCCTCCTCGTCGCGGCGGGGGGCTACTCGCTCTCGGAGGCGGCGCGCTCGACGGGAGGACGGCTCCCTCCGAGCGTCGTCGTGCCCCCGGGGGTCGACGTCGAGCGCTTCCGACCTCTCGCGCCCGAGGGTCGCGCCGAGGCGCGCCGCAGGCTCGGGCTCCCCGAGGTCGGTCGGCTCGTGGTGAGCGTGAGCCGGCTCGTGCCGCGAAAGGGGATGGACGTGCTCGTCGAGGCCTCGGCCGAGCTCGCTCGCGGCCGAGGCGACCTGTGCGTCGCGATCGGGGGGGCGGGTCGTGACCGGTCTCGTCTGGAGCGGATGGCGGCCCGGCTCGGCGCGCCCGTGCGGTTCCTCGGTCGGGTTCCGGACGAGGACCTCCCGGCGCTCGACGCGGCGGCGGACCTCTGGGTGATGCTCTGTCGGAACCGGTGGCTCGGGCTCGAGCAGGAGGGCTTCGGGATCGTGTTCCTCGAGGCGGCCGCGGCCGGGGTGCCCCAGGTCGCGGGACGGAGCGGGGGCGCGGAGGAAGCCGTCGAGCACGGGGTGACCGGGATCGTCGTGGACCGTCCGGGCGACCTCACGGCCGCGACGACCGCGCTCGCCGCGCTGCTCGACGACGAGGAGCTTCGCTCCCGGCTCGGGGCCGCTGCCAGGCTGCGTGCGGTCGAGCAGTTCGAGTACGGGCGTCTCGCGCGTCGTCTCGCAGGGGCGATCGAGGCGGCGGGGGGCTGAGCGTCGCGCGAGCGAGCCCGTGCGGGGAGCGCATCGCGGGCAGGCACCCGCGCGAGGTGGTACACAGGCCTGACGGCGCGTTGGGAGGCCGGCGGGCGGGCCGCGGTGGCGTGTCGTCGAAGGGAGCAGGGTCGTGGAGCGCACCGCCGAGCACATGGTCATCGTGGGGTCGCCCGAGCAGTGCTTCGCGGTCGTGACCGACGTCGAGCGGTACCCCGAGTGGGTCGCGGACCTGAAGGAGGTCCACGTGCTCAGCAGGGACGAGCAGGGACGCGCCTCCGTCGTGAGCTTCCGGGCCGGCGCGTTCGGGAGGAGCACGAGCTACGTGCTCGCCTACGACTACTCGAGTGCCCCCGGGGAGGTGTCCTGGGTGCAGAAGGAGGGCGACCTCACGCACCGGCTCGACGGGCGCTACGCGTTCCGGCCCGGGGCGGACGGAACGACCGAGGTGACCTACGAGCTCGCCGTGGAGCTGAAGGTCCCGATCCCGAACTTCGTGAAGCGCCGCGCGGAGGGCCACATCCTCCACGCGGCCATCCGGGACCTGAAGAGCCGGGTCGAGTCGGCGCGCTGACGGTGCGCTCGGGAGCGGCTCCCGTCGCGATGCGCGTGGGCATCGTCCTCCCGACGTTCGAGCCCTCGGCGGCACCTGCGTTCGCGGCGGCGGACGAGGCCGAGCGCGCGGGGCTGCACGGGGTGTTCGCGTACGATCACCTCTGGCCCATGGGCCAGCCCGGGCGCCCGGCGATCTCCCCGTACCCGCTGCTCGGAGCGGTGTCGGCCCGGACCTCGCGGGTGGCGCTCGGAACGCTCGTCGCACGGGTGGGGCTCGTCCCCGACGAGGTGCTCGTCGCAGAGCTCGTGACGCTCCACGCGCTGAGCTCGGGCCGGGCGGTCGTCGCGATCGGGGCGGGCGACGCGAAGAGCGCGGCCGAGAACCTCGCGTACGGGGTCGCGTTCGAGCCGCCGGCGACCCGTCGGGAGAGGGTCCGTTCGGTGGTGACGCGGCTCTCGCTCGACGGGGTGCCCGCGTGGGTCGGGGGAGGGGCGCCGGAGACGGACGCGATCGCACGTGAGGTGGGAGCTGCGCTCAACCTCTGGGGGGCGGCACCGGAGGCGGTCGCGCGCGCCGCTCTCGACGGGGAGGTCACCTGGGCGGGCATGCTCCCCGAGGACGTCGGAGCGGCGGCCGCGCTCCTCTCGGGTCTCGCTCGTGCGGGGGCCTCGTGGGCGGTGGCCGGGTGGGCCGGCTCGTCCGAGCCGGTCGTCGCTGCGGCGTCCGCTGCAGGCCTCGCGCTTGGGTAGCCTTCGGCGATGGACTTCCGGCGGATCAACGGGCTTCCCCCTTACGTGTTCGCGGAGATCGACGCGCTGAAGCTCCGGGCGCGTCGGGCCGGGCACGACGTGATCGACCTCGGGTTCGGGAACCCCGACATCGCCTCGCCGGACGTGGCGGTCGACAAGCTCGTCGAAGCGGCGCGCAACCCGCGCAACCACCGGTACTCCGCGTCGCGGGGGATCCCGAAGCTCCGCCAGGCCGTCGCGGACCTCTACCTGCGGCGGTTCGGGGTGACGGTCGACCCCGAGCGCGAGGTCGTGACGACGATCGGCGCCAAGGAAGGCCTCTCGCACCTCATGTGGGTCCTCGTCGGGCCGGGGGACACCGCTCTCGTTCCGGCTCCCTCGTACCCGATCCACATCTACGCGCCCCTCTTCGCGGGTGCGGACGTCCGCATGGTCCGCCTCGAAGGGCTCGGGACCGCGGACGAGGTCGGTGCCGGGGAGGCGTTCTTCGGGAACCTCGTCGAGGCGTGGGAGTCCGCATGGCCGAAGCCGAAGGTCGTGATCTTCTCCTTCCCCCACAACCCCACGACCGCGTGCATCGACCTCGCGACGATGGAGCGCCTCGTGGACTTCGCTCGCGAGCACGGTGTCGTGCTCGTCCACGACTTCGCGTACTCCGACACCGCCTTCGACGGGTACAGCCCACCGTCGATCCTCCAGGTCCCGGGCGCGTCGGACGTGGCAGTCGAGCTGTACACGCTGACGAAGTCGTTCTCCATGGCGGGGTGGCGCGTCGCGTTCCTCGTCGGCAACGCGGAGGTCGTCGCGGCGCTCACGAAGCTCAAGAGCTACCTCGACTACGGGACGTTCCAGCCGATCCAGATCGCCTCGATCGTCGCCATGAACGAGGCTCCCGACTACCCGAAGGTCGTGAACGAGATCTACCTCCACCGGCGGAACGCGCTGTGCGACGGTCTCGAGCGGATCGGCTGGGAGGTTCCGCGTCCGAAGGGAACCATGTTCGTGTGGGCACCGATCCCCGAGCCCTACCGGGCGATGGGCTCGCTCGAGTTCGCGAAGTTCCTCGTGTCCGACGCGAAGGTCGCGACCTCCCCGGGCGTCGGGTTCGGGCCCGGAGGGGATGGGTTCGTGCGCTTCGCGCTCATCGAGAACGAGCAGCGGATCGCACAGGCGATGCGCACGCTCCGCCGCACGCTCACTCGCCTCTGACCGCGACGCCGCGCCCGCACGCTCACTCGCCTCTGACCGCGCCGCCCGCCACCCGCCTCTCGGAACGGCAGGATCGGGCGTTGACAGGCGCGTAACTACGGTGGTGTAATTGATCCGCATCTGGTAGTGGGACGCCCCCGAGACACAAGATGTTGTGGCTAGGCAGGACGCTGCGGCGGGAGCCGCAGCGTCCGTCACCCGGGGGGCGGCAGACGCGGAACGGATCGATCGAAGGCCCCGGGAGGCGGACATGGCGGTTGCAGACGAGCGCGTCGACATCGGCATCCGGAGGCACTTCACCGTGGCCGGTCGCCACCCCTACGAGACGCTCGCGTGGGAGCGTCGGGACTCGCGGATCAGCGACTACCGGACGGGAGCGGTCGCGTTCGAGCAGCTCGCCGTCGAGGTCCCGGCGACGTGGAGCATGAACGCGACGAACATCCTCGCCCAGAAGTACTTCCGGGGCACGCTCGGGACGCCGGAGAGGGAGACGTCGCTCCGCCAGGTGATCGACCGGGTCGTGGACACGATCACGGCCTGGGGGGTGGCAGACGGGTACTTCGCGGACGAGTCCGAGTCCGAGGCGTTCCACGACGAGCTCACGTACCTCGTCGCGACCCAGAAGGCGGCCTTCAACTCGCCTGTGTGGTTCAACATCGGGGTCGCCGGCGTGCCGCAGCAGGCATCCGCGTGCTTCATCCTCGCCGTCGAGGACTCGATGTCCGCGATCTTGAACTGGTACGTCGAGGAGGGGACGATCTTCAAGGGCGGGTCGGGATCGGGGGTGAACCTCTCGAAGATCCGCGGCTCGCGCGAGCTGCTCGCGGGCGGGGGGACAGCGTCGGGACGGGAGAGC
>JAJZBW010000095.1 GCA_021798745.1 Actinomycetes bacterium
CGCCCCGGGTACGATCGGGGGGCGATGGGCACGACCGGCGAGCAGTGGCTCGCGGCGTTCGCCGCGGAGCTCGGGACCGACCCGCCGACGAGCGCCGAGGTCGACGCGGTGCTCGGGCTCGCGGGAGTCGCCGCGCACGCGTCGGAACGGACGGCGGCGCCCGTCGCGTGCTGGCTGGCGGCGCGAGCAGGCCGCTCCGCGTCGGACGCCCTCGAGCTCGCCCGGCGCCTCTCCGGACCTCCCGCGGCGCGCCCGTGACAGGGTCCGGCCCGCCGGGGCGCGCCGGGGAGGCCGCGACGCTCGACCTCGCCGTGACCGCCGGCCGCGTTCCGACGAGCGAGCGGACCGTGTACGAGGGGGAGCACGGGACGCTCCGCCCGAAGGTGGACCGGCTGGCCGTGGAGGAGCCGCTCGAGATCCGTCTCACCTACCCGGGCGGGGACAGCCGGCGCACGGCGTCGACGCTCTCGGTCACGATGCGCACCCCCGGTCACGACGTCGAGCTCGTCGCGGGGTTCCTCCTCTCCGAGGGGATCGTGTCCGGCACGCAGGACATCCGGTCGGTCGCCTACTGCCTCGACCGGGAGATCGAGCCCGAGCAGAGGTACAACGTCGTGACGGCCGACCTCCGCCGGCCCCCCGCCCGTGAGGTGCACGCGCGCAACGTCGTGACCTCGAGCGCGTGCGGGGTGTGCGGGAGCGCGTCCATCGAGGCGGCCTGCGGCCGCGAGCACCCCGCGGTGGCGCCCGGGCCTCTCGTCGCGAGGAGCCTCCTCGCACGGCTCCCCGGGCTCCTCTCCTCGGGCCAGCGGGGGTTCGCGGCGACGGGGGGGCTCCACGCGGCGGCGCTCGTGCGCTCCTCCGGGGAGGTGCTCGCGCTCCGGGAGGACGTCGGGAGGCACAACGCCGTCGACAAGGTCGTCGGATGGGCCCTTCTCGACGGGGGTCTCCCCGCCCACGACGCCGTTCTCGTCGTGAGCGGGAGGGTGTCGTTCGAGATCGTCCAGAAGGCGCTCCAGGCGGGGGTGTCCTTCGTGGCGGCCGTGTCCGCGGCGACGAGCCTCGCGGCACGGCTCGCGGGCGAGACGGGAATGACCCTCGTCGGCTTCGTGCGCGGCGACCGGTGCACCGTGTACTCGGGGCGCGAGCGGATCCTGGAGGGCTAGCTCCGGAGCGCCGCGGGCGCACCGGGTGGGGAGGCGTGGGATGCGCGCAGACGACGACGGGACCGCCCGACCCGAGCCGGGGCTCAGGGTCGGGCCGCCGAAGACCGTCGCGGGAGGCGTCCCCGCGGTCCTGTCGACTGCCCGGCACGCGCTCGGGGAGATGGGCGTGCGCCGGTCGCTGAGGACCCTCGCCCGGGTGAACCAGCTGTCCGGGTTCGACTGCCCGGGATGCGCGTGGCCCGACCCGTCGGAGCGCGGGCACGTCGAGTTCTGCGAGAACGGCGCGAAGGCGGTCGCCGAGGAGGCGACGACGCGCCGGGTCGGGAGGGAGTTCTTCGCGTCGCACGGCGTCGCCGAGCTCGCGCGGATGGACGAGCGTGAGCTCGGGAAGTCCGGTCGGATCACCGAGCCCATGTGGCTCGCCCCGGGGGCGACGCACTACGCGCCGATCTCCTGGGAGGACGCGTTCGCGCTCGTCGGGGAGAGGCTGCGTGCGCTCCCGAGCCCGGACGCGGCCGCCTTCTACACCTCGGGTCGGACGAGCAACGAGGCGGCGTTCTGCTACCAGCTCTTCGCGCGCTGTCTCGGCACGAACAACCTCCCGGACTGCTCGAACATGTGCCACGAGTCGAGCGGGGCCGCTCTCGGGGAGACGATCGGGATCGGCAAGGGGAGCGTCTCGCTCGAGGACGTCGAGCGCGCCGGGCTCCTGTTCGTCGTGGGGCAGAACCCCGGGACGAACCACCCGCGCATGCTCAGCGCGCTCGAGAGGGCGAAGCGGAACGGGGCGCGCATCGTCGCGGTCAACCCGCTCCGCGAGGCGGGGCTCATCCGCTTCAAGCACCCCCAGCGCGCGTCGGACGTGCTCGGGTCCGGCACGGACCTCGCCGACCTCTACCTCCAGATTCGGGTGAACGGCGACCTCGCGCTGTTCCAGGCGCTCGGGAGGATGCTCCTCGAGGCGCACGACTCGGGAGCCCCGGTCGTCGACGAGCAGTTCGTCTCCGGGCACACCGAGGGGTTCGAGCAGTACGCGGCACACGTGCGCGGGCTCGACTGGGAGGCCGTCGACGCGGCGACCGGGCTCGACCGGTCCGAGCTGACGGCCGCCTACGAGCTCCTCGCGGCGCACGATCGAGTCGTGGTGTGCTGGGCGATGGGCCTCACCCAGCACAGGAACTCGGTCCCGACGATCCGGGAGATCGTGAACGTACTGCTCTTGCGCGGGGCCATCGGGCGGCCCGGGGCGGGGCTCTGCCCGGTGCGCGGGCACAGCAACGTCCAGGGGGACCGGACGATGGGGATCAACGAGAGCCCGCCCGCCTCGTTCCTCGACGCGCTCGGCGCGGAGTTCGCGTTCTCCCCGCCGCGCGTCCCGGGGCACGACGTCGTCGAGACGATCCGCGCGATGCGCGACGGGTCGGTCTCGGTGTTCGTGTCGCTCGGGGGGAACTTCGCCTCCGCGACCCCGGACACGGCGGTCACGGAGTCCGCGCTCCGCTCGTGCGCGCTCACCGTCCAGGTGTCGACGAAGCTCAACCGCTCCCACGCGGTCACCGGGGCCGAGGCGCTCGTGCTCCCGTGCCTCGGGCGCACCGAGGAGGACGTCCGGGCCGGTCGTCCGCAGTCGGTGACCGTCGAGGACTCGATGAGCGCGGTGCACATGTCCGCGGGGACCCTCCCCCCTGCGTCGGGCTCGCTGCGGAGCGAGGTGGCGATCGTGTGCGGCATCGCCCGGGCGACGCTCGGCCCGGAGTCCCCCGTCGCCTGGGAGGGGCTCGCGGACGACTACGACGTGATCCGCGACCACGTCTCCCGGGTCGTCCCGGGGTTCGAGTCCTTCAACGAGCGCGTGCGGCGCCCCGGGGGGTTCGTCCTGCCGCACGCCCCGCGCGACCGGAGGGAGTTCCCGACCGCGACGGGAAAGGCGCGCTTCACGGTCAACGTGCTCGAGGTCGTCGAGGTCCCCGACGGGCACCTCCTCATGCAGACGGTCCGGTCGCACGACCAGTTCAACACGACCATCTACGGCCAAGACGACCGCTACCGCGGGGTGCACGGGGGGCGCCGGGTCGTGTTCGTGCACCCGGACGACGTCACTCGCCTCGGGCTCGTGGACGGGGAGGTCGTCGACATCGTCGGGGAGCACCGCGGGACGACCCGGGTCGCGCCGGGGTTCCGGGTCGTCGGCTACCCGACGGCACGCGGGTGCTGCGCGACGTACTTCCCCGAGACGAACGTGCTCGTCCCGCTCGACAGCACCGCCGAGGGGAGCAACACGCCCACGTCGAAGTCGGTCGTCGTCCGGCTCGTCCGGGCGGCACCCGCCCGCTGAGCTCGCCGCCCCGCGCGACCGGAGGGGCTCACATCGAGTCGGGCGCCTCGATGCCGAGGAGGTCGAGACCGAGCGCGAGCACGTCCGCGGCGAGCCGCGCGAGGAGGAGCCTGCTCTCGCGTGTCGCCTGTTCGGGGGCCTTCGCGATCGGGCATGTCTCGTAGAAGGCGGTGAACGCGGTCGCGAGGTCGTAGAGGTAGGAGGCGAGCACGCTCGGGGCGAGCTCGTCCGCGACGGCGCGGACGGCCGCCTCGAAACCGAGCAGCTCGAGCGCGAGGGCGCGCTCCGCAGGCTCGCGGACCGACGGGGCGACGGGAGCGTCGCCCGCACCGGCCGCGACGGCCTCGGGGCGCCGCAGCACCGAGCGGATCCGGGCGTGGGCGTACTGGAGGTAGGGGGCGGTCCTCCCGTCGAACGCGAGCATCCGGTCCCAGTCGAACACGTAGTCGCGTGACCGCTCGGTCGAGAGGTCCGCGTACTTCACGGCCCCGATCCCGACGGCGCGGGCGACCGCGGCGCGCGACCCGGCCGGGTCGCGTCCGCTCGCGGCGACCGTCGCCTCGGCGCGCTCGACGGCCTCGTCGAGGAGGGACGAGAGCTTGACGGACCGCCCGGCGCGGCTACGGAGCATCTTGTGGTCCGGACCGAGGACGCTCCCGAAGGCGACGTGCACGGCCTCGACGCCCTCGGGGAGCCATCCTGCGAGGTGGGCGACCGCGAAGCACATCGCGAGGTGCTGGGACTGGGGAGCGCCGACGACGTAGAGGAGCCGTGCGGCCCCGACGCGGTCGACCCGGTCCCGGATCGACGCGAGGTCGGTCGCCGCGTACCCGAAACCCCCGTCGGACTTCTGCACGATGAGCGGGAGGGGGTCGCCCTCGCGGTTCTCGAAGCCCGGGGGGAACACGCATCGCGCCCCGTCGCTCTCGACGAGCAGCCCCGCGGCCTCGAGGTCGGAGACGACCGACGGGAGCATCTCGTTGTACGCGCTCTCCCCGGCGACGTCGTCGGGGCCGAGGAGCACTCCGAGCTTGCGGTAGACGTCGTCGAAGTACCGGACGCTCTCGGCCACGAGGACACGCCAGAGACGGAGCGTCTCGACGTCGCCCGACTGGAGCGCGACGACCCGCCGGCGGCTCCTCTCCCGCAGGTCCTCGGACGCGTCGAACGCGGCGCGTGCGTCGCGGTAGAAGCCGTCGAGGTCGCCGACGGAGAGCTCCTCGACGGCCTCGGACTCCCCGACGTCGACGAGGTGCTCGATGAGCATCCCGAACGGGGTCCCCCAGTCGCCGAGGTGGTTCTCTCGCACGACCTCGTCGCCGAGGAAGCCGAGGACCCGGCAGAGGGCGTCCCCGATGATCGTCCCCCGGAGGTGCCCGACGTGCATCTCCTTCGCGACGTTCGGCGCCGAGTAGTCGACGACCGTCCGTCGCGGCTCCGCCACGGGCGCGACCCCGAGACGCACGTCGCGGGCGACCGCGGCGAGCTCCGCCGCGACATAGGAGTCCGCGAGCGTGAGGTTCACGAACCCCGGCCCGCTGATCTCGACCGACGCGCACACGTCGTCGAGGTCCGCCGCGGCGACGACGTCGGCGGCGACCTCGCGGGGCTCGCGCCCGAGCGCCCGCGCGAGAGGGAGCGCCCCGTTCGCCTGGAAGTCCGCGTGGTCCGACGGGCGAAGGACGGGGTCCGCGCCCGGGGAGACCACGTCGAAGGCGGTGCGGAGGCGCGCCTCGAGCACGCGTCGTACGTCGGCCATGTCCCATCATCGCACCGGCCCGCCGGCCGGCGCGCTCCGAACCGTGCCGCCCGGGCGCGGCGGGTGCCGCCGGGCGGGCCGGTCTCAGCCGGACGTCGCGAGGTGCAGGACGAGAAGGTTAGAGAGGACCGCCGTCGCGTAGATCCCCGCGGCGAAGCAGGCGGCGCCCATGATCCCGACGCGCGGCCGGCCCCGCAGGGCTCGCAGCCCGAGGAGGCCGACGATCGCGAGCTTCACCCACAGGAGGGTCTGGTTCGTGAGGAGGACGGACGCGAGCGGGTTCGCCTCGACGCCGCGGTGCGCGACGAGCACGCGGGTCGTCACGACGTCTGCGACGTTGAGGGCCGCGAGCAGGGCGATCGCCGCGAGCGTCACCGCGCGGACCCGGTCCATGCGGTCGTCCTCGCCGCGGGCGCCCCCGTCCCCGTTGCCGCCACCGGCGGCGGCGGTCGCGACGCGCGTGCCACCCGACATGGGACGACCTCCCGAGGTGCGGCGGCCACGTCCTGTGGCCGCCGCCATACGAACGGCAGCATCGAGCGCGCCGTTGAGCCCGGGCCCGCCCGGGAGGTCGCGACGGGCCCGCCCGGGGCTACCAGGTCCCGAGGTGCTCGTACACGAGCGCGGGCCCCGAGTCGAGGACGAGCCTCCAGCGGGGGTCGTGGGACAGGTACGTCGCGAGCGCGCTCTCGCGGCTCCAGAGCACGTAGCGGACGTCGAACCGGCGGAAGACCGTGTCGGGGCCCGTCGAGAGCCCCGAGACCTCCGAGTAGGTCGAGAGCACACCGGACCCGAGGTACAGGTCCGTCCGGCCGTCGACGAACACGGGGATCCCGACGTAGGTGAGGTAGTCGCCCCACCAGTACGTCGCGAACACGCGCCCCGGGCGGTGCGCCAGGTACGCCGCAGCCTGCACGGGCGTCGCCCACGAGCTCCGCCCGCGGAGGGGCGACCCCGCGGGGAGGTGGTGGCCCGCGAGGAGGGCGCCCGCGAGGACGGCGGCGAGCGGGACGGTCGCGAGCGACGGCCGGATCGTCTCGCGCCGGAGCGGGGACGCACGGCTGAGCACCGCGCACCAGGCGAGGACGAGGTAGGGGAGGAAGCGGACGGCGTGGAACGTCGCGAGGAGGAGCCCGCACGCGACGACGACGTCCTCGAGCGCGACGCGCCGGTCCGAGAGCCCGAGGGTCCCGAGGAGGTAGATCAGGGGAGCGACGACGAGCGCGAGGACGAAGAGGTCGTGGAAGTTCGGGGACTGCCACTCCGAGACAAGCGAGGTGAGCTCGCTGGAGGTCGACACGTGGAGGTCGTACGCGAGGAGCGCGAGCCCGTGCGGGTTCACGAGCGTCGCGGCGAACGACGCCACGAGAGCCGCTGCGACGGCCCGCGTCGGGAGGCGCGTCGAGACCGCGAGGCGTCCCCCGGTCGTCGGCAAGACGGACCAGACGACCTCGAGCGCGAGGAGGGAGAGCCCGAGGAGGTAGCTCCCGTGCACGTTCGCCCACACGAGCAGCAGGGGAGGGAACGCCGCGAGCCAGAGCGCCCGCCGCCGCGCGAGCGCGAGGAGGAGGAGCTCCGCGGCGAAGAGCATGTAGCTCGGGTCCTGCGGACGCACGGCGAGACCCACGAGGAGGCCCGCCGTGGCGAGGCACGAGAGCACGGCCGTCCACAGCCAGCCTGCCCCGTTCCGGCGCCAGGTCGCGACGCCGAGGACGACGGCCGCCGTGCAGCAGCCCGCAGAGACGAGCCAGAAGCTCACGTCGCCGACGTCACGCACGAGCCAGGCGAGCGCGTACTCGAAGCCCCATTCGTCCGCCGTCCAGGGCGTGCCGCGGACCGTGTAGGAGAACACGTCGGTGCGGATGACCGCGTGATGGGCGAGCATCCAGTTGCCCGCCGCGAGGTGGAAGTACACGTCTCCCGCGAGCGCCGAGCGCATGGCCTGGCGGAAGAGGACCGCGCACGCCCCGACCACGACGGCCACCGCCGGGTGCAGCCGGAGCGAGGCGAGCGCTCGGCGCCCCGTCCTGCCCGCCTCCGTCGCTCGCGGCGGGGTCGCGGCGGCGCCCGTTCCCGGAGCGGCGTCGAGGCCCACGGCGGACAACAGTTCACGTCACGGCGCGAGAAGTCAACGACCCCGGGACGCGCACAGGTCACCGGGCGGCAGGCGAGCGGGCACGCGCACCGTGCCCGTGCGCGACGCCCGGGCCGGGCGATCGGCGGTGCGCGAGGATCGCGGGGACGAGGGGGCGGGACGTGTCGACGGTCCGGAGCCGGCTGAGCGGAAGACCCGGGGCGACGCGCCCGCGCCCCCGGATCGCCGCCGGACTGCTCCTCGGCGACCGGCGCGCGCTCGGCGAATGGGGCGTCGACGAGATCGGCGTCGCGGTCCGCTGGACGGGGCTCACGCTCTCGCTAATTGCGTTGGTCGTGCAACGTCCGCACCGCGTCGAGGTCGCCGGAGCGGTCGTGCTCGTGCTGCTCGCGCTCGTCCGGACCGTGTGGCCGCTCCGGTTCGCGGCGCGCGGGCTGCGACGCACGACCGCGGTCGTCGGGGACGTCGTCGCCTCCTCGGTCGTGGTCGGGTGCACGGGGCTCGTCACGTCCCCGTTCCTGCTGAGCCTCGGGGCGAGCCTCCTGCTCGCGGGGATCGCCGTCGGACGGGGCGTCGTCGTGCTCGGGCCTCTCGCGGCCGGTGTCGCGACGCTCGCAGCCTTCGTCTACGGGGGCTTCGACGGGGTCGACCTCGCGGGGGCCACCCAGCGCGTCGAGCTTCTCGCGCTCATCTGCATCGTCGGGGCGTCCTCGCGCTGGCTGCTCCGGCCGCGAGCGGCGGACGAGGCGGACGAGGAAGAGCTCGAGAGGCTCAGGAACCTCACGGAGGTGAACGACCTCCTCCTCGAGCTCCACGCTCGCGCCGCGACGCTCCCCGGGGCGATCAGCCTCCGGGGGGTCGTCGCGTCGACCGTGTCACGGCTGCGCGACCTCCTCGTCCCGGAGCTGGTGGTCCTGCTCCTCCGGGACCCGACGGCCGAGGAGGGCGGGGGGTCGTGGGAGGTCGCGGTCGCGGAGGGGGTCGCTCTCCCGACGGCCCTGCGCGACGACGAGCTCCCCGCGGTGCTCGGCGAGGCCTCACGCTCCTACGGCCCCGTCCGGCGGGGACGGCTCGGAGGCCTCGAGGGGGTGGGGACGGGGACGACCTCCGGCCTCTACATCCCCCTGTGGGCGCGCGAGTCGCTCGTCGGCCTCCTCGCCGTCGAGAGGGGCGCGGATGCCCCCGCGTTCGACGAGGGGGACGTCGCGATCGTGGGGGACGTCGCTCGGCACGCGGGCCTCGCGATCGACAACGCCCGGTGGTTCCGGAGGCTCCGAACGCTCGGCGCCGAGGAGGAGCGCGGCCGGATCGCCCGCGAGCTGCACGACCGCGTCGGGCAGTCCCTCGCGTTCGTCGCGCTCTCGCTCGACCGGATAGCCGGCGAGGTGGGCGCGGGGAGGGGCGGCTCGCACGCGGCCGACGAGATCGCCGGTCTCGCCTCCGAGGTCCGGGGTGCGACGGCGGAGGTCCGCGAGAAGCTCTCCGATCTCCGGCTCGACGTGGGTGACCACGGGAACCTCGACGCCGCGATCACCACGCTCCTCGCGCGCGTCGAGAAGAGGTCGCGTATCGCGACGAGCTTCGACTGTCGCGGCGGACGACGGCTCGCGCCGATCGTCGAGCGCGAGGTCTGGCGGATCGCGCAGGAGGCGATCGTGAACGCCGAGAGGCACTCGCAGGCCGCGAGGATCGCTGTCCGCTGGGCGAGCGACGCCTCGGGAGCGCTCCTCGAGGTCGTCGACGACGGGAAGGGGACCGCGGCGACCGCGCCGCTGCGACGGGACGCGTTCGGGATACTGGGAATGCGTGAGCGCGCGGACGCGATCGGCGCGTCGTTCTCGCTCGTCTCCCCGCCGGGCGAGGGGACCACGGTCCGGCTGAGGATCGAGGCCAGATGAACAGGGCGCACGTCGTACGGGTCGTGATAGCCGACGACCACACGGTGCTCCGCGAGGGGCTCCGTCGCTCGCTCGAGTCCGCCGGGCTCGCGGTCGTGGGCGAGGCGGCGGACGGGGCCGAGGCCGTCACGGTATCCGCTCGCGTGCGACCGGACGTCGTCCTCATGGACGTCTCGCTCCCCGTCCAGGACGGGATCGAGGCGACCCGGCAGCTTCGCGTGCGGGCACCCGGGGTCTCGGTCGTGATGCTCACGATGTTCGCCGACGGGACGACGCTCCAGGAGGCGCTCTCCGCCGGAGCCGTCGGGTACCTCGTCAAGGACTGCACGACGGCCGAGATCGTCGAGACGCTCCGCTCCGTGGCGTCCGGGGAGACCGTGCTCTCACCCGGGCTCGCCCAGTCCTTCCTCGCCGCGGCCTCCCACGAGGCGTCTCCCGCGCACGTGCTCACGAGACGGGAGGTGGAGGTGCTCGAGCTCCTCGCGCGTGGCTCGTCGACCGCGCAGGTCGCCGCGGAGATGTTCATCAGCGCGAAGACCGTGAAGAACCACCTCGCCCACATCTACGACAAGCTCGACGCGCAGGACCGCACCCAGGCGGTGCTCCAGGCCGTACGGCTCGGGATCGTGCGCCTCGACTAGCACGCCGCGTGGCACCTCCGCCACGCCGGGTATCTTGTCACACAATCGTTGCATAAAACGGGTCGATCGACTCATGGAAACCCGGTCACGCGCGGGGCGACACTGGCCTCGGCCCGTGACGACGGCCGGCGCGGACGCCGGGAGCGGGCGGGCCCCCACCCGGCAAAGGAAGCGAACATGTTGAGCCAACTCATGCTCTGGCAGTCGGCGGTCACGGGCTGGGTCCGCGGCCGCGTCTCGAAGTCGGGCGA
>JAJZBW010000096.1 GCA_021798745.1 Actinomycetes bacterium
GACGGTCGCGGTCCTGTTCGACCGTTCCCGCTAGCTGGTCCAACATGTCTCGACGGTTCCCTTGGCGCTCCTCAGGGTCCCGAAGATGTCCGTTGCGACCTTTTGCGCAGGGACCGCGCCGCGGGCTACCTGTACATCCTCCCCGCCGTGGGCTTCCTCGGGATGTTCATCGTCTACCCGCTCATAAAGGACATCCAGTACTCCTTCGAGAACTGGGACGGGGTCGGCCCGGTCACGAGCGCCGGCTTCAGCAACTACGCGCAGCTCTGGAAGGACCCCGTCGAGAGCAGCTCCCTCGCGCACATCGGGATCCTCTTCATATTCTTCGCGCTGATCCCCGTGGCGCTCGGCCTGCTCGTCGCGAGCCTGATCGGTCGGGTCCAGCCACGGGGGTCCGCCGTGTTCCGCGCCATCTTCTTCCTGCCCCAGGTCATCGTGACCGTCGTCATCGCCATCGTGTGGACCTGGCTCCTCGCCCCGACGGGCTCCGGTTCGTTCAACGGGCTCCTGCACACGATCGGGCTCGGTCCGGCCGTCGGACCCTCGTGGCTCGGCGACTTCGGGTCGTCGCTCACCGCGCTCGGTCTCATCGCGGTCTGGATCGACTTCGGGCTGTGCTTCCTCCTCTTCCTCTCCGGGGTGCAGAAGATCTCGCCGGAGCTGTACAACTCCGCACGGATCGACGGGGCCGGCCTCGTCCGCGAGTTCTTCTACATCACGGTCCCCCTTCTCCGGAGGGAGATAGCCGCCGCGATCGTCATCACGACCGTCATGGCGCTCCAGGGATTCACGCTCGTGTACACCGCGACCGGAGGAGGCCCCGGCACCTCGACCGTCATCCCGGGGATCCTCATCCTGCGAGACGCGTTCGACCTCGGCCAGGTCGGGACCGCGGCGGCGCTCGCGCTCACCCTCGCCGCCCTCGTGTTCATCGTGACGTTCGGCATCCGCGCGCTCCTCGAGAGGAAGGCGGAGTGACGACCCCCGTCAACCCCGGGGCTCTCGCGGCAGGCGGCGTCCGCGAGGCCGGCCGGATCGTGCGCAGCGGAGGAGACCGGTAGTGCTCTCTCGTCAGGAACGCGTCCTCACCCTCGCGATCTTCATCGTCATCGCGGTCATCACGCTCTACCCGCTCGCCGTCCTCGTGAGCACCTCGCTCGAACCGGTGAACTCGACGAGCACGTCGTCCATCAGCTTCTCGCACCCGCTGTCGGTGGCAGCGTTCGGGTACGCGTGGCACACGGGCGACTTCTCCACCTACATGATCAACACGGCGATCGTCACGGTCTCGGTCATGGTGATCTCCGCGGTGGTCGCGATCCTCGCCGCGTACGGGATCGAGCGGCTCCGCCCGCCGGGAGGGCGAGTCGTCCTGTACGTCTCGGCCCTCGGGTTCATGCTCCCGGTCGAGACGCTCGTGATCGCCTGGTACTACCAGTTCGAGAGCCTCGGCTGGCTCAACTCCTACTGGGCCATGATCCTGCCTCAGGTCGCTCAGTCCGTGGCGTTCGGGACGTTCTGGCTCGCGACCGCGTTCCGCTCCCTACCCCGCTCCCTCACGGAGGCCGCGATCCTCGACGGGACCTCGCGATGGGCACTGCTCTGGAGGGTCCTCGTCCCGAGCATCGCCCCCGCGATACGCACGATGATGGCGCTCGTCTTCCTGTGGACGTGGAACTCGTTCCTCCTCCCGCTCGTCGTGGAGTCGAACTCGTCGCGCTACACGGTGACGGTCGGGCTCTCGACGTTCCAGGGCGCGCACGGGAACAGCTACAGCGCCCTCGCCGCCGGGAGCGTGCTCGCGGCGCTCCCGGTCGTGCTCGTCTTCCTCTACTCCCAGAGGAGCTTCATCGCGGGCATGTTCGCGGGAGCGAGCGTCGAGTAGGGCCCGGTCCCGGCGCCCGGGAGCGAGGTTCCCGGGCGCGACGTTGCCGGGCGGCCTCTCCTGCGCGCCCTCGGGTGGTCCGGGGGCGCGTCGGTCACGGGTCGACGTCGACCTCGGCGCGCGCGTCCACGCCGAACGTCACGTCGCCGCGGCGGCGCACGGCGAGCGCGACGACCCCCCCGAGGGCGACTGCGACCCCGAGGAGCTGGACCAGGGTCATCGGCTGGCCGAGGATCGGGATCGCCGCGACGGCTGCCACGAGCGCGTTCAGGTTGCCGATGACCGACGAGAGGGACGCGGCCATGTACCGGTGCGTCCAGTTCATCACGAGGTGGCCCGCCCCCGGAACGAGGGTGATCAGGACGACAGGCAGCCAGTCGCCCGCCGTCAGGTGCCCGACCCCGTGGTCTGCGACGAGCGTGACCGGGGCGACTGCGACGAGCGCGACGAAGGTGACGCCCGCCGTGTACTCGACCGACCCCTGCGTCTCGCGGGCTCTCTTCGAGACGACCCAGAACGCCGACCAGCACAGCATCGAGAGCACCGCGAGGACGTCCCCCGTGAGCCTGTCCGGGCTGCCCGAGGCGCTCCCGACGACGACGAGGACCACCCCGACGAGCGCGGTCGCCATCCACATGGCGTCCCACGCGCCCGAGCGCTCGCGCAGGACGTAGCGCGCCGCGAGGGCGACCACGAGCGGCTGCATGGCGCCGATGACGCTCACGACCGCGATGCTCGTCAGCTTGACCGCGCTGAAGAACAGGGCCATGTCCGCACCGAGGAGGATCCCGCCGGGCACGCACGCGCGGAGCGCGGCGACCCGCAGCCGCCGCCGCGTGGCCACGAGGGCGATCCCGTATACGACGGACCCGAGGAGGAGCCTCCAGAAGGACGTCGTGATCCCCGAGCACGTCGTGAGCGCCGCGAGGACTCCTGCGAACCCCCACATCACGGCTGCGAGCGCCGCACCTGCGAGGCCGGCGGACGCCCGTCGAGAGCGCTCTCCCGTGCCGTGGGTCGCTCGATCTCGCCCCACTGACCCGGACGCCCCCGTCCTCTCCACCCGGGTCTACTCGGGCAACTTCGTGTCGTCCTGGCGGTAGA
The DNA here is from genome assembly GCA_021798745.1 of Actinomycetes bacterium. Lineage (GTDB taxonomy): Bacteria > Actinomycetota > Acidimicrobiia > Acidimicrobiales > Bog-793 > JAJZBW01. Next base: position 2,990 of record JAJZBW010000096.1, read on the forward strand.
CGAAGCCGTCGATGCCGAGACCGCGCTCGCGCGCGACACCGCCCGCGAGCTGCTGGACGGGGACGATCTCGAGGACCGCCCGGCTCACGGGCGCGACCGGCGGGACCGGGACGACGACGAGCCCGTCCTGCTCGGGCACGGGCGCCGACGTGAGGAGGACGACGGGGAGCCCGCGTGCCGCCACGTACCTCGCGAGCTCCACCTCGCGACCGTCCCCGAACACGACGCATCCCCGGTCCACGCCGAGCGACTCCATCGGCCCGTGCAGGTACTGTCGTGTCTCGAACGCCGCCGTCGGAGTCCGGGTCGCCTCGCGGAACAGCAGCGCCGCCTCCGACGCGCTCGCGTACGAGGACCCCCGTCCGACGAAGTCGAGGGACCCGAGACCGGACACGCGGGCAGCGAGATCCGCCATCTTGCCCGCGCTCTTGGCGAGCACCGTGCGCATCTGGTCGGGGAGGGCTGCGAAGTCCTCCTCGGGGTCCCCCGCTCCGAGCTCGTCGGCGAGAATGCCGAACGCCTGCAGGGTCGCCGTGTACCCAACCGTGTAGACCGGACTGTCCTCTCCGTGACCGACGGTCACGGAGAGGTCGACGGCGCGTGCGAGAGGGCTGTCCGCGACGTTCGTGAGGCCGAGCCGCACGCCTTGCTCGAGGCGGGATGCTGCGCCGACGGTCTCGCTGCTCCGCCCGCCCTCGGAGACGAGGACGAAGCTGTCCGCGAAGGCCGACGGTGGCGCATCCTCGAGGAGGGCCGACGACTCGACGCTCACCGCCCGACGCCCCTTTCGTCGCATCGAGTCGACGAGCGCCCAGCTCGCGTGCGAACCCGCCCCCATCGCGACGACGGCGAGCGTCCCGGCGCGCCACGCGGCGAGGTCTCCCGCAGCGAGCCCCTCGCGCACGCGACCCCGTGTCGACTCGAGGTTCTCCGGCTGCGACGCGACGGCGTCCTCGTAGTTCATCGGGCGAGCCTCCCATCGTTGGCGTGCACGGCGACGAGCGTTGCCGGCACCTTCCCGAGCGACTCGTCCGAGACTAGTAGCGCCGGGACGCGCCTCGGCCGTGGCTCCGGCCGTCTCCCCCGTCGCGTCTGCGACGCGTGTGCGCCGCCGGCACTCGCGCGGACGCGGGTTCGGGGACTTCCTACGGATCTCGCCCCGGATGCCCCACGGACGCGGGTTCGGGGACTTCCTACGGATCTCGCCCCGGACGCCCCACGGACGCGGGTTCGGGGACTTCCTACGGATCTCGCCCCGGACGCCCCACAGTAGAGTCCTCCCCGGGCCGAGGAGAACCAAGGAGCGTGGTGTCGGGTCTGTTTGCGGGTGCCGACGTCGGTGGCACGAAGGCACACGTCGTGGTCGCGGGAGGCGAGGCATCCCTCGAGAGGATCGTCCCCACCGCGTCGTGGTACGCGGGGGCGCTCCCCGGGATCGCGGCCGGGCTGGCGGGATCCCTCGTCGAGCTCTCCCCCCGGACGCTCGACGCGCTCGTCGTCGGCGCACACGGGTGTGACACGCGCAACCAGTGCGCGCGCCTCGCACGCGACCTCTCGGAGCGCCTCGGCGCCCCCGTGTTCGTGTTCAACGACGCGGAGCTCGTCCTTCCCGCTGCCGGGCTCTCCTCGGGCGTCGGGCTCATCATCGGCACCGGGTCGATCGCCGTCGGCTACGACCGCGACGGCTCCATGGTCACCGTCGGCGGGTGGGGCGGGTATCTCGGGGACGAGGGGAGCGGCACGGGCCTGTTCCGCGACGCCGCACGAGCCGTGACTCGCGCCGTCGACCGCGGGCTCACGGGCGACCCGCTGGAACAGGTTCTCGTGGACCTGCTCGACCTCGAGGACCTGCGCGACCTCCCCGCGCGCCTGTCCACCCAGCTGAACCCCACCGCGTGGTCCGCTCTTGCGCCGCCCCTTCTCGAGCGCGCGCTCGCAGCCGGCTCCCCGCTCGCGGCATCCGTCGTCGAGCGCTCCGGAGAGTCCCTCGCGGAGCTCATCGTCATCGCGCGCTCTCGCGGCGCCGACACTCGCGTCGTCGTGCCCACCGGAGGGGTCGTCAACAATGCCCCCTGGCTACGTTCCGCCCTCGAGGGCGCGCTCGCGCGCTCCTGCCCGGAGACCCACGTCCAGTACCTTCCGGTCGCCCCCGTCCGCGGCGCGCTCCGGCTCGCCGAGCAGGCGGCCGCAGTCCAGAGGGCGGAGCCGCTCGACGGTCCGCTCCACCCCTTGATACGGGGAGCGCTGCGTTAGCCGCCCCCGCGCACGGCGCCGGCACGGCCCGCGTTCGACCGGGCTTCGATCCCGAGAGAGCGCCGCGGGAAGGCGCCCCTCGACAACCCCCTCCCCGCGCTCGCGGGGGGTTGGCGCCGGTCGCGTGGCAACGCGTGTCGCGGGAGGCTCGCGCGCGCTCCGGTAGCATGGCGGCCGCGAGGCGGGGCGTGGGCTTCCTCCTCCGCTACCGCCACCAGGTTCGTCCGGGGCACCCGCCCTCGTAGCTCAGGGGATAGAGCAGCGGTTTCCTAAACCGCGTGTCGCAGGTTCGAGTCCTGCCGGGGGCGCCGACCCTGACGGTGGTCGAACCTTTCCGATGTCGGAAGGGTTCGGCTCCGTCAGGCCACCTCCATCGAGCGGGACTCGGAAGTAGGGGCGCACCGACGTACGGCTTTCGACTTCGATTCGGGCGACCAGTGCTTGGAGGAGTCCCTTCTGGGCTTCGGGGTCGCCGTGTTCGATGGTGTCGATGACGTGGTGGCGCAGCTCGTCGAGGTGGGCTTGGGTGACGGTGGGCTCCCGCTCGGCTTCGAGCAGCGAGACCAGCTCGCTCTGGCGGGCTTGGAGGGTGGCGATCTTTCCTCCGAGGGTCTGGACGCGTTGCCCGCAGGTCGTCTCAGAAAGGGTGCCGGCTTCGAAGGCGAGGAAGTATCGCTCGATGGCTTCTTCGGCCTTGGCCAGCTCAGCCTCGACGACGCCCAGCTCGTCTTGGTCCTGGCGGCGTTTGGCCCCCGAACGAGCGAGGCCGGCGGCGAGCGCGGCGTCGAGGAGGTCGTGCCGGGAGATGGTGCGCAGCAACGAGCCGCGGACTTCGCTTTCGAGCTGGTCGGCGGGGAGCCGTTCGGATGAACAGGTGGTGGTGCCGTAGCGGTGCCGAGAGAAGCAGGTGTAGTAGCGGTAGCGGTACTTGTTGCCGTGCGCGGCGGTGCCGATGTAGCGCTTGCCGCAGTGGGTGCAGGTGATGAGCCCGGCGAGCAGGTAGTCGCTGGCGTTGGAGGCGCGGTGTGCGTACTCCTCGCCTCGCAGCCGGAGGATCTGGCCGGCGAGGTCGAAGGTGCCAGGGTCGATGAGCGGTGGGTGCGGGGCGGGGTGGTAGGTGTCGCGAAAGTAGACCTCGCCGAGGTAGACCCGGTTGCGGAGCACGGTGAGGACGGCCATGTGGTTCCACGGCTTGCCGGCCTTGGTGCGATGGCCACCTTTGTTGAGCCAGGTGGCGATGGTCTTGGCGCCGTGTCGCTTGCGGCCGTAGCGGTCGAAGATGACGGCCACGAGAGGCGCCTCGTCGGGGTTGACGGTGAGGTGCCCACTGTCCGGGTCGACGAGGTAGCCGTAGGGGCGTGCGCCGCCGCACCACTCGCCGCGGGCGGCCTTGCGTTCCATGCCGGCGATGACCCGGTCGATGATGGTGGCCCGCTCGAACTCGGCGAACACGCCGAGCATCTGGACCATCATCCTCCCGGCGGGGGTGGCGGTGTCGAACGGCTCGGTGGCCGAGCGGAACGCCACTCCGGCGGCGTCGAGCTGCTCGAGCAGCGTGGCCAGGCCGCGCACTGACCGGGCGAAGCGGTCGACCCGGTAGACGAGGAGGAGGTCGAAGCGATGGGCCCGGGCCTCGGCGAGGGCTCGTTCGAGGTCAGGGCGTTCGGTGGTGGCGCCCGACGCCTGGTCGCTGAAGGTGCGGACCAGCTCCCAGCCTTCCTGGCTGTCGACGTAGGAGCGCAGTCGGGTGGCTTGGGCTTCGAGGGAGTACGGCTGGTGGGCCTCGTCGGTCGAGATCCTGGTGTAGGTGGCGATCTTCACGGGTGGACTTCCTTGTGCGGCTTGGAATCGGGGTCTCGGAGGAGACCTCGGTCACCGCCGACTGTCAAGGCCATGCGAGGTGCCCACCGAACGAGCTCACGGCGGCCCTCGCCGCCGCGGCCCGTCTCTCGATCCTTCGCTGTCGCCCGACGTCAACGACGCGGTGGTGAAGAGCGGCGCCAAGAGGTCGGCGAGGGCGATGAGGGCCCGCTGTTCGTGTTCGGCGTCGAGGGGCACCTCGACGGGTGGGAGCACCACGAGCTCGTCTTGGTGGTAGGCGCGCCGCCTTTGCCGGACGCCGCGCCATCCGGTTCCCACTACAGGCGCCTCCAGACCAACAAATCCTCATGGGCCGTGACCAGGCGGGGCAGCCCCCGGGCGCGGGCTTTGCGGACCTGTTCGAGGGCGAAGAACGAGGTCCGGGGCACCAAGGTGCCGTCTCGGAGGGCGGCCAGGAGGGCGACGTTGCGTTCGTAGAGGACGAGCCCGGCCTCCTCGCCGACGCGGGCGAGGGCGCCGGGGAGGTCGATGAGCTGCCCGTCGCGCCACCACGGCCGGACGGTCATGGCGACCACGCCGTCGGGCCGCAGGACCTGGGCGGCGCCGCGGAGCAGGGTCCGCATGGCGTCGAGCAGCCCGGCGAGGCCGACGTGGGCCAGGTTGGCCGGGTCGGTCGAGTACCGGTCGTGGGTCTTGCGGACCCCGTGGCCGGGGACGGCGCTGACCCGACCGTGCAGCGACGGCCCATACGGCGGCGAGGTGAGCACCAGGGCGACGAGCCCCCGGGCGGCCGGATCGATGAGGCTGGCGAGGGACCGGCCGTCGCCGCAGATCACCTCGCCGTGACCGCTCGCGCCCTGGCTGGCGGCGAGGGCGAGGTTCGCCTGGGCGTAGGCGGCCCACTGGGGCTCGTACTCGATGCCGATGGCGTCGCGGCCTTGGTGGACGGCTTCGACGAGGGTGGTCCCCACCCCGCACATCGGGTCGAGCGTGATGTCGCCGGGTCGGGTGTAGGTGGCGACGGCTCGCGCCGCGATGGCGGGGAGCATCTTGGCCGGGTGGGTGCCGGAGATCTCGAGGTACCGCCGGGAGCGTTGGGACCGGGCGGTGCGCTGGGCGACCGGCCAGACCGACAGCGGGAGCTCAATGGGCATCGGCGGCCGCCTTGTAGAACGCGAGGAGGTCCTCGTGGACCACGACGTGGGCGGGCTCGCCCCGGGCGCGGGCCTTGCGGACCTGGGTGGTCTGCCAGAACGACGGGCGGGCCACGAGGTCGCCGTCACGGATGGCGGCGTGGAGGGCGACGACGTGGCCGAGGTAGGCGAACCCTGCTCCCCGGGCGAGGGTGCTGGTGAGGCCGGCCAGGTCGAGGGTCCGGCCACCTCGGCGGGTGTGCTTGGTGACGGTGACGAGGATGCCGCCGGGGCGCAGCAGCGCGTGGCAGCCGGCATAAATCTCGGCCATCGCCTGCTCGTAGGCGGCGCCGCGGGCGTGGCCGAGGTTGTCCTTGTCGGTCGAGTAGTTCCGGGTGTCGGTTGGGCACAGGTCGCCGCCTGCACCCCAGTTGGTCTTGTCCATGTTGCCGACGTCGCAGGCGTACGGCGGTGAGGTGCAGACGAGGTCGACGGTGCCGGTGAGGTCGCCGGCCACGTCGCCGAGGCGGCGGGCGTCCCCGACGCGGACCTCGGCGAGGTGGCGCTGGCCGGGGTCGAGCATGTGGTCGAGGTTGGCGGTGGCGAGGGCGGCCCAGCGGGGCTCGACCTCGACGCCGATCGCCCGCCGGCCCAACAGGGCGGCCTCAACGACGGTGGTGGCGATGCCGGCCATCACGTCGACGACCAAGGCCCCGGGGGACGAGTACTCGGCGACGATGCGCCGGGCGAGCTCGGGGAGCATCTTGGCCGGATGCTCGGCACAGCCAGGCAGGTAGCGCCCGGCGCGTTGGTATTGGGCAGAGGTCTGGGCCACCGGCCAGACGGCGAGCGGCACGGCTGGACGAGATGGAGTGGGACGGGTGGGACAGCGGGGGATGGTTGGAGTCGTGGCCATGGGCGGCCCACGGCCGGAGGCGTACCACCCCCTAAATAAGGGTGGATGGCCCGCTTTTCGACAAAGTCGGTCGAGACCGTCTCGGGACCGGGACGGCCTTGAGATCGAGGCCGAGGTGGAGGTAGCTCCTCGGGGAGACCCAAGACCGAAAAGGAGGACCCCATGCCCAGAACGACGAAGGACACGACCGAGGTGGTCGCCGCGGCGTTGCGCACCCAGCCCGAGGCGACCGTGATCGAGCTGGCCGAGACCGCCGGTGTCGGCCGTTCGACCGCGGCCAAGTGCCTGGCCGTGTTGGAGGCGGCCGGCACGGCCCGACGAGTCCCCGGTGGCCGAGACGGTGGCCGGCGGGTGGCGGACCAGTGGGTGCCGGCGAAGCCTCATCGGCCGGCGGACCAACTGAGTGTCAGCGGCAGTGACAGCGACAGCGACCGGCCAGTGGAGACCGGCACCATCGCGGGCGACGCGATCGAGGACGGCACGATCGTAGGCAAAGGGGTGCGAGCGGCCCGTCTGGCCAAGGGGGAGCTGGCCGCCCTCGTGGTCGACTACCTGAGCGCCCACCCTGGGGAGCTGGGGCCGACCGCGGTGGGCAAGGCCCTCGGCCGCTCCCCGGGCGCGGTGGCCAATGCTCTCCAGCGACTGACAGCCGATGGGCGGGCCCGGCTGGTGAGCCAAGCGCCACGTAGGTACCGGCTCGCCGACGACTGAGAGACCGGCCCCGGCATCTGGCACGGTTACCGCTCGGTCCGCCACCGCTGCGCCGACCACACGCCCCGACTGCCGGCTCCACTGCTGCTACACGGGGCTGCTCCACGGCTACTGCACCTCTGCAGTAGCCGTGGAGCTGGGACCTCGACCGCCGGTCACCGCTGGCCGCGCGCTCACGTCCGAGAAAATCTTTGGCCGGTTGCGCGCTCAGCCCCGCGCCGACACAGGACGCACGCGGCGACGCGTGTAGTAGCGCCGACGTGGGATGACGTCCGCTGACCCGTCCAATTACCCGA
>JAJZBW010000097.1 GCA_021798745.1 Actinomycetes bacterium
GTCCTTCTTCACGGTGGTGGTCCCCTTGTCGTTCGAGTGACTTGGCGGTCGCCCGAACACCTACCAGATGGCAGGCGTCAGGCGGGGGACCGCCACCTCAACTTCCACGATGATCGGGACAACCTCTCGACGAGCACCCCCTGGTGCTACCTGAAGGGCGGATCGGGCCCGTGAGGGGCCGGACCGGTCCCCGTGGGTCGTCCGCTCGGCAGCCGGTCCCACGCGTCGGCTCGCTCGACGTGTGACGACTGACACCGGTCGGAGCGCCGCGTTCCCGTCGCATCTCGCCCGTCACCTCTCGCCTCCCGTCCGTGGAGAGCGCGCCCCGCGGGCGTCGCGTCGCCGACCCGCGGCCCGTCGCCGACCCGCGGGCCTCCCGGGCACCGGGCGCTCCCGTTGTTACGATGCGCTCGACCACACGGTCGCCACGAGGAGTCGTCGTGAAGTTCCTGCACTGTGCCGACGTGCACCTCGACAGCCCGATGCGAGGGCTCCCCCGGGGGGAGTGGACCCCGAGCGACCGCCTTCGGGGGGCGACTCGGCGCGCGCTCGCCCGTCTCGTCGATCTCGCGCTCGAGGAGGCCGTCGAGCTCGTGGTCGTCGCGGGGGACCTCTACGACGGGGACCGCGACGACTACAACACGGCCGTCTTCCTCCAGCGCCAGCTCCACAGGCTGCGTGACGCGGGCGTCCCCGTGGCGGTCGCGCTGGGGAACCACGACGCGGCGAGCGAGATAACCCGTCGGCTCCGGCTCCCGGACTCGGTCCACGTGTTCCCGACGGACGGCCCCGGGAGCCTCGAGATCGAGGGCGCGGGAGTGGTCCTGCACGGGCAGAGCTACCCGACCCGGGCGGTCGTCGACGATCTCTCTGCCCGCTACCCGAAGCCGGTCCCCGGAGCGCTCAACGTCGGGGTCCTCCACACCGCTCTCGACGGCCGGCCGGGGCACGACCCCTACGCGCCGTGCACGCTCGACGGTCTCGTGCGCCGCGGGTACGAGTACTGGGCTCTCGGGCACGTCCACAGCCGAGAGCACTCCGTGAGGGAGGGCGTCCACGTGCTCTTCCCGGGGAACCTCCAGGGGCGCCACGCGAACGAGAGCGGCCCGAAGGGAGCGACGGTCGTGCGGTACGAGGGGGACGCGGTCGTGTCCGTCGAGCCGCGCGAGCTCGCGCCCGTGCGGTTCGAGCGCGTGCAGCTCGACTCCTCGCAGTCGAAGACCGTGGACGAGGCGCTCGAGGACGCGGTCACGGCGTGCGAGCGGCTCCCGAGCTCGCGGGTGACCGAGCTCGTGGCGGCGCGCGTCGTCCTTCTCGTGTCCCCTGCGGTCTGCGACGAGTGGTCACGCGACCGGGAGCGCCTCGAGGCGCAGATCCGGGTCGACGCGTGCGGTGGAGGAGAGGAGCTCTGGCTCGAGAGGGTCGAGGTCCGCGCCGTGCGGGGCGACCGCCGGACGGCCCCCGACGACGCGCTCGAGGCCGTGACGGCGGCCTTCGAGGCGATCCGGTCCGACCCGTCGCGCCGGGCGGAGCTCATGGGGGCGCTCGCGTCCCTCCGGGGGAGGATCGGTGCGGAGGCGGACGCTCTGCGCGCCCTCGGGACGACCGTGCTCGACGAGGAGGGCACCGACGAGCTGCTCCTCCAGTGCGAGGCGCTCCTGCTCGCGGCTCTCGGCGGCGGGTCGTAGGTGCGCGTCGAGCGGCTCGACCTCCTCGCGTACGGCCACCTGCGCGACGTGGTCCTCGACCTCGCCGCGCCCGCGAGGGGGCTGACGATCGTCGAGGGGCCCAACGAGGCGGGCAAGTCGACGGCGATGCGGGCGTTCTTCGCGCTCCTGTTCGGGATCCCGCGGGCGGCGCGCGACGACCACGTGCACGGTCGCGCGGGGCTGCGGGTGGGAGCGGTCCTGTCAGCGGACGGGGGAACGCGTCTCGAGCTCGTGCGCCAGGGCCTCGGGAGCGCTCCCGTGGTCGGGGCGGACGGCGCCCGCGTCGATCCCGGCACGGTCGACCGGCTGCTCGGGCCCGTCGACGAGCAGACCTACCGCCGGCTGTTCGTGCTCGACCACGAGGCGCTCCGCGCGGGGTCCGAGGAGCTGCTCGAGTCCGGGGGCGAGCTCGGCAGGCTCCTGTTCGGGGCGACCCTCGGTGACGGGTCGGTGTCCGCGGCCCTCTCCTCGCTCGAGGAGCGGTCGCGTGCTCTGTTCCGTCCCCAGGGGACGACGCAGCCGCTCGCTCGCTCGCTCGCCGCCTATCGCACCACGATGGCGGCGGCACGCCAGGCGCGGGTGCGCTCGCGCGTCTGGGAGGAGATGTCCGTGGCGGCCGGCGAGGCCGAGGAGCGCGTGCGGCGCGCCGAGGCGGCCGCACGCGACGCGCGGAGCGAGAGGGACCGGCTCGAGAGGGTCCGAGTCGCGCGTCCGCTCGTCGCGCAGAGGGACGCCGCGACGCAGGCGAGCGAGCGGGCGCGCGCGGAGGGGGTGGTCGGGTCGTCCGACTGGGTGACGCGGGCGTCGGCCCTGCGCGACGAGGTGTCCTCCGCAGGCCGCGAGAGGATCCGGTCCCTCGGGGAGGTGCAGAGGCTCTCGGAGGCCGTCGCGTCGCACGAGGTGCAGGCGGGGCTTCTCGAGCACGCGCGCGAGGTGGACGCGCTCGTGCGCGGGGTCGACCGCTACGACAAGGACGCCGCCGACCTCGACAAGCGAAAGGGCGCCCTCTCGAAGGCCGAGGAGCAGCTCGCCGAGACGCTCTCGGCGCTGGGGATGCCCGTCGACGACGGGAGGGTCGTCGGGGACGCGTCGCTCGCGCAGGTGGAGGACCTCGCCCGCCGCCGCGGGGAGGAGTCCGCCCGGCGCACGAAGGCCGAGGAGGAGCTCGCGCGCGTCGACGCGGACGTCGCGGCGGCCGAGCTCCTGCTCGAGACCCTCCCCGGCGCCGTGGACGTCGGTGAGGTCGCCCGCGCGCTCGCGATCGTCCGTCCGACCGTGGAGAGCGAGCGCTCCCTCGCCGCGATGCTCGCATCGCGCGCTCGACGGGAGCAGGAGGTCGCGTCGGCGGCGGCACGTCTCGGGCTCGGTGGGCGCAGCGTCGGGGAGATCGAGTCCCTCGCTCTCCCCGCGGCGAGCGTGATCTCCGCGGAGCAGGCGCGCCGCGAGTCGCTCCGCACCGAGCTCGACGAGGTCCGCCGCCGCGAGAGCGAGCTCGACGAGGAGACGTCCGCTCTCGCGGACGCGATCGCGCGCCTGGGTGGCGCGTCCGGGCTCCCCGAACCGTCACGGCTCGCGAGGGCCCGAGCGCATCGGGACGCCGGTTGGCGGGTCGTCCGGGATGCCCTCGGGGGCGCGCCGACGGACGAGACGGGGTGGGCGAGAGAGGTTCCGCTCGCGGAGGCCTTCTCGCGGGCGCTCTCGGACGCGGACGACGCGGCGGACGAGCGCTTCGCGCACGCGGACGACCTCGCGAAGCTCGCCGTCCTGGAGGCCCGGGACGAGCGCGTGAGGGAGCAGAGGGAGGCGCTGGGCTCCCGTCGCGACGAGATAGCGCGAGAGTCCGCCGAGCGCGACGGTGCCTGGGAGGGTCTCTGGTCGTCGGTCGGGGTCGCGGCGGGCGACCCGGCGCGCATGGGGGACTGGCGCGACCGGGCGGGTGCTCTGCTCGCGGACATCGCAGCTCTTCGCGACGCGGAGGAGGCGGTGGCGGCGGTGCGCACGTCGGTCGCCGAGCACCACCGGGTCCTCCGCGTCGCCCTCGCGGATCTCGGTGCGCAGCCGTCAGGGGAGCGTCTCGAGGAGCTCGTGCCGCTCGCGGAGGAGCTCGTCGCGGCCGAGGCGGCGCGCGACGAGGAGCGCCGGGCAGCCTCGGGCTCGCTCCGGCGCTCGCGCGAGGAGCGGGCCGCCCGCGAGCGAGCGCTCGGCGAGGCGGCGCGTGGAGTCGCCGCGTGGGAGCAGGAGTGGGGACGGGCCGTCGGCGTGCTGCGTCTCCCGGCCGAGATCTCCCCGGGGGCGGCGCTCGCCGCGGCGCGTGCCTACCGGGTGCTCCCCGCGCACCGGCGCGAGGTGGACGGTCTCCGGGCGCGGGTCGCGGGGATCGAGAGGGACCTCGCGGCGTTCGAGTCGAACGTTCGCGCCGTGGAGGAGGCGACGATCGGCGCCTCGGGGCTGCCCGTGCTCGAGGTGGTGGACGCGCTCGCCCGTGCGCTCGCGTCGGGACGATTGGCGTTCGACGCGAGGAGCGCTCTCGCCGGCGAGCGCGTCCAGGCAGAGCTCGCGCTCGCGAAGGCCGAGTCCGAGCTGGCGGGCGCGAGCGACGCCCTCTCGCGGGCACGTGAGGAGGTCGGAGCCACGGGAGACGTGCCGGTCGACCCGGTGATCGAGCGGTCGAAGACGGTGAGCGACGCTCTCGAGCGCATCGCGTCGGCGGAGGAGAGCCTCGTCGCGCAGGGTGCAGGCCGGACGCTCGCCGAGGTCCTCGCGGAGGTCGGCGGGGTCGGGCTCGACGGGGACGCCCTCGACGACGCGATCTCGGAGCTCGACGCGCTCCTCGGCCGGGCGGAGCAGGAGCGCACGGAGGCGGGGACCGCGCTCGGAGAGGCACGGGCGCGACTGACCGCGGTCACCGGCTCGGAGACGGCGTCGGACCTCGAGCAGGACGCGCAGGGCGAGCTGGCGCTCGTGGCGGGGTTCGCGGACGAGTACGCACGCGTCGCCGTGGCCGCGGCGGTCCTCCGGGCGGTGCTCGCGGAGTACGGCGAGCGTCACAAGGGACCGATGCTCGAGCGTGCCGGGGAGGTCTTCTCGTCGCTCACGAACGGAGCGTTCGACGCGCTCGTCCCGGACCTCCACGGCGAACGGCAGGTGCTCCTCGCGCGCCGCCGGAACGGCGAGCTCCTCGAGGCGGTCCAGCTGAGCGACGGCACCCGCGACCAGCTCTACCTCGCGCTCCGGCTCGCCGGGATCGAGCACCACCTCGCCCGTCTCGAGCAGCCGGTTCCCGTCGTGCTCGACGACCTCCTCGTGAACTTCGACGACGAGAGGTCCGAGTCGGCGCTCGCCGCGCTCGCGGACCTCGGGGCCGGGACACAGGTCGTGCTCTTCACGCACCACGCGAGCCTCGGAGCCGCGGCGCGTCGCGCGCTCGGGCCGGACAGGGTGTCGGTCGTGTCGATGCCCGCGCGCTCCCACGACCTGCCCCGTCCCTCCGCACCCCCCACGTCGGCGCGTGCCGGCGGTGGCCGTCCGCGACGGCGAGGGGACGGGGCGGCGGGGGAATCGGTGGTCGAGGCGATCCGCTCCGAGGGGCGCGCACTTGCGAAGCAGGAGATACTCGAACGCACCGGTCTCGACGACTCGTCGTGGTCGCGCGTGGTGCGAGAGCTCGTCTCCTCGGGGGCGATCCGGCAGGAGGGCTCCCGCCGGGGGGCGCGGTACCGGCTCCCCGACACGGCGGGGGGGCCGAAAGTCCCTATCTCCTCAAGCCCGGGACCGGCGGAGACGATAGTGATGTCGTGACCGGCTCCGGCGCACCCCCGCACGTACCCTGCACGGCGGTGGACGGGTGCGCGGCCGGAGCGCGGCGGTGAGGGTGCGGGCGGGCTCTCCGACCCCGACCGGTGAGGAGCGGACCTTCGGCGAGGACGAGATCATCGTCTCGAAGACGGACACGAGGGGCTTCGTCACCTACGCGAACGACGTGTTCCTGAAGGTGTCCCGCTACGAGGAGCACGAGCTCGTCGGCCACGCCCACAACGTGATCCGCCACCCGGACATGCCCCGGAGCGTGTTCAAGCTCCTCTGGTCCACGATCGAGGAGGGGCGCGAGATCTTCGCGTACGTGCTCAACCTCGCGTCGGACGGCGCGCACTACTGGGTCTTCGCGCACGTGACCCCGTCCTACGGCCCGCGGGGTGAGCTCGTCGGGTACCACTCGAACCGTCGTCGCCCGCACCCCGCGGCGGTGCGGGAGGTCGCGCTCCTGTACGAGCAGCTCCTCGCGGAGGAGCGCCGTCACACGGGCCCGAAGGAGTCCATGGCCGCCTCCGGCCGGCTGCTCCACTCGGTCCTCGACGAGCGGAACGAGACCTACGAGGAGTTCGTGTGGGGGGTCGCCAACCGGGCGGGGGCCCGGGGGTGACCGTGCTCGAGGATCCCCCTGCGTCCGGGGTGCCCCGTGCGCTCGAGGTGTCCCCCGCGTCCGCGGAGCCCTCCGGGAGCGAGGCGCACGACCACGGCCCCGCCGGCACGCGTGCCCGGGGTGCCGAAGAGGAGCTCGCCGCCTATCGCCGGGGGGTGGCCGCCGTCGTGGAGGCGTGCAGGAGGATCTCCGCAGGAGACCTCGAGGTCCGGATCCCCTCGGTCGGGATCGAGCTCGAGGAGCTCCGGTTCGAGCTGAACCACCTCGTCGACGTAGCGGACGCGTTCGTCCGCGAGTCCGCTGCCTCCCTTGCCGCGGCGGGCGACGGCCGTTTCTACCGTCGGTTCCTGCTCCAGGGGATGCCCGGCGCGTTCCGAGCGGGTGCGGCGCGTACCGAGAGCGCGAGGAAGTCCATGCAGGGCGCAGCGGACGAGAGGAGAGCCGAGGAGGACCGACGAGGCGAGCTCGTCGCGCGCGTCCTCGACGTTGCTTCCCAGGTCGCCGCCGCGTCGACCGAGTTCGGCGCCTCCGCGGAGAGCCTCGCCGACGGGGCGGCGAGCGCGGTGGGCGCGACGAGCACAGCGATCGGGACGGTGGAGTCGCTGCGCACCTCGTCTCTCGCGATCGGGCGGGCGGCGGAGTTCATCCGGTCCGTGGCCGCCCAGACGAAGCTCCTCTCGCTCAACGCCACGATCGAGGCCGCGCACGCGGGCGACGCGGGGAGGGGGTTCAACGTCGTGGCGAACGAGATCAAGAGCCTCGCAGACGAGGTCGCGCGCTCGTCCCAGGACATCGGGGAGAACATCGGGAGGGCCCAGGCGGACGCCACGAAGGCGGTCGAGGCGATCACCGGGATCTCCGCGCTCATCACCGAGATGCACGAGCAGATCGCAGGAGTCGCCGCAGCTGCCGGGGCGGGAAGCGGCACGGGGGGAGGGCTCGCGGACCTCGCGGAGCACCTCCGTGTCGAGGTCTCCCGGTTCGCCTCGGGGGGCTGACGGAGAGGAGCGCCGTTCGCGGCCCACGCGCCCCGGGGGTCCGGAACTACCTCGCGACCCGGCACCGCTCGCGTTCGATCACGGTCTCGCGCGGCTCGCGCCGGCATGCGGCCGCCAGCGGGCAGGTGCCCCAGACTCCGTCGGCGAGAGGCGCTCCCGCGACGCGGCGCACCGGTCGTGTCGCCGCGCGGCGGGCGTCGTCGCCGGCGTTCGGCTCAGTTCGGCGGTCGTCGCGGTCAACCGCCCCTCGCCCCGCGTCCGACGAGCCGCGAGTCGTGCTCGTCGTCGCGCTCGGCGCGGCACTGCTCGTGGAGGAGCCGGGCGGATCGTCCGTCCACCGCGACGCGGGCCGAGGTCGGCTGTCCGGTGCTCGGTGCAGTGCGCACAGTGGAGTCGCTGCAGTCGTGCGGGTAGGAGGAGGGCGTGCCCCGCGGGGGTGCGCGACACGAGCGCGGTCAGGTGTTCACCCGCCCCAGATTCGGCGACGGCCCGATCCACCACGCGAGACGGTTCGGTCTATGCCCCTCGGGCGTCAGCCGCATCCTCCTACCCGCCGCTCTCGCCCCCATGACGCGGGCTGCAGGCGTGGGGGCGACGTTGGCTGAGCGCACCGGTTGCTCGCGGGAGAGCGCGGGACGCCGTCACCGGGATCCCGAGCCACTGATACAGGCGTCTGGCAGCATCGCGAGCGTGCTCGTGACTCGCATGCAGGTAGCGGACCTGCTGTCCTTTACTGCGCTGGAGGTCAACTTCGAAGAGGGCCTGAACGTCGTCGTCGGCCAGAACGACGTGGGCAAGAGCAACCTGATTCGCCTCGTCACGCTCGTACGAGACCTCGTCGCTGCCGGGCCAGGCGGCACGGGCACCCCGGGGGCTTCGAGCAGCGCTACGTTCGCCTTGACGGTCCCCGGCAGGGACGAGTCGTGCTCGGTCTCCGCCTCACCGGCGACGAGGAGCCCCTCCTCCTGCTCTACGTCCGGGCGGTCATGGCACAGGCGCTCGAGCCGCGGCTCGGCCCGGCCTCGACGGGAAGCTCCGAGGACCAGCGCATGCTGTACGATCGACTCGCCGGCCTTGCGGAGCAGAGGCTGACGCTCGAGGGCGTGGCCTCGCTCCTCGACGCTCGAATCGTCCTCCAGATCGACGCCCGCTCGCCGGCGAGATGGGCCGTCGCCTACGAGTTCGACCACGACGGCGATACGTACCACCTCGGCATCACCGGCCACAGCGTGGCGACCAACGCGGGCGCCCATGGCGCCTTCGACCTTGATCACCCCGTGTGGCCTAATGCGCGGGCTGCCGTCTCCAAGCTTGAGGACGGCCTCGGGGGCTCTCGGCACCTCACCCTCGCCGACCTCCTGCCCCAGAGCGCTGGCGCTGCGGTGACCTGGGATATCGGTCCCTCGGTCAACGACGTCCAGTGGCCACTTGCGCTGCAGCTCTCTCGCCAGCTCGGGCTCGCGGATGACAACTCCCGGCCACCGAGCTTCCCCTGGGTGCTGCGCCACCTACTCGGACAGGGAATCGTCACCACGGAGAACCTGCGTCGACCACCGCGGGGCACCTACGCCCTCGAGGAGGCACGGTCGGGTCCTAGCGTTGAGGACGCCGGCGACCTTCCCCTTCAGCTCTCCCGACAGAAGAACGGCCCCGCCGACGAGCGGGCCCGGTACGCGGAGCTCCAGCGGCGCTTCCACGAGATGACCGGCCGTGAGCTCGACCTCGCCGCGTCGCTCACGACGCCGCAGTCCGACCGCACGTCGAGCCTCGAAGTCGAGCTACAAGTGGGCTCGCCCGCTGGCTGGGTGCCCATCGAGCACGCTGGCGCCGGAACATGGGGGGCGCTCGTCGCGCTCGCTGCGGCTACCTCTGGGCCCGACCAGGTCGTCTTCCTCGACGAGCCAGCGACACACCTGCATTCGAGCTGGCAGCGCAGCTTGCTGCGCTACCTCCGCGAGCAAGGCCAGATCGTCGTCGTGACCCACTCCCCGTTCCTCGTCCCGGCCGTGACCTCGGCGGACTTCTCGCGCGTACGTCGCCTTTCGCGCACCGAGAACGGTGCCGAGGCCGTCGGCGTCGCCCAGGAGGCGGTGCCCGAAGCGTGGCGCGAGCGCTGGCGCCAGATCTTCGCCGGCTCTACCGACGCGAAGGATGTGCTGTTCGCGCGCGGCGTCCTTCTCGTCGAGGGGCCCACCGAGGTCGGAGCGCTTCGATACTGGTTCAACGACCGGGCGGTCGTCGCCGACCCCGGTCAAGAGAGCGACGCGAGCAGCGCCGAGGCTCGCAACCTCGCGATCGTCTCGGTCGATGGCGACGGCAACTTCGGGGCGTGGGTGAGCTACCTCGAGCAGATGCGCATCCCTTGGGCCATCCTCGCCGATGGCCCGGCGCTGTCGCCCGCCCACAAACGCTCGCTCGCGATGACGCTCGGGGAGGACCCCGAGTCCGGTCAGCGCACCGTCGAGCTTCTTGGTGAACAGCCCCTGGTCGAGGACTTCGAGGCGTGGAAGGCCTACTGGGCCGGTAACGGGGTGCTCACGGTGGCGACGACCTTCGGCCTGAAGGCGAACGGCGAACCCTACTCTGGCGGCTCGGAGCAGTCCGGCGAGATCGAGCAGTTCTTCGAGCGGCTCGATCCCGAGCTCTGGTCCCAAGTCCTTGCGACAGTGAGAAGCAAAGTGCGGCGCGGCTACCGCTTCGCCGAGGGGCTCGACGTCGCCAGCCGGCCCGAGGCCTGCAGTGCGCTGCGCGGTCTGTGGACATCGGTGCTGTCGAGGGTCGATGGGGCGCGGCATCCTGCTGACCCCCGCAGATGAGCGACCGGACAGTCCACCAGATGTTGTCTGGAGGTTGTCCCGATCATCGTGGAAGTTGAGGTGGCGGTCCCCCGCCTGACGCCTGCCATCTGGTAGGTGTTCGGGCGACCGCCAAGTCACTCGAACGACAAGGGGACCACCACCGTGAAGAAGGAC